>JAIL01000001.1 GCA_000725195.1 Snodgrassella alvi SCGC AB-598-O02
TGTCCGTAGACTGTAAATATACATTTTGACTGGGACAAATTAGCACATTTATAATGGTTATTTAGCTATTATTCGGAACTTTTAATGGTATTGTCTGCCCCTAAATTATCGCCCAGACATGAAATGAAACGAGGTTTAATTGCAGCTTTGCCTATTATGTTAAGCTTTGTTCCTTTTGCATTGCTTTTGGGTGCGCAGGCGGTACAAAAGGGGATAACTAGCGGACAAATTACCTTAATGGCTGGCATTAATTTTGCCGG
>JAIL01000002.1 GCA_000725195.1 Snodgrassella alvi SCGC AB-598-O02
TTAGCTTCAATACGGTCAATTAATTCAATCATAGCTGTTTTAAATTCCGTAGTTTCCGAAATAAACGAAACAGATAGTCTTACAATGGTTTTCTCCTTGTATTTACTACTATTCGCGGTGTCTCTAAGCGCTTTTTGTGCTGCAGCGAATTCCTCATATAAAGGCTTTATTTTAGTAAGATCGGTTGATATAACATTAGCTGCTGAAATGGAAAAACTTCTTGTCCGTGGTTGGCTTCTTTGAAGATTTGATAGATTAATTCAGAA
>JAIL01000003.1 GCA_000725195.1 Snodgrassella alvi SCGC AB-598-O02
CTTATAGCCTAACCCACAACCCGCCCGATGTCTTTTTTCAAGCAGAAGACGGCATACGAGATAATACGTAAAGAAAATCTGACCAATGCCTTAAAATCGCCCAAAACAGTAGTTGACAAGAAAACCGGAGAAATAAAGAATAATGTTTCCTATGATAATGTGTTTTTTGATGGAGTTGATTTCGGCGGGGTACTGAACTCAAAATTGTTAAAGGTATTATACCAATTAGGAATAAAATAGGAATATATTATGAAGATAACAATGAAAC
>JAIL01000004.1 GCA_000725195.1 Snodgrassella alvi SCGC AB-598-O02
ATAATGCCAAACCAGTTTAGAAAAGCAACTGCGCCAGTGCGTAATGCGTTTAGTTGCGCTGCACCTGTCAGGGCTAATGGTGGCAAAACAAAAATGAGCAGATTTTGACTTTCTGCTGGCATAATGGAAAATATCACCAAGCTCAGGATTAGCCACAAATAGCCGGTTACTCTGGTAATATATGTAACCACAGCCATAGCCATAATAGTGAATAAAGCAGAAAAAATCAATCATATTGTGCCATCACAAACGCCACAACCAACCCGGCCAGAGAAC
>JAIL01000005.1 GCA_000725195.1 Snodgrassella alvi SCGC AB-598-O02
CCAGTCCGGCAGCCAAGCCGTACAAAGCAAAATCGACATACTCCATGGTGGTACCCAGCCAGCAGGAAAGCGTTGCTTTAAAAAACTCACGTCTTCCTTCAGGTGTGGCTAAACGCTGTTCAGCTGCGCTCGAATAGTGGCTGTCAACTGACGATTGCAAGTCACTCATTTAAATATCCTATATTTATAATGCAAGGTAATACTAATTGTTAAAAACTGAAATTAAATTTCCAGCAAAAATCTACTTCATCCTATTCCAGCATCAAATTAATGCAGAAC
>JAIL01000006.1 GCA_000725195.1 Snodgrassella alvi SCGC AB-598-O02
GTAATACCAATGGTTTCTCAATAGGAGCAGAAGTAGGCAAACGTATTCATTTATCGAGAGGAGGAAATCCAGATGAGGGTTGGTATGTAGAGCCACAGGCTCAGCTGACCTATTCACATCAGGATGGAGCCACCATAAATGCGAGCAATGGATTAAGCACCAGACTGGGCAGTTATGATTCGTTAATAGGTCGGGCCAGTTTAATAGTAGGTTATACCATTCAAAGTGGTAAAAATCCGGTGGATATCTATTTGAAAACAGGTTATCTGAGAGAGTTTAAAGGAGAAAC
>JAIL01000007.1 GCA_000725195.1 Snodgrassella alvi SCGC AB-598-O02
CATCTCCGCCTCATTTATTATTAATCGCTTTGATGACGTTACTGGTGAATAGTCGTCATATTTTAATGGGCGCAGCTTTAACACCTTATATGAAAGATATGCCGGCGCGAAAAGTTTTGCCGGCGTTATTTTTAATGTGCGATGAAAGCTGGGCGCTGGGTTTTGCCGAAGCTAAAAAAGCTCAGGATAGAAAGTTTAATTATTATTTTTATATGGGCGCAGCTCTGGGCTTATATCTGAGCTGGATCTGTTTTACTGCACTTGGCGCCAGTCTGGGACCGGTACTTGGTGACGTGACCAAATACG
>JAIL01000008.1 GCA_000725195.1 Snodgrassella alvi SCGC AB-598-O02
TTAAATGAGCTTAATTTACCTGTATATATTCTTCCCCATACTTTACCGCTGGCGGTATCATCGGTACGCAGTTGTCCCATACGCTGCAATAAAGTTTGTGTTTCTACATAATTCATTAAGTAATTTGAATTAAGAATATTAGCCGCATTTTTGGCAGTATTGGTTAAATTTGGTCTGGAATCTGGTTTTGTACCCGAGCCACCTGATGTCCCGCCACCATTACCGGTGTTGTCTCCATTGCCGGTATTGCCTCCACCAGTGCCGCCTCCACCAGTGTTGCCTCCACCAGTGTTGCCTCCACCAGTGTTGCCTCCACCGTTGT
>JAIL01000009.1 GCA_000725195.1 Snodgrassella alvi SCGC AB-598-O02
ATCTATTGTTGAGCATTAATCTGTCGCTATCTGTGCTGAATATATTAATATGAAACCCGGCTAAATACAGCCGGCTTTTTTTTTCATTGTTATCTTAGGCAAGTGGTCGATGACAGGCAATCATGGAATTGACATCCAGACAATCTGTCAGGTGATAACGTTTGCTGAAAGGATTATAAGTAAACCCACTGCTCCCCAGCCACTCCAGTCCGGTATTTCGGCACAGACGTGCCAGTTCTGCCGGTGTAATAAATTTACGGAAATCATGAGTGCCACGAGGGGTAAGTTTTAGCATGTATTCAGCAGCAATAATAGCTTGAAAA
>JAIL01000010.1 GCA_000725195.1 Snodgrassella alvi SCGC AB-598-O02
CTGTATATATTCTTCCCCATACTTTACCGCTGGCGGTATCATCGGTACGCAGTTGTCCCATACGCTGCAATAAAGTTTGTGTTTCTACATAATTCATTAAGTAATTTGAATTAAGAATATTAGCCGCATTTTTGGCAGTATTGGTTAAATTTGGTCTGGAATCTGGTTTTGTACCCGAGCCACCTGATGTCCCGCCACCATTACCGGTGTTGTCTCCATTGCCGGTGTCGCTTGAGCCACCTCCATTATTTGATTTTGGAGATGCAGACAACATCCAATCTTTACCGCCGGGATTAGAATTTTCAAATCCGTTTAAAGTATTAAACT
>JAIL01000011.1 GCA_000725195.1 Snodgrassella alvi SCGC AB-598-O02
ATTATGGCTTTCCTATCAGTCAGCCCTTTACCCCTAGTCGGTGGTTACAGGAGGGTGATGAGTTAAAAGTTGGTCAATATTTATTTAAGGTTTTACATATTCCCGGACATACTAAATAAATCATGAAAGTCCAGCTTTAAAAAAGTCGGTGCCAGAGACGGAACAGGAGCAAATACCCCTTGAAACTGATTAAGACCTATTATCGAAGCCACCGCAGTAACCGACAAAATACCAATAATAATTCCACCTCGAATACGATAGTGTTCCAGCGTCACAATCAGACAAAAACCAACAATCGTCAGCAAAACCTGTGGAGAGTGAATATTAC
>JAIL01000012.1 GCA_000725195.1 Snodgrassella alvi SCGC AB-598-O02
GCAGTTTATGTGTCATGGTGGAAGGTCGTTGCTTGCTGTCCAGCTATGTTACAGGTGAATCACCAAATACTTTTGGGGTATGTTCTCCGGCTAAATACGTACGCTGGGAACAGCATGCTAAGGGTATGGATGCGCGTCTAAATAATATTTTACTTATAATCCTTTCAGCAAACGTTATCACCTGACAGATTGTCTGGATGTCAATTCCATGATTGCCTGTCATCGACCACTTGCCTAAGATAACAATGAAAAAAAAAGCCGGCTGTATTTAGCCGGGTTTCATATTAATATATTCAGCACAGATAGCGACAGATTAATGCTCAACAATAGAT
>JAIL01000013.1 GCA_000725195.1 Snodgrassella alvi SCGC AB-598-O02
GAATATGCGGTTGAATCGCAAACATAATCTATATGGCGATGTGGTTTATTCAGCAGGCAATAAATTCGATCGAAAACAGGTTAATATAGGATATCGTTATAATTTTTAGTTCAAATCATATTTCTAATTAAAACTTCAAATTAGGTGATGAAACTATAATCGCAGACTAATATATAAAAGTCGGCTTAATGATGGTGGTTCTGTTAATTCTGGAACCACCATTTTTACATTAAATTTATTTTTGGAAAATATGGATAGGAGACATCGTTATTAGTTTTGATTCATTAGAGTAATTATAAATTTGGTCGAAAACTAGGCTGTAATGTTTTTTAAATGAGC
>JAIL01000014.1 GCA_000725195.1 Snodgrassella alvi SCGC AB-598-O02
TTTTTTTCAAGCAGAAGACGGCATACGAGATCATCTATGTATTTGGTCCGGCGTTCAATATAAGCTCTATTTTCTTGATGAAATCCTGTTTATGAGTAAAGAAATTCGTTATTGTTCGTTTTGCGGTAAACCTGAAAACGAAGTTAAAAATTTAATTGAAGGTGAAAACGCATTAATCTGTAATGAGTGCGTGGATACATGCAATGAAATGCTACATAATCCGGGTGCGTCTTCTACAGAGAATGGCATGCCGGCAGCTGATGGAGACGGGCAGGAAAAACTGCCTACTCCGGCAGAAATTGTTGCTAATCTTGACCAGTATGTAATCGGACAGGAAACAGCAAAAAAATCACT
>JAIL01000015.1 GCA_000725195.1 Snodgrassella alvi SCGC AB-598-O02
CCTAGCCATTAGTATCAATGGCCAGGTATTAATAATCTGATTGTTTAAAAATGAATTGGTACTTTTCTTTCGTTAATACTTATCAGCTGTTGACAGATATTTATTGCTGCTTGAGTTAATTTATCTGAATAAGCTGATAATGATTCAGAGTAAGTCTTTTTCATGCTGCTCCATCCAGTTCGCAATGGAAACTAAAGCTGGTTTTAAAGTTTTTCCCAGTACTGTTATCTGGTATTCGACTTTAGGTGGTACTTCCGGGTAGAGCTTTCTGGTAATTAATCCTTTTTGCTCAAATAGTTTTAGCTGTTTTGTTGATCAACATCATTCCACACACTTTCTCCGCTATCTTTTACGAACAATACAA
>JAIL01000016.1 GCA_000725195.1 Snodgrassella alvi SCGC AB-598-O02
ATCTATTGTTGAGCATTAATCTGTCGCTATCTGTGCTGAATATATTAATATGAAACCCGGCTAAATACAGCCGGCTTTTTTTTTCATTGTTATCTTAGGCAAGTGGTCGATGACAGGCAATCATGGAATTGACATCCAGACAATCTGTCAGGTGATAACGTTTGCTGAAAGGATTATAAGTAAACCCACTGCTCCCCAGCCACTCCAGTCCGGTATTTCGGCACAGACGTGCCAGTTCTGCCGGTGTAATAAATTTACGGAAATCATGAGTGCCACGAGGGGTAAGTTTTAGCATGTATTCAGCAGCAATAATAAACGGAATACGCCAGCCCCAGACAATCACATCTTCCTTATCCAGCATCAAC
>JAIL01000017.1 GCA_000725195.1 Snodgrassella alvi SCGC AB-598-O02
ATATTATGCCTTGGAAGAACCAACCAGTTTGAATGTAATTGAGATTCTGCCTCAGTTGCTGGCGATGAATGTTGCTGCTATCAAGGTAGAAGGTCGGCAGCGTAGCCCGGCCTATACCGCACAGGTTACCAAGGTACTGCGTCAGGCAATTGATCTGGCTTGCCAGCAACCGGAAAAGTTTGCGGTCAGTCCACAGTGGCAACAAGCGCTGGCAAAAGTATCTGAAGGACAACAAGTGACTTTGGGCGCTTACAGTCGACCCTGGAAATAACAGAGAACTGATATGCAACAACGAAAACTGGATCTTACTTTGGGTCCGATTCTTTTTTTCTGGTCGAAAGAGACCATTTTAGATTTTTATCAGCAAATGGCTTTGCAGC
>JAIL01000018.1 GCA_000725195.1 Snodgrassella alvi SCGC AB-598-O02
TTGTCGTCGGTAATTCTTTTACATCCATCCATTTATATGTTCCCCACCTAGTTATTGGTCGCAAATGCTGGGGCGATTACCGCAATCAGCACACAGCCGGGAATTGCTTCGAGTACTTTTGTCATCCGCGGGCTTAAAATACGATTACGTAATAACAAATAGCCGGTTACTCTGGTAATATATGTAACCACAGCCATAGCCATAATAGAGAATAAAGCAGAAAAATCAATCATATTGTGCCATCACAAACGCCACAACCAACCCGGCCAGAGAACCTATTAATACATACCACGCGCCCGGTAACAGACAATAACCGGCAATTGCAGCCCCCAGACTGACCAACCACGGAATTGCTGCTTTGCATCCTTTCCACATCCCTTTGAGTA
>JAIL01000019.1 GCA_000725195.1 Snodgrassella alvi SCGC AB-598-O02
AAACAATAAATTTCATAAATAAAATAATGAAGCTTATAAATATAACATCTTAATATTTTTATATATTCCTCCTTTTCATTCTATATCCTCTATCAGTTCTGTCTATTTTATCTGCCTGCTTCATTTGACGCTATCAGTTGTATGGAAATGCTTGAACACGTACCTAATCCGGGCAGTATTGTGCAGGCATGTGCTCAATTAGTAAAACCAGGGGGCATAGTTTGTTTTTCAACCATCAATCGTAATCCGAAGTCTTATTTTCAAGCTATTATTGCTGCTGAATACATGCTAAAACTTCCCCCTCGTGGCACTCATGATTTCCGTAAATTTATTACCCCGGCAGAACTGGCACGTCTGTGCCGAAATACCGGACTGGAGTGGCTGGGCAGCAGTGG
>JAIL01000020.1 GCA_000725195.1 Snodgrassella alvi SCGC AB-598-O02
CCCAGCCACCACCGAGCATCAGGCTGGACATCATAACGCGACGCTGAGCCAATGAAAAACCGTACCAGCACATGGTGGCACCGAGAAATATGATAATACTGTCATTAATGAAATGGGCTGGCATTAATAAGCCAGGGCAACCCAGTAAGATCAGTACTACTATGCGACCGTTACCACGACCGAGAAATTGACGGGCAGAACCACCGATAAACCTGAAAGCAAGGGTAATCAGAATAGCATTGGTGAATCGGATCGCTTCATAACTGTCCATCCAGCGCGGACTAAGTAAATGTTCGCATAAGGCAGCCAGCCAGATATATAAAGGGGAAGCCTCCCAGTTGATAGTATTAAAAAGGCCGGGAACAGCCCATTGGCGGCTATGCCATTGTTTGATGG
>JAIL01000021.1 GCA_000725195.1 Snodgrassella alvi SCGC AB-598-O02
GATAAATGAATACGTTTGCCTACTTCTGCTCCTATTGAGAAACCATTGGTATTACCGTCTCCTTTAACATGGTAACCTCCTGCTGTCATACTATTGAACTTGTTGGTCATATGCATATACTTAACTAAACCATCAAGATAAAATCCATTCTGGCTTTGTAACGTTCCATATAATCCCAATGAATAACTGTTGGTACTGCCGTCACCAACATTATGATCAACATTACCTCGACTCAGCCCACCCATTAGCCCGTAATAAAAGTTAACTTTGTCGGAATTCAGTTTACGATCAAGCCCTAACTGTAATCCGTAGTAATCCATGTCAAAGCCTGATAAACGTTTATCATTAAATGAGCTTAATTTACCTGTATATATTCTTCCCCATACTTTACCGCTGGCGG
>JAIL01000022.1 GCA_000725195.1 Snodgrassella alvi SCGC AB-598-O02
CCAGTGAAAGCGATAAAAATCAGGTTGGACGAGTGGCCCGCGCCCAGCCAGCTGCTCAAAATGTTTATAATTATATTGATGTATCCAGTGAAAGCCATACATCTAGACCAAGAATTTATGATTATAATATTTTGTTGAATGTCAGAGGTGTATCACCAACCTACACTAAAGTAGTTACTTATGATCGCATTGCCTATGTAATGGGCATTCTTACGCCAGAAGAACAGCAATCGGCAACCAATAAAATCAGCGCGGTGGATAGTGTGGAAAAAGTTATTCCCTTATATCAAACCTTTAATCCAGCAACCGCTAATCAAGGCACCAAAAGTACTAATTCTTAAATAAAAAAAGCTTTGAATATATTCTGATCATGACTTTTGCCCAGCTTCCCGGCTATTTTA
>JAIL01000023.1 GCA_000725195.1 Snodgrassella alvi SCGC AB-598-O02
TTGTCGTCGGTAATTCTTTTACATCCATCCATTTATATGTTCCCCACCTAGTTATTGGTCGCAAATGCTGGGGCGATTACCGCAATCAGCACACAGCCGGGAATTGCTTCGAGTACTTTTGTCATCCGCGGGCTTAAAATACGATTACGTAATAACAAATAGCCGGTTACTCTGGTAATATATGTAACCACAGCCATAGCCATAATAGAGAATAAAGCAGAAAAATCAATCATATTGTGCCATCACAAACGCCACAACCAACCCGGCCAGAGAACCTATTAATACATACCACGCGCCCGGTAACAGACAATAACCGGCAATTGCAGCCCCCAGACTGACCAACCACGGAATTGATTTGTGTTGAGACATATTTATGTAACAAAAAATTAAATAGACACTATTT
>JAIL01000024.1 GCA_000725195.1 Snodgrassella alvi SCGC AB-598-O02
ATTCGCTGGCAGGTAATGGCGTGTTTGAAATGCGAACTGCAATTGGTACGAATTTAGATAGTGATATGCTGAAGATTACCGGCGCACAACAGGCAACGGGTAATCATCGAATTATCATTGATGATCGGCGTACAGGTGCAGCAGCAGTCACTGGAAATGAAAAAATTAAACTGGTCGAAACCAATGGAGGGGACGCTAAATTTAGTTTATCGTCCTCCGCAGTAGATATTGGTGGCTATGAATTTAATAGTTTAGACGAATCTGGCCATTCTAACGGCTCAGACTGGATATTGTCTGCATCATCAAATTCAAATGGAGGCGGCTCAGGCAACACTGGTGGAGGCAACAACGGTGGAGGCAACAACGGTGGAGGCAACAACGGTGGAGGCAACAACGGTGGAGGCA
>JAIL01000025.1 GCA_000725195.1 Snodgrassella alvi SCGC AB-598-O02
GGCGAAATAAGCCAGTAAGGCTCCGCCTGGCCCCGCGTCATGGATAGCACTACCACTGGCCATAAACAATCCAGTGCCAATACTGCCACCAATAGCAATCATTGACAGGTGGCGAGTTTTCAGATGGCGTTTAACTTGATTAGAAGAAAGGTTGGCGTCTGTCATTCTGTTATCAATATCATAAGCTTTGTTATGCCCCCATACTCACCATTGTTGCTTAAAACACATAAAATTTTGCTTGCAGAACCACTTGCTATAAAAAATTATCGTGATTTTTGCCGTGTTTTATACTTATTAAAAAGGTTTTCAGGCCTGGCTTAAATGTTTGTTTGCAAACGATAAAGCCATAATAGTGAATAAAGCAGAAAAATCAATCATATTGTGCCATCACAAACGCCACAACCAACCC
>JAIL01000026.1 GCA_000725195.1 Snodgrassella alvi SCGC AB-598-O02
GATTTGTACTTTTTGCCTCCTAACTAACGTGCATAAAAAAAACATGGAATTATAAAACTGTTATAACTATTTCCTAACATAGTACAGCAAGAAAGTAGAAAATTCTCTTTAATAATTTAAGGAGAAATTGGTTTTATTAAATGAGGCACGTACAAGTCTTACTGATCAGTTTAAGTCATTAGCTAATGATATTCTGGAAGAAAAAAGTAAACGATTTAGTGAGCAGAATCAGGCCAGTTTAATTCAGCTACTCAACCCATTGCATGAACGTATGCAAGGATTTAGCCAGCTAGTGCAGAATACCTATGAGAAGGAATCCAAACAACGTACAACGTTGGAAACAGAACTGAAAAATTTACAACTTCTCAATGTCCAGCTTCACAATGACGCTAAAGCTTTAACAGATGCGCTGGCGGG
>JAIL01000027.1 GCA_000725195.1 Snodgrassella alvi SCGC AB-598-O02
TTTCATATTAATATATTCAGCACAGATAGCGACAGATTAATGCTCAACAATAGATTTCATCAGTGGAATCGTTGACCAGTCAATACTGTCTAATAAATTTTTGACAATCAAACCTAATTCGGTATCACCTTCAATTTTTAATTTTGGGTTAAAAAATAAAGTATCTGGATCTTCCTGCCGCAGCAACATCTTCATAAAATCAACCATATTAGCGCCGAAGTACAGATCTACCGGAACAGTATTATTAGCCAGAATAAATTTGTTTTCATCAGCAGTAAAATACAAATTTAATCCTAGATCCTCAACCACAATTTGAAAGTTTCGTCCAGCCAGCAACGACATATCAGCCTGCAAAATCTGCTTTTTTAATAATTGATTAAGCGTCTGCATCCGGTAAAGGATTATAGTGTTGCAGATTGGCTCCTATACCAGCATTAG
>JAIL01000028.1 GCA_000725195.1 Snodgrassella alvi SCGC AB-598-O02
TTTCCTGAACTAAGTAAAACTCTGGCTTTACTATCCAGCTTTGCTACTTATTCAGTAGGTTTTATTGCCCGTCCAATTGGTGCCATTTTCTTTGGCAGAATGGGCGACCGAAAAGGGCGAAAATTTGTCCTCGTTACCACCATCGCCTTAATGGGCATATCAACTACTTTAATTGGTTTTATTCCCAGCTATCAGACTATTGGTCTGTGGGCACCATTTATGTTAGTTTTGTTGCGTTTTATGCAGGGATTTGGTGCCGGAGCTGAATTATCTGGAGCAACCGTGATGCTGGGAGAATATGCACCACCTAAACATCGAGGGTTAATCGCTTCTATTATTGGGATTGGATCTAATAGCGGAACGCTGATTGCTTCAGCTGTATGGTTACTGGTGTTGATGCTGGATAAGGAAGATGTGATTGTCTGGGGCTGGCGTATTCCGTTTATT
>JAIL01000029.1 GCA_000725195.1 Snodgrassella alvi SCGC AB-598-O02
CCTGTAACATAGCTGGACAGCAAGCAACGACCTTCCACCATGACACATAAACTGCCAAAACCAAAAACCTCAATTTCTACAGTAGTATGCTTAATCACTTGCTCTACTTGTGCCAAGGTCAATACTCGTGGCAATACAACCCGTTTGATACCAAACAGTTCTTGCGCCAGATTGATGGCTTCATAATTTGTTGCCGATCCCTGCACTGACATATGCAGCGCCAAATCAGGGTGTGCCTTGCGTGCATAAGCCAGCATACCCAGATCAGCCAGAATCACCGCATCTACGCCCAGCTCAGCAGCAGTATCAATTGCCTGTCGCCATTTAGCAACTTGTCCAGCTTATGCAAAATTTGAGTTAGCTTTAAGAGCCAAAGAAAATGAATACCGTAGCGCAGAAATGGAGCAAGCTAAGAAGGCTGGAAATGATGTAGTTTATAACAGAATTC
>JAIL01000030.1 GCA_000725195.1 Snodgrassella alvi SCGC AB-598-O02
AGGTGCTTTAGAGCGAATATTAAGAGTGATTCGTCATCGTGGTGGTTATATTCAATCTATGAATATGCATGCGGAGCAAAACAAAGAACTATTAGTGAAATTTGATTTAATTAACAGTAAAGCTAAATCACAAATAACAACACAATTACTTAAACTGGCTGATATTATCGCAATTGATTAAATTTGGTCAGAATCAGAAATTTAACAACACAATAAGTTATAAATTAGAGGAATTTTAACATGACAACAACTGCAAAGGCTGATTATATTTGGTTTAATGGTGAAATGATTAAATGGGACGAAGCAAAAGTCCATGTTATGTCTCATGCATTACATTATGGCACATCTGTTTTTGAAGGTGTGCGTTGTTACGAAACCCATAATGGTCCAGCAGTATTTCGTCATCGTGAACACATGCAACGGTTACATGACTCAGCCAAAATATCTCGTATGCCGTCTTCTGCTTGAAAAAA
>JAIL01000031.1 GCA_000725195.1 Snodgrassella alvi SCGC AB-598-O02
ATTTAATATTCAGGAAATTGCTTATCAGGCTGAGAAATTGTAACTGCTAACAAAGTGATTTTATATTCATGGTAAAATCTGAGAACCAAATAAATTTACCAAATTGGAAAAAAAATCAGGCTAAGTCTACAGATAACAAAATTTATTATGGCTTACTATGCCATAAACATAATAATAATATTAATTGTTGAATTCTTATTAATATTTATTTAAATTCTGCAAATGATTTTTATTTAAAATTTATTAATCGATATACCAATTATTAATTATTATAATTATTCTGTATTTTATTAAGTTTATTACCATTATTTTTCATACAAAAATGACGGTAATAATATTTTATTATCGCCATTTTAATTAAAAATTATAACGATATCCTATATTAACCTGTTTCCGATCGAATTTATTACCCGCTGAATAAACCACATCACCATATAGACTATGTTTGCGATTCAACCGCATATTCATTCCTAT
>JAIL01000032.1 GCA_000725195.1 Snodgrassella alvi SCGC AB-598-O02
CTTTGTTAGCAGTTACAATTTCTCAGCCTGATAAGCAATTTCCTGAATATTAAATTTATTCTTTAAAAATAGAATAGGAAAAAGTAAATTAATTTAATGTTAAATTGATATTTATATATCATAAATAATTTTTTATTTGTAAATATATGTTTAGTTTATATGAGTATAATTACGTAATTAGATATAATTTGAATATATATTGGTTAATATCAATTAAAATTAAAATATTAGTTCAATTTTTTTATCAAGAGTTAACTGACGAGTAAGTTGGTCAAGGAATATAAATGAGTAATTTTAAACAAAAAAGAGTAAATTCGATCATACATAATTTATTATTTAACGTTTCTCTCGGAACCTTAACTCTTTTTCCTTTGGGTGTAAAAGCTATCACGATTATAGATGATAATAATATTAACAATTATACAATTTCTGGCATTGATACCAGTGATATTGGCGATGATGTGGTGATAAAGACAACATCT
>JAIL01000033.1 GCA_000725195.1 Snodgrassella alvi SCGC AB-598-O02
CTTTTGGGGTATGTTCTCCGGCTAAATACGTACGCTGGGAACAGCATGCTAAGGGTATGGATGCGCGTCTAAATAATATTTTAATTGATCAGTATCAGGTCGGTGAACCGGCAGGTTATCCGACTTTGTGCAAAGGGCGATTCCAAGTTGCTGATGAGGTATATTATGCCTTGGAAGAACCAACCAGTTTGAATGTAATTGAGATTCTGCCTCAGTTGCTGGCGATGAATGTTGCTGCTATCAAGGTAGAAGGTCGGCAGCGTAGCCCGGCCTATACCGCACAGGTTACCAAGGTACTGCGTCAGGCAATTGATCTGGCTTGCCAGCAACCGGAAAAGTTTGCGGTCAGTCCACAGTGGCAACAAGCGCTGGCAAAAGTATCTGAAGGACAACAAGTGACTTTGGGCGCTTACAGTCGACCCTGGAAATAACAGAGAACTAAACGCATTACGCACTGGCGCAGTTGCTTTTCTAAACTGGTTTGGCATTAT
>JAIL01000034.1 GCA_000725195.1 Snodgrassella alvi SCGC AB-598-O02
CTCAGCAGCAGTATCAATTGCCTGTCGCCATTTAGCAACTTGTCCAGCTTATGCATAAGTATTAATAGCCATTAACACTTTACGACCACGCTGATGCGCATATGCAATTCCATCTCGTGCAGACTTAGCATCAAAATTCAGACCGGCGAAATTACGTGCATTAGTGGCATCTTTCAGCCCCATATAGACTGTATCTGCACCATGATCAATTGCCATTTTCAATGCTGGCAGATTTCCTGCCGGACAGACAAGTTCTGGTACCCTACTAACCATATTTTTCTACCAACCTTAACTAAATATCCTGATAACCACTGCCTGACCTAAACCCAAACAATGGGAACAAATCCTGTTTTGCCAACCAAGTAATTGATTTGTGTTGAGACATATTTATGTAACAAAAAATTAAATTGTGTCTATTTAATTTTTTGTTACATAAATATGTCTCAACCAAGTAATTGATTTGTGTTGAGACATATTTATGTAACAAAAAATTAAATA
>JAIL01000035.1 GCA_000725195.1 Snodgrassella alvi SCGC AB-598-O02
TCGAAATATTGTAAGGTAAGTTACCAAATACTCTTAATTGCTGACCTGATTGATCAAATAATAGATTAAAATCAAATGTTAATGCATCTTGTTTAATCACACTAATTTTATTTTGTAAAAAAGGATTTTCGACCAATCGACTAGCTAAATCCCTATCAATTTCAATCACAGTCAGATGATCAACATATTTACTTACCGGTATTGTCAATGCAGCAAGTCCTGGGCCTATTTCAACTAAAGCTTGCCCTTGTTTAGGTTGTATCGCTGCAACAATACTTTCAATAATATAATCATCATGTAGAAAGTTTTGACCAAATCGCTTGCGAGCAAAATGCCCTTGATGAACACGACTATTCATTCTTTCCTTCACCTGTAATTTTAATATAAGCATCACCTTTTAGTTCTTGAATCCAAACTTGTGCTTCTTCGGCAAATTTTCGGTTAAAAATAAGTCGGTAAGCTTGATCTTTCTTAACCATCTCGTATGCCGTCTTCTGCTTGAAA
>JAIL01000036.1 GCA_000725195.1 Snodgrassella alvi SCGC AB-598-O02
TATTTAGGATTATCAAGACATTATGCTTATTATCAGTGTAAATTGAATAGACAAAGTAGTGGTCAAATAAACTCAAGTAATCCTAGTTCACTAACACGTCCATTGGATCGGCTACACTAAATCATACAACTTTTTTAAGGGGTAAGGTAAACTTATCACAACTAAAAAAGGAACAAATATGAATAAGATTAAACGCAAAAGACGAACATTCACAGATGATTTTAAACAGCAAATGGTCAGTCTTTATCAACATGGTAAATCACGTAGTGAAATCGTTGCCGAATATGATTTGACACCATCAGCTTTGGACCGTTGGATAACGCAAGCAAGCCAAAGCGGCTCATTTAAAACAAAAGATAATCGCAGTCCACAAGAACAAGAGTTAATCGCATTGCGTAAAGAGCTTAAACAACTCCGTATGGAAAACGATATTTTAAAGCAAGCAGCACTGATAATAGGACGAAAATCGCTATCCTAAAAGCAAATCGACATCGTTATAGCATAA
>JAIL01000037.1 GCA_000725195.1 Snodgrassella alvi SCGC AB-598-O02
TAAATCAATAAATATTGCTGGTGGAATTATTTATTTTTCACGCCTACTTTTTTTGGTGAAATATCTGCCCCTCTAAATTTAAATTTTTTAACCGCTTCACCGATAACCTTAGCTGTTTCTACTCCTAGAACAATAATTGGCCATTTTTCTATTCCACTACCAAAAGCTGTTGATGTAAAAAATATTCCATTTTGTAATACTTTTCCGGTTTCATGATAGAAATCTGCTCTTGGTGCTACTTGATGTAGATATTGATGGCATTTTTCACAGTACTTTTCTAATTGATAAGCTGAGTATTTAATTATTTGTACCGGCTTCATCAAAAATAAAGTTTTATTCTGATTGACAGGAAAAAAATCGACTCTATAATCTAGCGTTTCAATAAATTCTTTAAATCTTTGCGACACAATACATCTCGCATCTTCGGTGAAGCTTATATCAGCTCTATTCGGTAATTTAAGTTCTTTAGGTAAATAGTCATCATCAATACAGCAACCACATTGATC
>JAIL01000038.1 GCA_000725195.1 Snodgrassella alvi SCGC AB-598-O02
CGCCATAGGTATCTCTCTAAATATTTCTATTAGTCAACGGATTAACTTATATATACTTCATAAACCATGTGCCTGCTGCGGACCATGATAAGGATCCTGCCCAAGAATCACCACCTTAACCTACTGCCGTGAACTTACCCTCTGCACCGGTAAGCAGACGCATTAAGGCATACTGACAGGTATTGGTATCAATACATGTGGATATTCTAGTCCTTTGGAAGCATGCAGCGTTGACATGCTTACCATATCCGCATCTTCATCTTCTTTGCCCTCAAGCAATGTCATCAGTGCAATCGTCTGGGCTATTTCAAGGATATTTTTGTCATCTTCTTCACTTTTTTGGCCTATCCAGCCAAGTAAATCCCGAACATTGCACCACTTGATTTCTCCGGCACGCCCTTCTTCGGTATTGAGCAGATGAGCCTCATAAGCAATATCGGCCAGTAAATTATGCAGCAGGCTACCAGCAGCTTCAGTAGTGGCACGTGTCTGATAATCAGCCAGCAT
>JAIL01000039.1 GCA_000725195.1 Snodgrassella alvi SCGC AB-598-O02
CCAGCCACAATGGTAATCAATTCCAGTTTAATACAATCTGATGCCAGCGCCAGCGCCAACGCCAGTCCATCATCAACATTAGCACCAGCTACACCGTTGCCAGGATCACAGTCAATAATAATACGTTTCATATCTGTCATTTATATAAGAATAAAGACGGAGCCATTAGCTGACTCCGTATGAAATAAGACAGTTGTTTATCTGTCGCAAGGTTTAAATGGCATCTTCCACCGCATTAAGGTCGCGACCTCTGGTTTCCGGTGCAAAGAAAGTGGTAATGAAACCAACAGTTGCCATAGCGCCAAAGTAAATGGCAATTGGCCACCAACTATGGAATTGATCCAATAGAGCCGCTGCTACGGTAGGAGCAATACCTCCGGACATAATACCACTGCCTGACCTAAACCCAAACAATGGGAACAAATCCTGTTTTGCCACTTCTTTAATCTGATCTGATAAGATCAGATTAAAGCACCAGCTTACATTGAAACTATTGACTAAAAACAACAACA
>JAIL01000040.1 GCA_000725195.1 Snodgrassella alvi SCGC AB-598-O02
TATATGACAGTGAATAACCAAGTCGCTATCAACTTAGAAATTAATTTGCGCACTAATATTATAACGACGGCCATCAAGCGTACGACCATAATCTTTCTGATCAACACGTTTATCGAAAATATTGTAAATACCACCACTAATCAGCAAATCTTTTTTCGGTTTAAATACCAGTCCAGTATCTACAAAACCATATGATGGTTTACCAATAGCCATTGAAGTTCGAGCTAAATAATCTGAAGTTCGGCTACGAAAATTCCATCGTGCCCAGGTAGAGAATTTTTCAGATGCCTGCCAATTCACAGTGGTGTTAAACATATTCTTAGGCATTTCATTCAGCGGTCTACCACTAAACTGCCCACTTTTTTGCTTACTATGAGTATAGGTATAGTTGGCCGTCCATTCTATTTTTGGGGTAATTTTCCAGCCAAATGTTGCCTCTATCCCCTGCAATACTGCCTTGTCCACATTTTCCCGCTGACTAATAAAATCAAAATACTCCTGTCGCCATGAACA
>JAIL01000041.1 GCA_000725195.1 Snodgrassella alvi SCGC AB-598-O02
AAAATACATAGATATAGACACACAACTGTATTATCTGCTGAGCAGGCCCTTTCAATTATGGATTTTAATCGCAGTCGTTTTATCCGTTCATTACCTGCATCTGTACCGCTTGATATTATTGGCGATGTACATGGTGAATGGGAGCCGTTGCAACAATTACTACATTTTCTTGGCTATGATGAATGTGGTCGCCATCCACGTGGGCGTAAACTGGTATTTGTTGGCGATCTGTGTGATCGTGGTCCGGATAGTCCGGCTGTACTCGGCTGGGCAATAGAGATGATGGCCAATGATCAAGCCTATGCCGTGATCGGTAACCATGAACTCAATTTATTGGTAAATGACCCTAAAGACGGTTCTGGCTGGTATTTTCCCGATCGTTCACAAGATGAGACTCGATATGCACCGTGGCAGCATTACGCCGATCACAAGCGCCAACAATTGAAAGAAACCCTGGCGCAATGGCCATATCAAAACCGTATTTGGTCACGTCACCAAGTACCGGTCCCAGACTGGCGC
>JAIL01000042.1 GCA_000725195.1 Snodgrassella alvi SCGC AB-598-O02
GGCGTTTTTTCCTCGGGATAAAATATAGTTTCCTTACGTGCAAAGAAGTTTTTCAGAGTGACCTTCATCCCTGCAAGCAGCTCAGTTAGCAGAAAAGTTTTAATTATATTTGCCATATCAATGCCTTTCCCTGCTTAATGCCATAAATTCAGGGGTGAAATCATCCACAAACCTAATACAATTACTGCCACAATGGTTACCGGAATCAGTACTTTCCAGCCCAGACGCATAATCTGGTCATAACGATATCGTGGAAATGTTGCACGTATCCACAGATAAAAGTACAACACCAGTGCCATTTTCAGAAACATCCACAATACACTCGGGGTACCAATGAAACCCCAGCTTTGCGGAAAGGGAGACAACCAGCCACCAAAGAACAATAATGCCGTCAGGGCAGATACCAGAATCATGAAAATGTATTCGGCCAGAAAGAATAATGCGAAAGCAAAACCGGAATACTCTACCTTTAACCGGTGTAGTACTGACTAAAATGGATGGTGATGCACGTGGTGGTGCTG
>JAIL01000043.1 GCA_000725195.1 Snodgrassella alvi SCGC AB-598-O02
CATATAGAACGTGATGAACTGATTGCTGCTGTAAAAAAATATATTATTGAACCAGTACTACCAGCTCAAATGTTGACTGCTGACACTAAATATTTGATTAACCCAACTGGTCGTTTTGTGATTGGCGGACCACAAGGGGATTGTGGTTTAACGGGTCGCAAGATTATTGTTGATACATATGGCGGGGCTGCTCCGCATGGTGGTGGTGCATTCTCCGGTAAAGATCCAACTAAGGGGGATCGTTCTGCTGCTTAGGCTTGTCGATATGTAGCTAAAAATATCGTTGCTGCAGGCTTGGCCAGTCAGTGCCAGATACAAATTTCATATGCAATTGGTATTGCTGAGCCTACTTCTATCGCGATTGATGCCTTTGGTACAGGCAAAATTAATGAAGAAAAGCTGATTGAAATTGTGCAACAGCATTTTGATTTGCGTCCGAAAGGAATTATTAAAATGTTGGATTTACAACGACCAATTTATGCTAAAACCGCGGCTTATGGTCATTTTGGACGCGAAGAACC
>JAIL01000044.1 GCA_000725195.1 Snodgrassella alvi SCGC AB-598-O02
CTATTGTTTTAGAAGGTCTTTCAGGTAACGCTTTTGCGAAAAAAGTAGGAATGTCAGAAGCAGTAATACGAGATTATTTATGTGGAAAGACCTATCCATCGCTAAATAGATTGGCAACCATAGCTCAGAAATGTGATGTACCAATCGAGTGGCTTGCAACAGGAAAAGGCGAATGTCGTTTACTTCCAGAAAGCCAAGGTAAAGGTTCTATTGATATTCCATTTCATCATCTCAATGAAACAAATAGTGCATTTTCAGTTTTAGAAACAATCCCATTTGATATCACCTTAATCAAACATCACAGTTGTGAAGTTGATAATCTAATCGCTGTTTGGGCTAAGGGTGACAGTATGGAACCAACCATATCAAATCATGATATTCTTATTATCAATAAAGCTAACGCTAAACCTATTGATGGTTTTCTTTATGCGGTACAGTATGATGATCATATAAGTATCAAGCGTATTCAAAATCAAGGTGCTAACCTAGTTTTAATTTCAGATAACCCTAAATATCCAGCTA
>JAIL01000045.1 GCA_000725195.1 Snodgrassella alvi SCGC AB-598-O02
CGTACTGTCTTGGGTTGGTTACTGCCGCAACAACAACACCCGACAATATGGCAGCAACACTTACCGTGGTTTACCGATATTGGGCATACGGAAACACTGGCACGAGCACAGCAACTCATTGATTGCCTGATTAAGCACCATCATAACTGGCAGCAAACAGTTACTATTGAACAATGGATAAACAATACCCGCAATTTATTAAGAGATTTAGCTGATGACGATAGTTTGACTGGCACAGCCATGCAGCAACTGGAAACGGCCCTTGCCGACTGGCAGGCACAGGCTGCTCTGGCTCAATTTGATCAGCCCATCGCTTCAGAAATTGCTATCGAACATCTGCGCAATTATCTGTCCACCACCCGCCAGGCCGGTTTTTTACGTGGTGGAATCACCTTTTGCAGTATGGTGCCGATGCGCAGCCTACCATTCCGTTGTATCTGCTTATTGGGGCTTAATGACGGTGATTATCCACGTACCAGCAAATCAGCCGCCTTTGATCTGATCTCTCAGTATCCACGCCGTG
>JAIL01000046.1 GCA_000725195.1 Snodgrassella alvi SCGC AB-598-O02
TGCCATAGCCGTACAATAACAATACCAATTACTGAAAAGGCAGTAGCGATTATCATATTTGTGATGGTTGAAGTATTAAACAACCACTCTGATAAACCACTACTTAACATGGCTGCACTGATCACCAATAAATAAAAAGTACCACTGAACAATTCCACTAAAAAAAGTAACAAAGCACTTATGCACCAAACCATCTTATTTTCCTTATTTTGTAATATAAAATATTCTGATTTATTTACTATCCACTAAAGTTCGCTGGCGGCGCGTTTCACTAAGGACTATTCCGGCGCTGACTGATACGTTCATACTTTCAACTGTACCGAACATTGGTATGGAGACTAAAATATCACATAATTCACGGGTCAGACGCCGCATGCCACTACCTTCAGCTCCCATAATCCATGCCACTGCCGGTGGAGTAGAGAAATGATATAAATCAGTACTGGTGTTCATATCAGTGCCTATAATCCATATTCCGCGATCTTTCAATTCTCTGATGGTACGGGCTAGATTGGTAACCGTGATATAAGG
>JAIL01000047.1 GCA_000725195.1 Snodgrassella alvi SCGC AB-598-O02
CTCTTTCCCTACACGACGCTCTTCCGATCTACTGAATTTTTCTTTTTTTCATAGTGTATATGACCTGTTCTGCCTTTGTCTTCTACGGGCTGCTGGCCTTTGGATTCGATGTTGTCCAGTTGCAGGTTATCTGTGCCGATAAGGTTGCTTGGCCAAGGGCGCTGAGCATGTAGTCGCTACCCAGCCATTTGTGCTTGTTGGGGCGACGCGGTCGATGACGGTGGCGCCGTTGCGTTCGTCTCCATGGGTGGCGGTGGGGGTATTGATGCTGATGTGTACGTTAACGGCTACGGTAAGACCACTTTTTTCAAAGGTATGGATGTTGTCGCGTTTGTGCTGATCCTCGGCGGCGCTGATGTCGATTTGTTTGGCGATGATGTTGATGTCGCCTCTGGGGCTGGATACGCTGCTGCCGGTTTGGCTGTAGTGGTTGCCGGCGATGATGTTGGTGTTGCCTTATTAGCACAGCTGCCAGCAGTTCTCCAGCAGCCTCTCTAGCCTGCAAATCCCCATGTGCTAGATCGGAAGAGCACAC
>JAIL01000048.1 GCA_000725195.1 Snodgrassella alvi SCGC AB-598-O02
TTGACATTAATATGGGTTGCCCGGTAAAAAAAGTATGTAATGTACTGGCTGGTAGTGCGTTGTTACAGAATGAATCCTTAGTAGCAGAAATTTTACATACAGTTGTAGATGCCGTGGCAGTTCCGGTTACTTTAAAAACTCGTCTTGGCTGGGATGATAATCATTGTAATATTCTGGCTATTGGCGATATAGCAGAAAAAGCAGGAATTGCTGCTATAGCTGTGCACGGGCGTACTCGTGCACAGATGTATAATGGAGCAGCACGCTACGAATTAATCACTCAGTTACGACAACAAATACATGTGCCGTTATGGGTTAATGGTGATATTACCAGTCCGCAAAAAGCGTTTGCAGTATCTGAGCAAACTGGTGTACAGGGCATCATGATTGGTCGTGCGGCTCTGGGACAGCCATGGTTATTCAGAGATCTGCGTCATTTTCACATCCATGGAGTTTTGCCTGTTGCATTAAGTGTTGCGGAACAATCAGACAAAAACCAACAATCGTCAGCAAAACCTGTGGAGAGTGAATATTAC
>JAIL01000049.1 GCA_000725195.1 Snodgrassella alvi SCGC AB-598-O02
GTCCGATCAAATTTCATCACTGTGCAATCGCCACAGTAAATTTACTGACTATCCATGACCCATACTCAAACCGTTCAACTTGTTCAGCAACAGCTACTGACTGATAACGAACTGGCTGTTGCCGATTTTAATCATGCCTTATCACTAATTGGTTCACATCATATCGATTATGCAGATATCTACTGTCAGCGCACTGCCTATGAAAGCTGGCACTTGGAAGAAAGCATGGTTAAATCCGGCAGTTTTCAGATTGAACAGGGTGTTGGCATACGTGCAGTCAGTGGAGATAAAACTGCTTTTGCGTATGCAGACAATCTCAATGCTCAGGCTCTGATTGATGCAGCTCAAGCCGTGCGGGCGATAGGTGTAAGTGGACAACAGCGCAGTATTGGTCTGAATACAACACCTGCCAGCAGATCTTTATATAGCATAGCTAATCCAATGCACAGTATGGACGCAGCCACTAAAGTCGCGCTCCTGCAACGAATAGAAACACTAGCCAAAGCAGCCGATCCGCGCATAGTTCAGGTTATGGCTGG
>JAIL01000050.1 GCA_000725195.1 Snodgrassella alvi SCGC AB-598-O02
TTGATTAAATTACATTGTAAGTAAAAATAGTTACGAAATCCATCCATGCTCTGCAAAAGAGAAATATTCACCTTTACCTATAACAATATGGTCTATGACTCGAATATCAACCAATTCACAAACTTCTTCTATTTTTTGTGTAAGATGGCGATCTGCCTGGTGCGGTAACAGCATCTGATATCACTCACGATGGTGATGTTGAAATTGTTAATCCTGATTTAGTGATTTGTCATCTTACTGATGCCAATGCTTCAATTAGTATGCGTATTCGTGTACAACGAGGACGTGGTTATGTCCCTGCTTCTGCTCGCGTTAAGTCAGAAGATGAAGAGCGAGGTGATAAATAAATGGCAAAGACACCTGTTCGTACACGTAAACGTGTTAAAAAGCAAGTTTCTGATGGTATAGCTCATATTCATGCATCATTTAACAATACAATCGTAACAATTACCGATCGTCAAGGTAATGCGTTAGGTTGGGCAACCGCTGGTGGTTCTGGTTTCCGTGGCTCTCGTAAATCAACACCTTTTGCAGCTCAAG
>JAIL01000051.1 GCA_000725195.1 Snodgrassella alvi SCGC AB-598-O02
GGCAGTACCCGGCGCACGGTATGGTCTTTAGTTTGTACAATCAGATTACTGCCCAGTGCATCGTGAGCAGACACAGATTTACGCCGGCTTAATTCCCATGAACGGCTGTCATAACGAAATGGTTTGCTGGTTAGTGCGCCCACCGGACACAAACCAATCACGTTGCCAGACAGCTCGGTTTCCAGTGTTTTACCGTTAAATGGTGTAATTTCAGAGCATTCACCACGATTCATCATGGCCAGCTCCTGCTTACCGGCAATTTCTTCAGTAAAGCGGATACAGCGGGTACAGTGAATACAGCGGCTCATTTCAGCAGCAGAAACCAGTGGCCCCATTTCTTTACCGGCCACAGCATGTTTGGCCTCAGTATAACGGCTGGCACCTTTACCATAGCCCATTGACAAGTCCTGCAACAGGCATTCACCACCCTGATCACAAATAGGACAGTCCAGCGGATGGTTAATCAGCAGGAATTCCATTACCCCTTTCTGGGCATCTTTAGTCATGGGCGAATTGGTTTTAACAACCATACCATCGGTGACCGGTGTG
>JAIL01000052.1 GCA_000725195.1 Snodgrassella alvi SCGC AB-598-O02
CCCATTAACTAATTCACCAAACTACATGAGAAATTTCAATTTGTTCGATTATAAACGAATGTTCTGCAATTAAAGTTGACTACTTATGCTATAAAATTGTTTTTATCACATTTCATTGGTACAAATATTGCTTGTTCAGGTAGAAAAAAATTTCCTGTTTACCAGTTTAAATACAGTAAACATACCTGAAAAGAAATAATTCTGGATAATTATTTTGCAACGGAATAATTACATTAATTTAATACAGCATATTAATCATTTATCCGGCATTATGCTTTAAAACCAGTATAATAAACAATAGCAAACATATGAAAGCTAAAATATAACCCTGCAAAATACAAGAATTGAGCATTTATACAAAAATCAAAATATATTCAGAATTCATAGCAAAATGCTGGATTTTATTCTTAAAAAATAATATGCAATATAATTAACTATTAACAATATATCGACCTAAATAGGACATACTTTGCAACTAGATTTTACTTTATTTTAATATTATTAAAATATTATTCTAAATTTTATACATCTATTAAATCAGATTGGTTTTG
>JAIL01000053.1 GCA_000725195.1 Snodgrassella alvi SCGC AB-598-O02
AGTCAGAATCTGCTGGGTATTTTCATATTCAAAGCCCGGCAATTCCAGTACATTACCCAGTACGCGTAATACCTTCCATAAAGGTCTGGCTTCTCTGTAAGCTTGTACAACACCATGAAAAGACTGTAATCGCCCTTCCATGCTGATAAAACTGCCTGAGGTTTCTGTGAATGGCGTAATTGGCAATAATACGTCTGCAACTTCACGCAATACGTCACTATCGTAAGCAGTGAATGCCATTACTGTCTGAGCCTGTTTCAGAGCTGCAATGGCAGCAGCTCCGTTGGCTACATCCATATCCGGTTCAACATTGAGCAGCATTACTGCCTGTTTAGGCTGCTTAATTTGTGCAGTAATGGTATTTGTTGCTTTTCCGGCAGCCACGCCTACGATTTCAGCTCCAATGCTGTTGACAGTCGCCTGCGTCAGCTTGATGAGCGTTTTGGTGCAGCTGCTGAAGGCGCTCAGTGGCTGGGACAGAGTATTGAACAGCTGGCAGAGAATGAGGTGATTTTGCTGGTAGGCGCACGCTTACGGCAGGAACAGCCATTATTAAC
>JAIL01000054.1 GCA_000725195.1 Snodgrassella alvi SCGC AB-598-O02
GATTATAACATTGATTTTTTTTGTTTTTTATAACGAATCCATTTGTAGATGTAGCCACCTATTACAGGAATGAGGGCATAGATAATCAGTGCTGGCCAGCTACCGTACCAGCTAACGTTGTTTTTGATGCTGTTATCAGGGTTGAGTACGTTGATGCTGGCTGACCAGTAAATGGCTCGCCACCAGCACATCACCAGTAAACCCAGAAATATCGGCCAGATTTTACGTATTGAACCACGCTGCCACAACAGAAAGAATACTAATGTCCATAACAGGGTCAGAGTAGTGACCAGTAAGCCGGTATCGGTTGGCAGGTGCAAGTACCGACAGAATATAAACGTCAGTACAACCCAGATACCGGCTAGTATAGACATAATGAATTCTTCTGGTTTGTTCAGCATGGTGTAGACTCCTCAATAAAAAACGCTGAAAAAATTAAGTATAGCAGCAATATACCGCAGCTATTTGGCTTTGTCATGTTAACTTAACCATGGGTGCAGATCGGCAGTGGCTATATCCCATTGCCAGATACCATTTTGGTTGTTAGAGTTTAGTCC
>JAIL01000055.1 GCA_000725195.1 Snodgrassella alvi SCGC AB-598-O02
AGACTTTCGCCTGCTGCCAGACGCTGCTTAAATTCGGCAGTCTTAGCCTGTAATTCTGCATCACTCAGCGCCTGCACTTGTGGTTCCAGTGCGTTGATTTTAGATACTTCTTTACGATATTGTTTCAGGAGTCTATCGTTACGGCTACCCAGAATTTTTTTAGCTAAGTTTTTCAACATAAATCAACAGTCCAGCACCAGCAGGCGCAATAAAAAATAAGCAAGAAATAGGAAATTTTAACACAAGCTACTAAGCTAATGTATTGCAGTTTGCATTTTTGTGTTGTTTGTGAACAATAATTAGCACCGATTTTAGCCAGTTATTTTTTTCACAATTATCTATATAATGGTAGATAGTCAAATTCCAAGACTGAATGGAATGTTTATTGAAAGGTTACTGGCAATGAAAGCAATTACAATACAATTAATCCCTACAGAACAAGGTGGTCGTCTGAGCGCAACCCGGGACGGACAGGAATTAGGTCATTTGGATTTTAATGCATTGGCAGCAGATTTAATAGATGCCCATCACACTTTTGTAACACCTGAAGCACGTAGTGATGGTGTG
>JAIL01000056.1 GCA_000725195.1 Snodgrassella alvi SCGC AB-598-O02
TTCAAATTCTATACGACGTTTTTGGATGATCGTTAAGCACATATTCACATTCATCTGATGCTTGTTGTAAAAGTTTGATAACCAAATCACTATCAGCATCGATGGTAGCAGGAATAGTTAATACAATTCGAGTGATCGAATCTGATAACGACCAGTTCACCAATTGTTCGG
The DNA here is from genome assembly GCA_000725195.1 of Snodgrassella alvi SCGC AB-598-O02. GTDB lineage: Bacteria > Pseudomonadota > Gammaproteobacteria > Burkholderiales > Neisseriaceae > Snodgrassella > Snodgrassella alvi_G. Next base: position 172 of record JAIL01000056.1, read on the forward strand.
TAATGAAAGCTTTATTGGGCATCACAATTTCTTTACGATCCCAATCGACAATGGTAATTGCACGGGTATTAATTTTTGTAATATTACCTGTCAAATCACGAATTGTCACCGTATCGCCAATACTATCTAAAAACCCAAAACAGTCTTGGGTTTCCTATTTAGGATTAGATGCTTTTAGATCAACCATTAGGACACGAAGAAGTTATAGAGACAGCAGAACGTGTTAAATCAACCTTTTTAAAACTTATAACAAAAACGATTGCACGTTTCTAACCAATACTTTTTATTGGTAATTTTCTATAAAAAGTTCACTTTATTTTAGGAATAAACAATGAACATAAAGAATAGATTGAAAATAATGATGTCTGGCGATGATCGTCTTATCTAAGAAAACCTTT
>JAIL01000057.1 GCA_000725195.1 Snodgrassella alvi SCGC AB-598-O02
TGTACTGGGTATTGGTCCGGTACTGGCTTATTTCGGTGGCAGCCTTCGCTATGCTGATGTTTTCCAGCATATTGATCAGGTTAAAAATGCCACTATCGAACTGATTCCCGGTCATCCGTGGTCTTTGATTACCGTTACCTGCATTTTGCTGTTTGTGGGCGCAATGGGTAAATCGGCACAGTTTCCGTTGCATGTCTGGTTACCAGATTCAATGGAAGGTCCGACACCGATTTCAGCTCTGATTCATGCGGCAACCATGGTAACAGCCGGTATTTTCATGGTATCCCGTATGTCACCTCTGTATGAGTTGTCTGATACTGCTCTGGGTGTGATTATGGTATCCGGTACCATTACTGAGCTGTTTATGGGCTTTCTGGGTATGATTCAGAATGACATAAAACGGGTGATTGCTTATTCAACCTTGTCACAGTTAGGTTATATGACGGTAGCCTTAGGTGCCTCTGCCTATAATATTGCTGTTTTCCATGTCATGACCCATGCTTTCTTCAAAGCCCTGTTATTTCTGGCCGCCGGTAGTGTGATTATGGGTATGCACCATGATCAGGATATGCG
>JAIL01000058.1 GCA_000725195.1 Snodgrassella alvi SCGC AB-598-O02
CCTGTAACATAGCTGGACAGCAAGCAACGACCTTCCACCATGACACATAAACTGCCAAAACCAAAAACCTCAATTTCTACAGTAGTATGCTTAATCACTTGCTCTACTTGTGCCAAGGTCAATACTCGTGGCAATACAACCCGTTTGATACCAAACAGTTCTTGCGCCAGATTGATGGCTTCATAATTTGTTGCCGATCCCTGCACTGACATATGCAGCGCCAAATCAGGGTGTGCCTTGCGTGCATAAGCCAGCATACCCAGATCAGCCAGAATCACCGCATCTACGCCCAGCTCAGCAGCAGTATCAATTGCCTGTCGCCATTTAGCAACTTGTCCAGCTTATGCATAAGTATTAATAGCCATTAACACTTTACGACCACGCTGATGCGCATATGCAATTCCATCTCGTGCAGACTTAGCATCAAAATTCAGACCGGCGAAATTACGTGCATTAGTGGCATCTTTCAGCCCCATATAGACTGTATCTGCACCATGATCAATTGCCATTTTCAATGCTGGCAATAATTTTGGTATGAAGCTCCTGTCCTTTAGCATATTGATCTTCGGTATAA
>JAIL01000059.1 GCA_000725195.1 Snodgrassella alvi SCGC AB-598-O02
CAAAAAAAGTAGGCGTGAAAAATAAATAATTCCACCAGCAATATTTATTGATTTAGCTACTTTAAAATAAAAAGTTATTTACCTAGTAATAGTACAACGCCTTAATACAGAAGAAGATATCACCGCAAACCTAGTCGTTCTTTGTTGGATAGTTTAAGAATGATTGCAGGATCAGGCTGATATAAAAAATCTATCATTACTTCCAAACTGATGTAAAAGCTCAGCTGGAAGAAATGACTAATGAAAAAGGCAAAACTGACTGGGAATACTCTTATTATCTGTATAGTAAACCAATACAGGAGATAGCACACACAGAACCAGAAATATTAGTAACCATATTCAGACAGAGAACCGGACTAATTTACAATACTTTCAGGTACTGCGATCCGGATATAGGTAGATTTACCCAGCCTGACCCGATTGGGTTAGCCGGCGGATACAATCTTTATCAGTATGCGCCTAATGCGCTAATGTGGATTGATGCGTGAGGCTGGGCATGTCATGGACATCATTCTGATCCGAAATTTATGGGAGGGGACAAAAAACAAAAATTAACTACATTAGATGAACAAACTC
>JAIL01000060.1 GCA_000725195.1 Snodgrassella alvi SCGC AB-598-O02
TATTTTATTATCCGGTATATTTTGTTCTTTATAATTTTGTTTAATACAGCTATTACAAAAAATAATAGTTAATAAAAATATAAGTATTTGCTTCATATTATTATCATCTTTAGATTTTTTAAAAGTATCAATACACGAATTTTATATAGTCAAAACAGCAAACGACCAACAACCCGCTGTTTAACCAATACTTTAATTTTACGGGAATATATCATGACAACACTCAAACCATCTATTATCACGATTACTGCACCGGATTTACCCTTAATCTGTACAGGTCCTGAACATGAAACATGGAATGGTCATCCTCGCGTGTTTTTGCCCATTCAGTCCAACAGCAATATTCAGTGTCCATATTGCAGTACCCAATATCATTTTAAAGGAATACTGGTAGAACATCATTAATTCTGGTGATACTAAATTAATATGTAATTTATATTCATAACTTCAATTAAAGTGTTGTTTAAGCAGCAGCGCGTATATGCTACAGTATGCAGCATTTAGCTGAATTCAGATAGATTAAAGTAACAAGGAAATATCATGAGTGAAACCAAACACAGCCGTTTAATTATTCTTGGTTCTGGTCCAGCTGGCTAT
>JAIL01000061.1 GCA_000725195.1 Snodgrassella alvi SCGC AB-598-O02
TTTCATATTAATATATTCAGCACAGATAGCGACAGATTAATGCTCAACAATAGATTTCATCAGTGGAATCGTTGACCAGTCAATACTGTCTAATAAATTTTTGACAATCAAACCTAATTCGGTATCACCTTCAATTTTTAATTTTGGGTTAAAAAATAAAGTATCTGGATCTTCCTGCCGCAGCAACATCTTCATAAAATCAACCATATTAGCGCCGAAGTACAGATCTACCGGAACAGTATTATTAGCCAGAATAAATTTGTTTTCATCAGCAGTAAAATACAAATTTAATCCTAGATCCTCAACCACAATTTGAAAGTTTCGTCCAGCCAGCAACGACATATCAGCCTGCAAAATCTGCTTTTTTAATAATTGATTAAGCGTCTGCACCAGTATCCATGCTGGTGGTTTGCTGGGCAATACAGATACCAGCTTTTTCAGGTAATAGCCCAGAGAGAAATGGATATTTAATTGTTTGAGGCCGCCAAATGGGTATAAAGCATGGTATTGCCACCACTGATGAAATGCAGGAGCGCTGCTTTGATGCAAAGCCACTGGCCAGATCAGGATCAACGGCCAGGCCCACAATAGAGAAATAGCTAAT
>JAIL01000062.1 GCA_000725195.1 Snodgrassella alvi SCGC AB-598-O02
TTTTACGCCGAACATCTCTACACCATAAGCCGCCTGTACTCCGAATATACCTAATGAGGCCAGACACATGCCCAAAACTATGATGCTGCCAACTATTAACGGGTCTCGTGTTTCAAGAAACATATATGCCGGAATAGCATATATCATCAACAATAAACAAAACCAACGATAAATAATGCGACGCCCGAAGCGATCAGAAAGCCAACCTGCAAAAGGGATGACAAAAAAACCAAGCAATGAAGCCACAAATATGGCGGTTGTAGCTACTGTTTTATCAATCTGTAAATATTTAACAACATAACCCAGAATAAAACCTTGCGCTAAATAAGACGGACCATTTTCACCAATGCGTAAACCCAGCATGATAAAAAAAGCTTTGTTACGGGCAAAGAAGGATTTTTCAGACTGTAACGTTTGATCAGATTGAACATTAATGTGCTGCTGGTTTTGTTTTGATTCAGCTTGTTGAGTCTGTTCTTGTTCGAATACTGGAGTTTCGCGGACATGACGTCGAATAACTGTAGCGGCTATAGCAATCAAAGCACTGAGAATAAACGGAATACGCCAGCCCCAGACAATCACATCTTCCTTATCCAGCATCAAC
>JAIL01000063.1 GCA_000725195.1 Snodgrassella alvi SCGC AB-598-O02
CAGCATAGTTTCAGAAGATTATAAACACTATAATGCAATTGAAGCACATGCAGGTAAAGTTGATATTGAAGGTAAAGCAAATATTAAAGGTGATATTCTTGCACTAAATAATCTTCAATTAAATGATAAAGGCATAATTAATTTACATCTGACTAATGGTTCCAGAATACTTAGCATAATAGACAATAATTCGTCAGATCCACAAGAAAAAGGTGATATTAAACTTAACCTATCAGGTAACCAAAGCCAATGGAAAATGACTGGCAATTCGGTTGTTGACACTCTGACACTGAGTGATGATGCCAAAGTTAGTTTTGGCTATAACTATGATACACCTGACTCCGTTTCCCATCTTGACAATAACAACAAAGCAATGACATTGACAGTAGATTCGCTGGCAGGTAATGGCGTGTTTGAAATGCGAACTGCAATTGGTACCAATTTAAATAGTGATTTGCTCAAAATTACCGGTGCACTACAGGCAACGGGTAATCATCGAATTAGCATTAATGATCAACGTACAGGCGCAGCTACGGTAACCGGAAATGAAAAAATTAAATTGGTCGAAACCAATGGAGGCAACGCTGAATTTAGTTTGTTTTCTTC
>JAIL01000064.1 GCA_000725195.1 Snodgrassella alvi SCGC AB-598-O02
AATTAATTGAGCATAGCTTTTAGCTGAATCCTCATTTAATGTCTTCGAATCATACCCTGCCAAATCGGCTACTTGGGTACAACCACTAAATATGAAGAGGGATGTAGCGATTGCAAGCAATTTGCATTTAATTTTTTGGCGTTGCATTGATTTGTCCGTTTTATGAGTGAAAATTAAGAGAATAAAGAATTAGTAAGAACACAATTTACATAATTCATTATTATGTTTTGTATTGCTAATATTATGGCAAGTTAACAACGGTTATCAATAATTTTATCAAAATTTAGTAAATTATAATAAGATATATACTATTTGATTTTTTAATAATATTGTTAAGTCAATATTCTGCGTAAGTTTATTTATATTAATTTATTTTGCAGATTCATGTATTTCTGTTGCAAATCAACCAATATTTGCAGAAACGTATGCTAAGGATACAATAGAAATATTATTAAAAGGAGAAAGAGCTATTGTGAAAATCTTGATTCTGGGATGTGGGCAGATTGGTTCTACCATAGCCAGTAATCTGGCCAAAATGAGTCAGAATGATGTCACTATTATTGATACAAACGAAAAAGCCCTGCAAACAATCAGTCAGCGTCTGGATGTG
>JAIL01000065.1 GCA_000725195.1 Snodgrassella alvi SCGC AB-598-O02
ATTTATTTCCAGCACAATGAATTTTCCCCTAAATAACCTACTTTTTTAGTATTTCTGCTGGTTCAAAATATTTAAAAACAGATTTTTATAAACCATTAATTTTAAAAAATATTAACTAGCAATATTAGATTGGTTTAGATAATTAAATACGACAATAGATAATTTAATCATTATCCAGTTGGTAATTTTTATTTTTAATTTTGAGATAAATAGCGATTTTAACAACGCATTATCTATTAAAATTACAGATCCAGCCTACTATATTGTAAGAAAATATTTCTTATTGCTAAAAATAACATAAAATTATCTTCTTTTTTATAATTCCAATATGCCTTTTTACAGAAAAACTAAAAAAATCATAATATTACTTTACACTCGAAGTTGCAGGTACCGCGTATTTTTTCCGATGTGACGATGAGGCTGCTGGTGTTTTCACAGTATTGCCAACAGTAATATGATTTTTTAATTTTTCATACGTAGCTGAACCAATTCCTTTCACCTTGATAATATCTTCTGCCTTTTTAAAATTTCCATGTTCGCGACGGTAATCCTCAATTGCTTTAGCTTTAACAGGACCGATATTCGGCAAAGATTCAAGTTCGCGTTTCGA
>JAIL01000066.1 GCA_000725195.1 Snodgrassella alvi SCGC AB-598-O02
ATGGAAAACAAAAATAATATCATATCAGGAATTGTGACTGTATTTAATTGAAGATTTTCACTTTAAGAAAGATAGATTTGCGCTAATAGTTGTGTATCAATGTATATTTGATATTTAATGTTTTCATGATTACTTTTTAAATCCTCGATCTTTTATTGATATTGAATATATTAAAAATTCTAAGTCTAGAAGAAAAGCAGAGGTTCTAGCAGGCAGAATTTGTATTGATAAAAAACTTAGAGCCTCAAAATATCCAACAAAAAATGCATTAATAAAAATTGATAGCTATGGCTGTCCTATATGGACTAACAACATAATCGGTTCATGGTTAACTACTCCTAGCTTCTTCTAGAATCCATTGAACAAAGGCTTGTACTGGTTCTCTGCTTAATTCGATGGGCTCTTGAAGAATTATACAAAAGGTTTTAGAAATTGTTTTCCCCTCCGGCCAAGGAGAGACTAATCTACCTTGTGCAAGTTCGTTTTCAACATAAAAACGCGGTACTAGAGCAACGCCAATTCCTGCCAATGCTGCTTCAATCAGCATTGCATGAAGATCGTAGCGTGCACCAAATGCTGGATTTCTCAGTTTAATAACATTCTCTTGCGCATAAC
>JAIL01000067.1 GCA_000725195.1 Snodgrassella alvi SCGC AB-598-O02
GGACAACATTATCTATCCACCTCCCCGAAAACAATATCCTGTGTACCAATAATGGCGACCACATCCGCCAGCATATGACCGCGAGCCATTTCATCCATACCTTGCAAATGAGCAAAACCCGGAGCACGAATTTTCATTCGATAGGGTTTATTAGCACCATCAGAAATCAGGTAGACCCCGAACTCACCTTTCGGATGCTCGGTAGGTACATAAACCTCACCCTCAGGCACATGCATACCTTCAGTAAACAATTTAAAGTGATGAATTACCTCTTCCATCCCCTCTTTCATAGCAGTACGACGTGGTGGAGCCACTGTATGGTCATCAGTAATTACTGGTCCCGGATTGGCTTTCAGCCAGTCAACACACTGCCGAATAATACGGTTGGCCTGACGCATCTCATGAATACGGCACAGATAACGGTCATAGCAGTCACCATTCAGACCCACTGGAATATCAAAATCCATTTGTGCATAGGCGTCATAGGGCTGTTTTTTACGTATATCCCATTCAATACCGGAACCACGCAACATCACTCCGGTAAAACCTTTTTGCAGGGCACGCTCTGGGGATATCACACCGATACCGACTGTACGCTGCTTCCAGATGCGGTTATCCGTG
>JAIL01000068.1 GCA_000725195.1 Snodgrassella alvi SCGC AB-598-O02
TGATCCAATAGAGCCGCTGCTACGGTAGGAGCAATACCTCCGGACATAATACCACTGCCTGACCTAAACCCAAACAATGGGAACAAATCCTGTTTTGCCACTTCTTTAATCTGATCTGATAAGATCAGATTAAAGCACCAGCTTACATTGAAATCTATTGACTAAAAACAACAACAAATCAGATAAAAGAGACTTTTAATATATTTTTAATAAAAACAACAAAAAATACTAAAATAGAGTTTGATTAAACATCCAATAAATATATTATTTTTATTCTTATCAACTACCTGTAACAAGCGATTCATATCAACCACAATGGCTATGCAAATTGGTATCGTCGCTACACCATTAAATACCGCCATTTATCATACTCTAAATAATAGTAATCAAAGCAGTTGACCTCACCATTAAATCAAAAAAGCAATCATAACTCCGTCAATGAATTTGAATTCTAGTAAACATAAAAAAAATCTATACAATAATCACAAGACCATCGCCAGCATCTAAATTGTGTCTATTTAATTTTTTTGTTACATAAATATGTCTCAACACAAATCAATTACTTGGTTGGCAAAATTATGTGTCATGGTGGAAGGTCGTTGCTTGCTGTCCAGCTATGTTACAGGTGAAT
>JAIL01000069.1 GCA_000725195.1 Snodgrassella alvi SCGC AB-598-O02
TAGTCCCACACCGGTTACATTTATATTATTAGCTAATGTACGTTGAAGCATTTATTCGTCCTTATCAATTCAATCATTTAAATGCAACTACTATATTAGCGAATTTACATGGTAAGAGTAATAAATTTTAGCTAATTGGGGATAAATTAGGTCTATAATGATTTAAATCCAGAAAATTATACACAGGGTTAATATTAACCACCAAAGTTATCCACATAATCCACAAAACACTCCCAAAACAAATTCGGCAGTTATCAACAGACAATAGCATGAAATATAATGGATTTTAGAGTTATCCACCGAATGTATGGCTTCGTCCTTATCTTCATCCATTTATTATTAATTCTATTATTAGAAAAACAATTTAAACCTCGACATGTTTACGTATCATGGTAACAACAACAATCGAACCATTCACCTGAAACAAAATATCCCAGTCATACAGATTCATTATAAAAATTTTGTCTTTATGGTGTTGATGAACAGGACGCGGATCCTGTGCCAGACTTTGGCTAACCAATTGATAAAATTCATCATTGAGAAAAAAATCTTTTAACTGTTGAAGAGCTTCAGCAGACCAATGAACTTGTAAAAGTTCTCTGGCCTGTGCATAACTACCCGCTACATGTGTTT
>JAIL01000070.1 GCA_000725195.1 Snodgrassella alvi SCGC AB-598-O02
TAGATGGAAATTGTGACAGCTTAAGGTTAGATCGTCCGATTGAAGAGCTACACCCTAAGATTATTATTTGATTGTGTAACAGATTCAAAGCCAGCCATGTGCTGGCTTTTTTTATTTCCGTTTGCGTATAAGATGATAATCCTCATCTCCACCTGAATAAATATATATACCAGTGTTCGGTGATAGTAATACAAATTTTTCGTATCCATCTCCACAGTTTGATGATACTAAAATACCTTTATAATTTTGATCTTTATTGATAAATGTTTTCATTACTTCCAGATTAGCAACATTAGGATCATAAACATACTTTTTACTTGCTGGAGCATCAATAGCCATATCAATATCTTTCAGCAATTTTTTCCCGCTAATCGATGTCAATTTTTGTATGACGAATTCTTTACCAAAGCATTTTTCGGTCAAATTTTTTTTATGCCATTCCTCTATACCGTGCTTGGATACAACAATCAAACTATTACCCCCAACCCATTCGCCGTAACTATCCGTTATTGGGTTATCAAAAGCTAATGCTGTTTGTGTTATTAATGACATAAATAATACTAATAATATTTTTTTCATTTTATCGCTCTTGTTATCTTAATCGTGTTAATCATAGCATTAAATATAAAACAGGCGACCGAGACGTTCGAA
>JAIL01000071.1 GCA_000725195.1 Snodgrassella alvi SCGC AB-598-O02
GGTGGGTCAATGTTAAAAATGCTGACAGCCGTGCAACACGGTTTCGCGCCGGCATGTCAACAGCAGGAGACAGATTAACAGCATACGGGGATGTCATTATTGAAAGTGTTTTAAAAGATCTGAAACCTGCATTTACCGATATAAAATTTACATATAAGGACAAATAAATAATGTACCCTATTGATACACAGGACGGGCTTTTTCATGATGGTAATGGTATAAATGAATTAGGTACCATTTTACCGGCAAGTTGGCTCAATCAAGTACAGGCTGAATTAATTGCTATTTTAACAGCGGCAGGAATAAAGCCGGAAAAAGCTAGTTATAATCAGGTAATAACGGCAATTAAAATGTTAATTGCATCAAGTGCTCCTGCTGCTGCGACAGCAGAAACAGCTGGTGTGACCAAGATAATTGATACATTGGATTCTGATGATGCAGGTTCTGCATTGTCTGCCAAACAGGGTAAAGCATTAAATCAAGCTAAACTGGATAAGAATGGTACTGCTCAAACAGCCTTGTATGCAGCACAAATTGCTGCCCGTAAAATTGGTGGTATAGTTTTTAATGCGAAAACAGATATTGATTTCCCTGGTGTCAATATCCCAGGTAATCAAGATACATCTGGTAATGCTTATACGGCATCCAGATT
>JAIL01000072.1 GCA_000725195.1 Snodgrassella alvi SCGC AB-598-O02
ATTTTCTTTACTGGGGATGACGGCCTGAATGCCTAGCGATTTCAGATGTTGTAACATTCGCATCGTAGGCTTTGTCGGCAGCGAAGCTTAGAGGTTTCAATTCACCGAGCAGAGGCAATGCTTCACCTGTGTCGCTTGCTTGACCGCCAGTCAAACTAAAACGGGCAAGCATGCCCAGACCATCAACAAGAGCGTGAATCTTGGTTGTCAATCCTCCGCGAGAACGACCAATCGACTGGTCACCGTTTTTTTTGGAGAGCCGGTGACATACTGATGAACCCGCACGATAGTGCTATCTATGAAGACTTCCTCGAAATCGGCATCTCCTGTCGGTAAAGATGGAATGCCATATTTTTGCCCGAGACCCTCTTGCAAAACGTTTGTACACACTGTTCCAACGTCCGAAATCGGGTGGTAAATCTCTCCATGGACTTCCAGTACGAGCGATCCATAAAACCGCTTCTACAAACAGTCGATTATCTGCCGCTGTTCGGCCAGGCTCCGAAGCCTTTCCTGGCAAAAACGGGCTAATCCGTTCGTATTGGTCATCACTAAGCATTAATCTTGGCATCCTATTTTTCCGAAAAAGACAGAATGTAAGCAGACTTTTTTACAAAATAACAGCTCTTGGCTATAATTATCAACAGGCCCTA
>JAIL01000073.1 GCA_000725195.1 Snodgrassella alvi SCGC AB-598-O02
TAAATCAATAAATATTGCTGGTGGAATTATTTATTTTTCACGCCTACTTTTTTTGGTGAAATATCTGCCCCTCTAAATTTAAATTTTTTAACCGCTTCACCGATAACCTTAGCTGTTTCTACTCCTAGAACAATAATTGGCCATTTTTCTATTCCACTACCAAAAGCTGTTGATGTAAAAAATATTCCATTTTGTAATACTTTTCCGGTTTCATGATAGAAATCTGCTCTTGGTGCTACTTGATGTAGATATTGATGGCATTTTTCACAGTACTTTTCTAATTGATAAGCTGAGTATTTAATTATTTGTACCGGCTTCATCAAAAATAAAGTTTTATTCTGATTGACAGGAAAAAAATCGACTCTATAATCTAGCGTTTCAATAAATTCTTTAAATTGAATGATGCCAATAGTAAACTCATAAGCTATGTTGATTGCCATGACAGTTTAGGTCAATATATTATTGGTCAAATGGTATACCATCAGTTTATAATAACAAATTCAAAATTGATAAAATACCACTCATTTTTTGACACTTTCGAGCCGGTATTTGGTCACAAAAATCGTATGGTAATAAGAACAACTCAGGAATTAATAATGAAAGAAGTGTTAAAAAAAAGTGCCAATTTGTTTATTACTAATATTAAGTTGTGG
>JAIL01000074.1 GCA_000725195.1 Snodgrassella alvi SCGC AB-598-O02
CCAGCCATTTTGGCCAGCACAGCAGTGGCATAGCCAGAACCAGTACCGATCTCGACAACTGTATCTGCTAAATTCAATTTCAACGCCTGAATCAATCGAGCCATAACCTTAGGTTCTAGCATTTGGCTACCATTGGCCAATGGCAAAGATTGATCGCTGTAGGCCAGTTGCTGATGTTGTGGTAACACAAATCGTTCACGTGGTATGTCACTGAGCACATCGAGTAAATCGAAATCTAAAACGTCCCAGGGACGGATTTGCTGCTCAACCATGTTGTAGCGGGCGATATCAAAATCCATAATTACTCCGAATTGCTGTATCCACCTGTGTGGCTAAATGTAAATTAATTTATCAAACAATGTGCTATTGTAAAAATAGTACAAGATTATAACCATGAATTATAAGACTATCTGCATCTTTACCATAGTGCTATTATGCTTTTGATTTGTATCTAGGACATTAAAAGAATAGATAAGAATACAACCTACTTACTTATAGATTAATGCTTTAATCCCATTTCATTTGCTATTTATCTACATATCTGTCTCATTATTGTGAGCGGTGAGTTACTCTATTATTCTTTTATTTTGGATTAAATATAAAGTCAGTTCCGAAGCAGGAAAATTTGAGTTAGCTAATAAGTAAATCAGTATTT
>JAIL01000075.1 GCA_000725195.1 Snodgrassella alvi SCGC AB-598-O02
GAAATCATTCGTCACTCATGTGCTCACCTTATTGGTCATGCTGTTAAACAGCTTTACCCAGAAGCAAAAATGGTGATTGGGCCAGTCATTGAAGATGGTTTTTATTATGACATTTCTTATGAGCGTCCTTTCACTCCTGAAGATATAGCCGCAATCGAAACACGCATGAAAGAATTGATTGCACAAAACTATGATGTCATCAAAAAAGTTATCCCTCGTAATGAAGTCATAAACATCTTCAAACAACGTCATGAAGATTATAAGTTGCGACTCGTTGATGATATGCCTGATGAAAAAGCCATGGGCTTATATTATCATCAGGAATATATTGATATGGGTCGTGGGCCACATGTACCTAACACACGATTTTTAAAAAATTTCAAATTAACTAAGCTTTCCGGTGCCTACTGGCGCGGTGATGCTAAAAATGAACAGCTACAACGCATTTATGGTGCTGCTTGGGCAAGTAAAGAGGACCTGAATGCTTATTTGCAACGTATTGAAGAAGCCGACAAACGTGATCATCGCAAATTAGCCAAACAAATGGATTTATTCCATCTACAAGACGAAGCACCGGGTATGGTGTTCTGGCACCCTAAAGGCTGGTCATTATGGCAAATCATTGAACAGCACATGCGTCGGGAATTATCTGCAGC
>JAIL01000076.1 GCA_000725195.1 Snodgrassella alvi SCGC AB-598-O02
TTAGGAAATTATTTTATTACATCTTATAATAAAGAAAATTTAAAAATATGGTTTGCTATCACTACTTTTAATCTGATCTTCATTATTTCCTTACCTATATTCGCTGATAATTCTTCTGAATAGCACTAGAAACAATAAATTTCATAAATAAAATAATGAAGCTTATAAATATAACATCTTAATAAATTTAATAATATCAGATTATGTAGCAGAAAAAATATGCGAGGAGCTAATAAAATGACAATAAATACTATAATCATTTTTCTGTGTTTCGCATAAGCTTATTAATGTCATACAGATAACGAATATAAGAATGTATAAAATCTTAATTATAAAATTATTTTTTATATTTGAATGTAGATAAGCAGCAAATTTGATTAAATCAGTCATCAATACTATTTTAAATTACTAATTCAAAATAGTATTGATGTCATCATGGAATATTTACTATATTTGTTCTGTTATTTCAGTTATCTATCATAATAGTGTACGATATTAAGAAGCTCGGAGCGCGACATATCACCGGGATTATTGCCGGGTTGACCTTCAGGAATGGGTATGCCCATTTTTTTAAAATGTTTTACCCAATATTCGGGAAATTCGCCACTGTCTTTTGATTTAAACGTCATCGGCTGTAATGGAAAAAACTTCTTGTCCG
>JAIL01000077.1 GCA_000725195.1 Snodgrassella alvi SCGC AB-598-O02
GCAGCTGGCTGGGCGCGGGCCACTCGTCCAACCTGATTTTTATCGCTTTCACTGGCGACCAGACCTAATAGAAGTATTTGACGGTTGTAACTGATTACGAATATTGTTGGTTTAAAATGTTTATTTGAACTATGGTTGTTTAAATAATTCATAGCCTCATCAAGAATTTTGACTTCCATCACTTTGTCATCTGATTGGGCTGCTGCTGAAACAACTGGTTGCCCCATATTACCGCCAAAATCAATACCTTTACTGCTACCGCCAAAACCTTGCAGAATTTTACCTGCAGTCGGCCGTAACCAATCAATACCACTGCTATTTTTTACAGTTTCAGTAGTCGTTGATTTGGTTGTAGTAGTGTTTGTCACCGTTGTGGTAGTAGTTGCTTTGGGTGTGTTCACCTGAGGAGTAACTGTAGTTACTGTCGTTGTAGTGGTACCAGCAGTGGCAACATAACCGGCAGGTTTTACGCGTAACACTTGTCCTAGTTTAATATTATCATCAACAAGATTATTCCAGCTGCGTAGATTATCCTGCGTAATCTGATAACGCTTGGATATATTATAAACAGTATCACCTCGTTGTACCGTATGATTAGCAGCAGTAATATCAACCGGTGAATAATTGGGTACATAGCCAGTTGAAACAGGTGTCGATACCGATGGATTGTTATC
>JAIL01000078.1 GCA_000725195.1 Snodgrassella alvi SCGC AB-598-O02
AACATCTAATTTAATAAAAAATAATGATGTTATTTGCGTAAATTTAGTAACAAATCGCGAAAGGCATTCGGATCTTTGATAAAGGTGATTTCGCCGGCTTGTGGAAAATGATAATCAAGCAGGCGAGAAACCCAGAAACGGATACAAGCAGCGCGCTGGACAATAGGAAAGTAATCCTGTTCAGCAGGTGTGCGTGGGCGAATGGTATCATAGCCACAGATAAAGGCTTGTTGTAGAGTCTGGTCAATATGATTATCTGCCCGACGCGCCCAGTCGTTAACAGCTATAGCAAGATCATACATAAAGTTGCCGTTACAGGCATAATAGAAATCGATAAAGCCGGCTACCTGTTCACCATCCAGTAACACATTATCACGAAATAAATCAGCATGAATAATGCCAGATGGTAAATTGGTTTGTTCATGTTGATCAAAAAAGGCAATTTCTGTTTGCAATAAATGCAGATCTTCTGGATTGAGAAATGGTGATAAGCGTTTGCAGGCTTCTTGCCACCAATTGGTGTAGCGCGGATTTGGCATTTTTTGCGGAAAATTGCTGCCGGCCAGATGCATTTTCGCCAGCATAGCACCTGTATTGAAACACTGTTGTAATGAAGGGCTGCTGGTATCACTACCGCTCAGGCAGGTAACCAAACAGGCTGGCTTGCCGGCTAAGG
>JAIL01000079.1 GCA_000725195.1 Snodgrassella alvi SCGC AB-598-O02
TATCAGCGAAACTCTTTACTTTTCCATTAATTGAGTTGCAACACCATAGCCTCTGTGGCTTCTTATAATATATAAGTCATTCAAAATTATTAGGTGATATAGATAAAGAAGAATTGGTAAAATATAATAGTATGAACCCACATGCTACTTTATTGTCGTAAGCAAGAAAAATTACTGAATCTTTATTAATCAACCTTTCTTTAATAAATTTTTTTGATTCAGAATTACAATCCCTAATACCATAAAATTCTCGATATTCAGAAAAAAGTAATGATATATCAGCAAGCTCGTTTAATGTTCCTTGTACTATATCAAATGAAATAGCCATAGGTTATAAAACCTTTTAATGCTAATTAAATAACAAAGATTATGATAATAAACTGTTTTTTATTTTTCAATTTTTAATAACATAGATTGATATTTTAAGAGTGCATTTTTAGATTTCTACAGCTATATTTCAACCATTATTTATTAAACATAGACAATTCTATTAACAGAAATTATTGCAGGTACTATAGAAACCACTATAAATCTATAAGATTAATATTACCTCAAATTTTCCACCTTACACCAAACTATAACCAATAGGTTATCCCGTATAAATAAAAATTTCATTCTATTTAAATTTATGGGAGGGGACAAAAAACAAAAATTAACTACATTAGATGAACAAACTC
>JAIL01000080.1 GCA_000725195.1 Snodgrassella alvi SCGC AB-598-O02
TAAATCAATAAATATTGCTGGTGGAATTATTTATTTTTCACGCCTACTTTTTTTGGTGAAATATCTGCCCCTCTAAATTTAAATTTTTTAACCGCTTCACCGATAACCTTAGCTGTTTCTACTCCTAGAACAATAATTGGCCATTTTTCTATTCCACTACCAAAAGCTGTTGATGTAAAAAATATTCCATTTTGTAATACTTTTCCGGTTTCATGATAGAAATCTGCTCTTGGTGCTACTTGATGTAGATATTGATGGCATTTTTCACAGTACTTTTCTAATTGATAAGCTGAGTATTTAATTATTTGTACCGGCTTCATCAAAAATAAAGTTTTATTCTGATTGACAGGAAAAAAATCGACTCTATAATCTAGCGTTTCAATAAATTCTTTAAATCTTTGCGACACAATACATCTCGCATCTTCGGTGAAGCTTATATCAGCTCTATTCGGTAATTTAAGTTCTTTAGGTAAATAGTCATCATCAATACAGCAACCACATTGATGACAAAAATTATGATTATTTAGCTCAAGCTTATGGATTGGATTACTATGTAACAGAATGTTTTTATTATGATTCTCCTGCTGGTGGGAGATTGGTGGTTAAGAATAAAAAGAATAAAATCTTATTTAATCAATAAAATCTATCTTTGGACAGCCAAAAACGACACTATAAAAGCCAAAT
>JAIL01000081.1 GCA_000725195.1 Snodgrassella alvi SCGC AB-598-O02
ATTATCAACGGCAATTGACGCAGCAACCACAAGATATATCGCTGAGTGAAATAGTGGGTGAAATTTTTAATACTAATTATCGTGCTTATGGTACAAGGCGTCTGCAAGCAGAGCTGAGAAAGCAAGGCATAACCGTATCTCGACGCCGAATAGGTCGAATCATGGCGAAAAATGGCTGGGTTTCGAAATACACCTGTAAAAAATATTGTATTCATACAGAAAAAAGCAATGAATCTAACAACAATGGCAATCGATTCATCACGAAGAGCAAAACGTAGCTTTACTAACGAGTTCAAAAAACAAATGGTCATGCTATATCAAAATGGTAAAAAACGTGCGGATATCGTCGCAGAGTATGACCTCACCAAATCAGCATTAGATAATTGGATAATGCAGTACCAAACTACCGGCTCATTCATCGCAAAAGATAATCGTCGAACTGAAGAGAACGAACTTATCGCGCTACGCAAAGAGAATAAACGTTTGTTAATGGAGAATGATATCCTAAAGCAAGCGGCGTTGATAATGGGAAGAAAATCGAGTTAATTTTACATAATAAGCATCGATACAGCTTACGTGCATTATGTCGATGTTTAAATGTAACCCGAAATCGTTTCTATTATCAACTATTTCACTCAGTGATATATCTTGTGATTGCTGCGTTAATTGCCGTTAGATCGGAAGAG
>JAIL01000082.1 GCA_000725195.1 Snodgrassella alvi SCGC AB-598-O02
CCAGCCACAATGGTAATCAATTCCAGTTTAATACAATCTGATGCCAGCGCCAGCGCCAACGCCAGTCCATCATCAACATTAGCACCAGCTACACCGTTGCCAGGATCACAGTCAATAATAATACGTTTCATATCTGTCATTTATATAAGAATAAAGACGGAGCCATTAGCTGACTCCGTATGAAATAAGACAGTTGTTTATCTGTCGCAAGGTTTAAATGGCATCTTCCACCGCATTAAGGTCGCGACCTCTGGTTTCCGGTGCAAAGAAAGTGGTAATGAAACCAACAGTTGCCATAGCGCCAAAGTAAATGGCAATTGGCCACCAACTATGGAATTGATCCAATAGAGCCGCTGCTACGGTAGGAGCAATACCTCCGGACATAATACCACCCAATTCTTTGGCCAAAGCCATTTTGGAGTAACGGTTTTTTACGCCGAACATCTCTACACCATAAGCCGCCTGTACTCCGAATATACCTAATTCGAAGCAGCGCAACAAAAACTCAGTGCGGCATTAGAAAATAAAGAAACCACTATAGTCGTTCAAGAAATGAATAATGCTAAAAAGAATGGTCAAGAATTAACCTATAATAAGATTCTGGTGTTATTATCAATGAAGAAAATCATGGCTGAACTGGAACAGCTTAATAATGTTTCTTATCGTCTGATCAGTGCTGAAGATTTGGCTACT
>JAIL01000083.1 GCA_000725195.1 Snodgrassella alvi SCGC AB-598-O02
ATAAACCGGACGTATAGATGCAGCAATTCTGGCCGGAATCTGTGGTTTTTTCATATAGAAGAACCACGCCAGTACAACACCGGCAATCGCCAGCCATAACACAGGAGTTGTCAGACTGTGCAGAGCCATAGCAAATATGCCGTGGTACTCTTCCTCTACGGATGCCAGTGCAGGATGTGCAGCACTGTTAATAAAAATCACATGCTGATAAAAATCACTGAACAGCATGGGCTTCATTGCCCACATACCTACAAATACTGAAGGGATAGCCAGCAGAATCAGCGGAATGGTTACCACCAGCGGGCTCTCATGCGGATTATCCTGTGGTTTCAGACCATGATGTTCTTCTGCATGATGATGTTCGCTATGTTCGGCTTTGCGCCATTTTTCTTCGCCATGAAATACCAGGAAATACAATCGGAATGAGTAAAATGCGGTGACAAACACACTGGCTACCAGCGCTACATAGGCCACACTGCTGAATGGCAGCGTTGACGCTTTTACTGCCTCAATAATTGAATCCTTGGAATAGAAACCGGAGAAAAATGGTGTGCCAATCAGCGATAATGAACCAATTAGCATACAAATCCATGTTACCGGCATGTATTTACGCAATCCGCCCATATGACGCATATCCTGATCATGGGGCATACCCATAATCACACTACCGGCGGCCGGAAATAACAGGGCTTT
>JAIL01000084.1 GCA_000725195.1 Snodgrassella alvi SCGC AB-598-O02
CTATCAGCCATAAAAGACTTCTCTGCAATTGCTTTCTCATTCGATCCAAAAGGCATCATAGCGCGTAGTTTCCAACTCGGCGCAATATTCCATTCTTTAGCCACATCTGCATCCGGTAAAGGATTATAGTGTTGCAGATTGGCTCCTATACCAGCATTAGCCAGAGCACTCCAGACCGCAAACTGGGCAATTCCACTGCCCTGTTCAGACCAGATAGGAAATTGATCATGATAGTTCGGATATTGCTGCTGTAGTGAAGATATAATATTTTGATCCTCATAGAACAAAATCGTACCAATACCAGCAGCAAAACTATTGATTTTGGCTTCGGTAGGTGCAAATTTATCGGCAGGAACGATAGCCCTTAATTTACTCATCACAATCTGCCAGAACTTATCACTGTGTGCTGATTGCGGTAATCGCCCCAGCATTTGCGACCAATAACGTCGCTAATTTGATTGCTGTGGTGCTAACATTATTACTAGCCAGCCGTTTTTCACTTTTAATTACTGTTATTGGTAGTGTTGTCATGACTGCTTTACTGCGTCATTTTCTGTCTTTCTGATCGCTGTTTCCATTTTAATCTTAATTGAATGTTACTGATTGTGCTCGGACAAATCTAATTAATCGTAGTGGTTTCCGGCTTATTTTGTTTGTCAGTTATTTGCCGGATAATTAGTTTTATCTACATAATT
>JAIL01000085.1 GCA_000725195.1 Snodgrassella alvi SCGC AB-598-O02
GTGACCCAAGTTTACAGCAAACACATAAAACTTTGCGTCGGGCAGATTCTGAGGGTGAAGGTGGTATTCGGGTCGTGCAGATTGCTGGCAGCAATCCACAGTTTTTAGCTGAAACAGTTCGTTACAATGTTGCTAGGGCTGCTTTTGTGGCTTATATGGCACGTGAAACTAATCCTGCTTTTACTGCCACACAATTGGCATTGTTTACCAGTCTGGCGGTAGTACCAAGAACTTTGATTAATGCAACAACCGGTTATCTGATTAACTGGCTAGGCTATGTGAATTTTTTCTGGTTATGTTTCTTGCTGGCTTTTCCGGGTATGTTACTGTTATTTAAAGTAGCACCATGGAACCAAAGGACAGAATAATTTACTCAGTTCATTTTATGAAATTTAATATTTAATTAAAAAATAGCCTTATAAAAGGCTATTTTTTGCGATGATTTCATTCTGCTCAACCTTGATGCTGATCTTAAGCAAAATTTAGACAATACAAAATATATCTTAAAATATTTGTAGTATGGTTTAATGCTTTTGCCAAATTAATATCATTTAATCAATATAATACAACAATTTCAGCAACTGAATTATTAGCGTAGAAACAGGTTATATTGTTTTTCATGGCCAATAGTCGTCATGGCACCATGACCGGGTAAGATACGAGTATCATCTGGGAGGGTTAGAAGTTTATGCTGAA
>JAIL01000086.1 GCA_000725195.1 Snodgrassella alvi SCGC AB-598-O02
TAATAAAACCAATTTCTCCTCAAAAGCTTCTCGCTCATGTTGTAACTGCGTCGACAAGCGACTATTTTCAACCCGTACATTATTTAATTCATGCTGAATTTGTGCAAATGCTTCTTCTTGTAAATGCCAATCATTTTCTCGTTTTTGCCAATTAAATAATTGTTGCTCAGCCACTGCAAGTTTTGCTGAAACTTGCTGATATTGTTCTGTTGCTAAACCATATTGTTGTTTAGTTTGCTCTAATGTCGCACGGACACTATCTAGTTGCGAGTTGATAGCCTCTGAAGTAGTTAGACGATTCTCTAGAAGTTGAATTTCTTGACGACAGCGGATAAGTTCAGTTTCATAGCTATTAAACATCCGTTGCAAAGTTTCAGCTTCTGTTTTAAGACGTACATGATCATTTTCTGTCTCCAATATGTGGATTTCAGCTTTTTGACGTTCCGTTAACAACTTTTGTCTTGATAATAAATAAGTAATTAAAATAGACAGTACAACCGAAATTGCCCAAATAAGCCAGAGCCCTAATGGAATAGCTAGCATAATCTAAATACACCCAAGATAAAATCTTTACTGGATTCAATAGTACCATGTCTCTATATACAAGCATGAATTATTTAAATAGTAGTATCAATGTAACTTGAATAAAGGATAATGACATGCGTCATCGTAATGGTAACCGTAAGTTAAATCGCACTAG
>JAIL01000087.1 GCA_000725195.1 Snodgrassella alvi SCGC AB-598-O02
TCTGCATCCGGTAAAGGATTATAGTGTTGCAGATTGGCTCCTATACCAGCATTAGCCAGAGCACTCCAGACCGCAAACTGGGCAATTCCACTGCCCTGTTCAGACCAGATAGGAAATTGATCATGATAGTTCGGATATTGCTGCTGTAGTGAAGATATAATATTTTGATCCTCATAGAACAAAATCGTACCAATACCAGCAGCAAAACTATTGATTTTGGCTTCGGTAGGTGCAAATTTATCGGCAGGAACGATAGCCCTTAATTTACTCATCACAATCTGCCAGAACTTATCACTGTGTGCGCCATAAAGAATTATCACTCGGGCCCTCTGCGAATTAAAAGCAGAGGGAGATAGTTTAACCGCTTTTTCAATAAGCTCTGTCAGCTCATTCTGTGGTATAGACACATTTTTACCCAGAGCATACTGACTACGACGCTTAGCCATCGCATCGATAAATACATTATTCATCTTCACTCCTTTCATCTTCCAGAATAACCATAATTTATCTACTCTATTTTTCTTACAGATAAATTATTCATTATCTAATGTAACTGCTAACCACTGGAAAAGAAAGCAAATTTACCATTTATTCTTTAATAATTAACATGATAAATATGAATAGTAAAATATCGATTGGGGATTTTAATTATGTAGATAAAACTAATTATCCGGCAAATAACTGACAAACAAAATAAGCCG
>JAIL01000088.1 GCA_000725195.1 Snodgrassella alvi SCGC AB-598-O02
CCTGTAACATAGCTGGACAGCAAGCAACGACCTTCCACCATGACACATAAACTGCCAAAACCAAAAACCTCAATTTCTACAGTAGTATGCTTAATCACTTGCTCTACTTGTGCCAAGGTCAATACTCGTGGCAATACAACCCGTTTGATACCAAACAGTTCTTGCGCCAGATTGATGGCTTCATAATTTGTTGCCGATCCCTGCACTGACATATGCAGCGCCAAATCAGGGTGTGCCTTGCGTGCATAAGCCAGCATACCCAGATCAGCCAGAATCACCGCATCTACGCCCAGCTCAGCAGCAGTATCAATTGCCTGTCGCCATTTAGCAACTTGTCCAGCTTATGCATAAGTATTAATAGCCATTAACACTTTACGACCACGCTGATGCGCATATGCAATTCCATCTCGTGCAGACTTAGCATCAAAATTCAGACCGGCGAAATTACGTGCATTAGTGGCATCTTTCAGCCCCATATAGACTGTATCTGCACCATGATCAATTGCCATTTTCAATGCTGGCAGATTTCCTGCCGGACAGACAAGTTCTGGTACCCTACTAACCATATTTTTCTACCAACCTTAACTAAATATCCTGATAACCACTGCCTGACCTAAACCCAAACAATGGGAACAAATCCTGTTTTGCCAACCAAGTAATTGATTTGTGTTGAGACATATTTATGTAACAAAAAATTAAATAG
>JAIL01000089.1 GCA_000725195.1 Snodgrassella alvi SCGC AB-598-O02
CCACCAGAAGTACCAATCAAACTCGGATCTGCCAGCGGATTGTCGAATAAAGCTTGCAAAGCAGCACCACCTGCCGCCAGTGATGCACCGACCAATAAGGCCACCATCACCCGCGGCAGGCGGATATCCATAGTAATTTCATCCAGTGACTGTGGCCATTGCCAGCCTCCCAATCCAACTCCGAGGCAAAACCAACTCAAAGCCGCACTCAAAGCAATGGCTACTACAATCCACATCAGTTTAGACCAAATGGCATGCTCAGCCTTACTCAGTTCTGTTGAACCAGTCGTTTGCTGCAATTGAGTCATATTCACTTAGCCAATTGATGAATTTTGGTAATAATCTGCGGCGTATTTATGCCATAACGGAAAAGATCGTTGGCTGGCATAAAATAGATCTTCTGCTGTTTAGCTGCCGGGGAAACCGCTATTTCAGCACGTTTAGCAAATCCCTTCACCCCGCCCAACATTTTCGCATTGCGTGAGGCAATCAAAATCACATCTGGCTTGGCAGCTAGCCATGCTTCACGTGACATGGGTTTAAAACCTTCAATATTAGCAGCTGCATTGATACCACCCGCCTGCTGAATTAATTTATCAGCGGCAGTATTACGTCCGGCGACATACCGGCCATCATAAGAAATTAAATATCGTTTACCGGTTTTCGGTAATTGTTTGACCTGGCTTTGCCAGTTATTGGCTAAT
>JAIL01000090.1 GCA_000725195.1 Snodgrassella alvi SCGC AB-598-O02
AAAAGCTTTGAATATATTCTGATCATGACTTTTGCCCAGCTTCCCGGCTATTTTACGGTAGCTTGGTTAATAGAGCGCGTGGGGCGTAAATGGGTATTGGTAACTTATCTATTAGGTACTTTATTAAGTGCCTATCTATTTGGTGTTGCTGAGTCAGCAAATCAATTACTTTTATATGGCGCTTTACTGTCATTTTTTAATCTGGGTGCGTGGGGAGCGATGTATGCTTACACACCGGAACAATATACAACCAATATTCGTGCCACTGGAGCCGGTATGGCTGCATCTGTCGGCAGAATTGGTGGCATTTTAGGACCGTTAATGGTTGGATTGCTGGTAGCAAATGCGGTTAGCGTGAATGTAATTTTTGGATTATTCAGTTTGTCTCTTGCTGTTGCAATTGTAGCTATTTTGTTACTGGGCAAAGAAACCAAGCAAACTGATTTACAGTAAAGTTAATTAATTGGTCTGGTAGGATGATGATTGCTATTAATAGCGGGTTTTAGTAGCAAAAAAATTACTATACAGTTAGGTAAAAGTCTAGCAATATTTTGTTGTTTTGATAGCCATATTATCAATTCAGAAAGATGCTGATGATGTTTGGTTGATGTATTTAATTATCATGTCAAATGCTATTGCCTGAATGCAGAAAAGCCCTACATCTATGGCATCGAAAAGCCAACCAGTACCAGCAATTAGAAGTAAT
>JAIL01000091.1 GCA_000725195.1 Snodgrassella alvi SCGC AB-598-O02
GGCGAAATAAGCCAGTAAGGCTCCGCCTGGCCCCGCGTCATGGATAGCACTACCACTGGCCATAAACAATCCAGTGCCAATACTGCCACCAATAGCAATCATTGACAGGTGGCGAGTTTTCAGATGGCGTTTAACTTGATTAGAAGAAAGGTTGGCGTCTGTCATTCTGTTATCAATATCATAAGCTTTGTTATGCCCCCATACTCACCATTGTTGCTTAAAACACATAAAATTTTGCTTGCAGAACCACTTGCTATAAAAAATTATCGTGATTTTTGCCGTGTTTTATACTTATTAAAAAGGTTTTCAGGCCTGGCTTAAATGTTTGTTTGCAAACGATAAAGCCATATGGCATATCAAATTGTAATATAAAGGAATAATCATTATAACAAACTGTGTGGTTGATCGGCGCGATAATTCAATGTTTTTTCTTGCTTAGATAATGGTTACCATTATCCAGAACAATCACTTTTTCCGGCCAGCGCAAAGCCGCTAGATGTAACCGGGTTTGTGTAGGCAGAATAGATTGTTGACGTTCGCGCCAGCGCGCACCAACCGAATAATCAATACAAAAAACTTGTTGCTGCGAACCCAGCCATTGCGTAGGTGGTTCCTGAAATAAATTTTTGCGATGTTCGGCAACACCTTCTGAATACCAGTTACGCCAGTAGTGACCAATAATGACAGCTATCTGATCTGTGTATTGTTGCCACCAAGGTTTGCGAACGGTAAAG
>JAIL01000092.1 GCA_000725195.1 Snodgrassella alvi SCGC AB-598-O02
GAGATCTGCACTCTTT
Source organism: Snodgrassella alvi SCGC AB-598-O02 (assembly GCA_000725195.1). Taxonomy (GTDB): domain Bacteria; phylum Pseudomonadota; class Gammaproteobacteria; order Burkholderiales; family Neisseriaceae; genus Snodgrassella; species Snodgrassella alvi_G. Next base: position 17 of record JAIL01000092.1, read on the forward strand.
CCCTACACGCCGCTCTTCCGATCTTGCTCTTAATAAAGTACCGCAAATACCGCATCCTGTTCGTCCAGCTAAATTACGTCGTTTTTCTTTTAGCTCGCTAAAGCGTCGTGACGAAAGCTCAATGTGTACTTCTATGCCTTTTGGGGTATCAATAACATCAATGTCATAAATATCATTAACCGAATGAATAATATTTTCCGTTAACGAAAATCCAGTTAAATTACACTGTTTAGCCAAATCAACCGCCATTGAAGTTGCTGCCGAAACAGCTAATAAAAATTCCACGCCACAATTAGCTGTTTTTTGCACCATCTCGTAGCTAGCACGGCTTGATACTAACACTACACCGTGTTGATACTCAGGGTTATTTAACAATTGCATAGCTCTAAAGCCAAGTAGTTTATCTAAAGCTACATGTCGACCGATATCTTCAAATCCAGCGATAAATTGTCCTTTTAAATCTAGCCACACAGCTGCGTGAGTGCATCCAGTTTGTTTACCGACTTGTTGAACATGCGATAAATAGCTTAAGCTTTCATTGCCACAACTGTTTTGTCTCCGCATTGGCCAATGACTAATTCATTTGCGTGGCCAACGGCTGCTGATTTGGCGAAATGTGGAATTGTGTCATAAGGAATATGAGCAGCATCTTCAAGAGTGTCGGCAAAAGGTCCTAAACCTGAACCAAGAATAATCCCAATTGTTGGTTTTTTGTTTGTGTGTTT
>JAIL01000093.1 GCA_000725195.1 Snodgrassella alvi SCGC AB-598-O02
AGCCACATCACGTGCATATTCAATTAGGGCAATTTGCATACCCAAACAAATACCCTGAATGATCAGCTGCCGCAGACGAGCTCTTTGCTCTTCTACGGTTAAGGGACGAGTATCGTCCTGATCAGGATTGGTGATGATCGTTGTTTTTTTTAAGGGTTGGTTTGCCATATTACACTCGGTCTAGTGGTGTCACAGTCTAACTGTGAAAAACGTTTTCGAAAGCCGTCTTAGTTTTAAACTGACGGCGTTTTGGACGGGCTTAATAGCAGCAATAACAATTGTTTTTCGTCGGCGCTTAAAAGTCCATTATGGAGTTTGCGCTTCAACGCATCAATTTGCTGTGACTTAAGGTTATCCAGTAATTTTTGCATACCCTGTTTAAAGCTTTCACAGTCATCTTCATTTCCGGCCTGCATGGTGTCTGCAGAATCAAGGTAATCATGAATAATTTGTCGGATAACCGGTTCAAACTCTGTATTTCGCATCAGTTCCAATACGGTACCCATATTCAGTGGGATAACCGAGGCTTGTATGCGTTCTGCCAGCGCGGCAAGGCATGCGTATTCACCGTGCAGGTCTAGATAATCTGGTATATCTATATATACGGCCCATTGTGGATTTATCAATAGTGCACGTATCTGCTTTTGTGCAAGTGACATGAGGTTTTCTGGCGCAGTTCTTCGAGATTAGCTGATGCTACCAGTGCTGCGCTTTCTTCGTCGCTTTCTTCTTCTGTGTCGTCAAGATCGGAAGAGCGTC
>JAIL01000094.1 GCA_000725195.1 Snodgrassella alvi SCGC AB-598-O02
GCATCTTGCATCATTGTAGTGTAGCTACCATTTTGCTACGTAACTATTTAGCAAAATTATTTAATTCAGTTATTTTGTTGAAAAACTACAACACTTATTTCTTATAATAAAATTCAGTGGAAATGAGATTTAATTGTATATAATATTGATTTAAATGAATAAAATTTTATTTAATTTGTCGTTAATAATATTTTGCCGTACTCAATGTGTTGTGTGTTTGCAAATGAAATTGTTTTTTGGCAACCAAAGCATTATATTTACAGCTATGAAATCGCTAATGCGGCGATTAATGCAAAACTTTAAAAGCTCTTCATTAGGTTTTTGAAGTTTGTTTTTTCGACATAGAAAAGGAATACAGCAATGAAAAAAACCCTGATTGCTTTGGCTTTGACCACTTTGCCGGTTGCCGCTATGGCTGAGGTTGTTCTGTACGGCCAGATGAAAGCAGGCTATGAAGTAAATTCAACTAAAGTTACAAACTTTGATCGTGGTCCATATATGAATGGTATCGCTGATTATGGTTCTCGTATCGGTTTTAAAGGCTCTGAAGACTTAGGTAATGGTCTGAAAGCTATCTGGCAGGTTGAATCTCGTATTCATTTAGGAAATAGTGAAGATCATGGCGATTCATTAGCTAACCGTGATTCTTTCATTGGTTTGCAACACGATAAATACGGTACTGTACGAGCCGGTCGTATCAGCAATGCAATCAATGCCAATATGGATGATGTAGATGCATGGGAATATAACAGTAAAACGCTTGGTC
>JAIL01000095.1 GCA_000725195.1 Snodgrassella alvi SCGC AB-598-O02
CGTACGCTGGGAACAGCATGCTAAGGGTATGGATGCGCGTCTAAATAATATTTTAATTGATCAGTATCAGGTCGGTGAACCGGCAGGTTATCCGACTTTGTGCAAAGGGCGATTCCAAGTTGCTGATGAGGTATATTATGCCTTGGAAGAACCAACCAGTTTGAATGTAATTGAGATTCTGCCTCAGTTGCTGGCGATGAATGTTGCTGCTATCAAGGTAGAAGGTCGGCAGCGTAGCCCGGCCTATACCGCACAGGTTACCAAGGTACTGCGTCAGGCAATTGATCTGGCTTGCCAGCAACCGGAAAAGTTTGCGGTCAGTCCACAGTGGCAACAAGCGCTGGCAAAAGTATCTGAAGGACAACAAGTGACTTTGGGCGCTTACAGTCGACCCTGGAAATAACAGAGAACTGATATGCAACAACGAAAACTGGATCTTACTTTGGGTCCGATTCTTTTTTTCTGGTCGAAAGAGACCAGAAAAATGATTATAGTATTTAGGAAATTATTTTATTACATCTTATAATAAAGAAAATTTAAAAATATGGTTTGCTATCACTACTTTTAATCTGATCTTCATTATTTCCTTACCTATATTCGCTGATAATTCTTCTGAATAGCACTAGAAACAATAAATTTCATAAATAAAATAATGAAGCTTATAAATATAACATCTTAATAAATTTAATAATATCAGATTATGTAGCAGAAAAAATATGCGAGGAGCTAATAAAATGACAATAAATAATCATACCATTGAGAACCTG
>JAIL01000096.1 GCA_000725195.1 Snodgrassella alvi SCGC AB-598-O02
AAGATGCAAATTTAAAATGCCTCGTTAATTTTGTTAGCGAGGCAGCACATTAATCAAAACTAATTAATTTCAGACAGCGAATTTACATATCATCATCCTGATACTGGTGATCAGCAATTTCAAGAGCCCGGCGTGCCAGTGCTAAATTAGCAGTTTTACGGTCCAAAACCATAAACATAAACACACCTTTTATATTTTGCATTGGCCGTAATAAATAATATTCTTTATGTAAACTAATCAGAATATCTTCAATCGCTTCCTCAGTTTCTTCTTCACCGTACAATCGTTCAATAGATCTGACCTCAGAACGAACTATTTCTGTGTTACAGACAGATAGCACGTCTAAATCCAAACCAGAAGGACTGACACCATCTAACAACATACCACTTTCATAATCAACTACAGCACAGGCCATAACACCTTTAGTAGCGGCCAGCTTTTCAATAACGCCTTCAAATCTCACATTTATATCCTTTTGATATTTACCTCAATTTAAATCAAGCATTAAGGAGGGATTTTCCTTGTTTTTTTCCGCTTTGACTAGCGTTAATTAATATTAATAAAAATAAACAATCGAAAATATTAATTAATTTTATAATACATAGCCAGTCAAATTAGTATTTACTATGACGCAAATCAAATTAAGGAAGTTATAATTAACAATCTCTCAGGGTCTGGTGTTCATGTTTTACGTTTATCAATCAAATAATTTATCTGATTTAGCTATATTATTTAGCAGCGTATATCAGCACACCACGCCAGCTTCAGTTTGGACTGC
>JAIL01000097.1 GCA_000725195.1 Snodgrassella alvi SCGC AB-598-O02
CGTTACTGTCTTGACCGTGGTGAATTAACGTTGGAATGTACTGCGGTTGATTATCATCAGCTGATGCAAACTTTACGCGACCATGAAGAGTTGAAATTTGAAACCCTAATAGATCTGTGTGGCGTTGATTACCAAAGTTATAAAAATGAGCCATGGGAGGGTAAGCGTTTTGCCGTGGTCAGTCATCTTTTGTCTGTCAGCCATAACTGGCGCGTACGTGTGCGTGTCTGGGTGGATACTGAAGATTTGCCCACCGTTGATTCTGTCGTTGATATCTATAACGGTGCTAATTGGTATGAACGTGAAGCATTTGATATGTTTGGTATCTTATTTAATAACCACCCCGATCTACGCCGTATTTTGACCGATTATGGTTTTGTCGGTCATCCGTTTCGCAAAGATTTTCCTGTTTCCGGCTATGTTGAAATGCGTTATGACGAGGCTGAAGGTCGCGTCATTTATCAGCCGGTAACGATTGAACCGCGTGAAATTACACCGCGCGTGGTGAGAGAGGAGCAGTACGGTGGCTAAGTTACGCAATTACACCATTAACTTTGGACCGCAACATCCGGCTGCACATGGCGTATTGCGCCTGATTCTGGAAATGGACGGTGAAAATATCGTTCGTGCCGACCCGCATATCGGTCTGTTGCACCGCGGCACAGAAAAGCTGGCTGAATCGCGTACCTATTTGCAGGCATTGCCTTATATGGATCGTCTGGATTACGTATCCATGATGTGTAATGAGCAGGCATACTGTCTGTCGGTGGAGCGCTTGCT
>JAIL01000098.1 GCA_000725195.1 Snodgrassella alvi SCGC AB-598-O02
AAAATACATAGATATAGACACACAACTGTATTATCTGCTGAGCAGGCCCTTTCAATTATGGATTTTAATCGCAGTCGTTTTATCCGTTCATTACCTGCATCTGTACCGCTTGATATTATTGGCGATGTACATGGTGAATGGGAGCCGTTGCAACAATTACTACATTTTCTTGGCTATGATGAATGTGGTCGCCATCCACGTGGGCGTAAACTGGTATTTGTTGGCGATCTGTGTGATCGTGGTCCGGATAGTCCGGCTGTACTCGGCTGGGCAATAGAGATGATGGCCAATGATCAAGCCTATGCCGTGATCGGTAACCATGAACTCAATTTATTGGTAAATGACCCTAAAGACGGTTCTGGCTGGTATTTTCCCGATCGTTCACAAGATGAGACTCGATATGCACCGTGGCAGCATTACGCCGATCACAAGCGCCAACAATTGAAAGAAACCCTGGCGCAATGGCCATTAATTCTACAACGCGATGATTTGCGTATCGTCCATGCTGCTTGGTTACCTGACTGTATCTATAAACTCAGTGAATGTGCGTTTTCTTCTCTGGCAGAAATGAACCAATACTGGGAAGAACAATTTCATGACGACTTCAGACAAACTGCATGGTATGACGTCTATAAACAGGAAACTGAAAATTTAGGGATTAGTCTTGAAGATGAACATTATGCAATGTCATTTCAGCCCGGCATTGCCCATTATGACTTGCTCCGTAGTTGCCACAACCCTGTGCGCGCCCTGACCAGTGGTATTCAGGCTGTTACTAAAAC
>JAIL01000099.1 GCA_000725195.1 Snodgrassella alvi SCGC AB-598-O02
TAAAGGATAATGACATGCGTCATCGTAATGGTAACCGTAAGTTAAATCGCACTAGTTCACATCGTGCTGCTATGTTGCGTAATATGGCCAATTCATTGTTGACCCACGAAGCAATTGTAACCACTTTACCCAAAGCTAAAGAATTGCGCCGTGTGGCAGAGCCACTGATTACATTGGGAAAAAAACCTTCATTAGCTAATCATCGTTTAGCTTTTAATCGTACCCGTGATCGTGACGTCGTTGTAAAGCTATTCAATGAATTAGGTCCGCGATTTGCTAATCGCAATGGAGGTTATTTACGGATTCTGAAGTATGGTTTCCGTAAAGGTGATAATGCTCCTCTTGCTCTGGTAGAGCTGGTTGAGAAAGCACCTGAAACTGAAGCTGTAGCCGAGTAATTATGCTACGCTAACAAGCCAGCCCGAAAGGCTGGCTTGTTTTATTTTGTGATTTTGCTGATTAATATTATCGAATGCTTAAGCTAAGCTATCATTTATATTATTAACAGACCCATATCTTCAGTTTGTGATCTAAGCAGAGCAAATACTAGTTTTGACCGTTACTAGCGAAATTTTATATTTTTGTTAGATCGTATAGTCCAGCTTTAAAAAAGTCGGTGCCAGAGACGGAACAGGAGCAAATACCCCTTGAAACTGATTAAGACCTATTATCGAAGCCACCGCAGTAACCGACAAAATACCAATAATAATTCCACCTCGAATACGATAGTGTTCCAGCGTCACAATCAGACAAAAACCAACAATCGTCAGCAAAACCTGTGGAGAGTGAATATTAC
>JAIL01000100.1 GCA_000725195.1 Snodgrassella alvi SCGC AB-598-O02
CAAAAAGAATATATTCTCAGGTCGTATTCTGGAAATAGAAGGTTTACCAGATTTAAAAGTTGAACAAGCGTTTGAATTAACTGATGCTTCAGCAGAACGTTCCGCAGCTGCTTGTACAGTGAAACTGAATGAACAACCGATTAAAGAATATTTGCAATCAAATATTGTTCTTCTGAAAAATATGATTGCGGATGGTTATCAGGATGCACAAACCTTAAAACGTCGTATTCAGAAAATGGAGGAGTGGCTAGCAGCACCACAGTTAATGGAAGCAGATGCAGATGCTGAATATGCAGCGGTAATTAATATTAATATGAATGAAATTACTGAGCCTATTCTCGCTTGTCCTAATGATCCGGATGATGTTAAACCATTGTCAGAAGTGGCTGGAACCAAAATTGATGAAGTCTTCATTGGTTCATGTATGACTAATATAGGTCATTATCGTGCTGCTCCTACTTTACTGGCTGGAAAAACTGATTTGCCAGTACGTTTATGGATTGCACCACCTACCAGAATGGATGCTAAAGAACTTTCTGAAGAAGGTTGTTACAACGTTTTAGGTCGAGCCGGAGCCAGAGTGGAAACTCCAGGATGTTCATTGTGTATGGGAAATCAGGCTCATGCCAGAGATGGTTCAACAGTGGTATCCACTTCTACACGTAATTTCCCTAATCGTCTGGGTAAAAATACACAGGTGTTTTTGAGTTCAGCGGAATTAGCTGCTATATGTTCTAAATTGGGGCATATTCCTGATTTAAACGAATATCAGCAAAATATTGCTATCATTAAGGATAAAG
>JAIL01000101.1 GCA_000725195.1 Snodgrassella alvi SCGC AB-598-O02
ATTACAAGACTGGAGTTCAGACGTGTGCTCTTCCGATCTAATAAGCATAATGTCTTGATGAGGGGTAACATTAACGTTAAATGCTGAAAATAAGCTACCTACAGGGCTTGTAAAAATAAACTTTGGAATGGCAACACATTTTCAAACAAAAAAATTAAGATAAATTATCACCGCTAAAATCAGCAGCTAAAAGATCTGTCCATGTTCATTTTTTACTAGTGATACTATTGGGGCTAATGCACCATGGCTACCTGTTCGTAAAATAGCAAGTACAGGGACGATAGTAATAAAAATCCCGATAAACAGCTTAGCAACTTCAATGATAGGCTCCCAATTAAATTCGTTACCGGCACGTACTTGTTTAGGGGTAATTAACATAGAAAATAGGGTAATCATGATAAAAATAATATCACGAATTAAATTTTGTAAAGCAATATGTGTTCCTAAAACCGTAAAATTAACCGATGAATGCCAAATACCAGACATTAACACGCAGGCAATAATGATTGCCAATAAAAAGATATTGCTTACACCATAAACCTTAATAGCGCTAGCTTTCTTAGCCGAAGTTAACGTAAGCGAATCACCATATTGCGTACGAAAGTAGTAGCAATCAATCTTGATTGGTATAGCGTTTAGCTTGTCTTAATAATTTATTTTTAATGAATTTTTATGATTTAATAAGACGTTTAATGCCATAGCTGATGGTTTTATAACGTCCATTCTTACTGGTTAAAGGGACGAAATGCTTCAATTGGGCTTTCTTAGTACGTTATAAATTATAGGACGACCGACCATAAAACGTTTAG
>JAIL01000102.1 GCA_000725195.1 Snodgrassella alvi SCGC AB-598-O02
TCCTGACAGACTATGCCTTTTTATGCCAGACCCCTTTTATAACGGAAATAAGCGATACCGATCCGGAAATATTAGGCCGCTTTGCCGAAGATTACTGGCGCCGTGAAATCAGCAATCAAACCGATTTTGCTAATCTCGCTGTTGCCAGAAAACTAACTCCAGCCAAACTAATGCAGGAAGTAGGCAAATATTGTGGCTTGACCAACTTACAAATTCGTACCCCGCCTGAAACTAACCTGTCTGCTTTAACCAGCCACTTACACCAATTATGGCAGCAACTGTCCGAGCAGTTCAATGACATCCAACAGGCCTTTTGGCAACTACATCCACTGCTTAATGGCAGCACTTATCGCAGCCAAAGCTATGAGCAATTTTTTCACGAATTGCAACAGATCTTACAGACTCAACCGCCATCCTATACATTTCCGAAAAGCTTTTCTGAAAAATTTGCTAGATTTGATGCCAACTATCTCAAACAAAAAACCAAAAAAGAACAGATACTGAATCAACAGCTGGTGACAACAGTCTCAATACTGGCTGAATTTGGCATGGCTCTGGAAGCCAGACAAACAGCAGAAAACCACCTTGCCCTGCAATTACAGATAAACTGCCTGCAATATGTACGTCAATGTCTGCAAGAACACCGACGCAACAGTCATCAACGTAGCTTCGATGATCTGCTCGCCGACGTGGCTGCTGCATTGTCGCCGGCCAACCCCCACGCTGCTACCCTAGCCACTGCACTGGCACAAACATGGCACATTGCACTGGTGGATGAATGTCAGGATACCGATCCCCTACAATATCATAT
>JAIL01000103.1 GCA_000725195.1 Snodgrassella alvi SCGC AB-598-O02
GTGCAATAATTGTGAACAATTAATAGTTACATGCTTGCCTTTTGAGTAAAATAATTTGGCATATAATCTGTCAGTGCGCTCGTCCGGAGAGAAAAGTTGGACGAGCTTAACATTTTTCTCTGTATCATCTATATCATCTGTTAGATCAGTATCCATTATGCTGATTGGCTTATCCAAACGAATTACCGGCTGCCTTTGGCCTTTATATATTGGGTTTGGGTGTATGCTTCTCACATGTTCAATTTTGCCAGTTAATTTTACTGGCTTGAAATAACTTAACGGTGGGGAAGCAACCGTAAATCCTGTGATTGATAGCATAAGTGTTGAAACAATCAATTTTTTCATAATGTCATCGATACTCCAAGCTGATTAAACATATAGTTTTGTACTTCTTTCATCGCTGCGACTGTATTCACGCTAACATTATTTAATGGAATATTAACATTTATATTTTATATATTAACATATATATGCTTTCTATTTAGCCACAACATTGCAATGCTCAAAATTCACTGGTTGTTACTGGTTATGAATAGCTAAACGAACTGTTCAGAGTCGATAGATACTGCGTTCATGATGATTGATTCCTATCTTCACTCCGACCAGTTTTGATTCGCCCATTTTGGCGAATCAAAATAGCACTTTCGTAATCAAACTTTTTAGCCATATTTGAAGTGGTGTGATATTTCTTACTTTTCTATTTATACCTTAACCATTTTTTTTGCTCCCCCATTTTGGGGAGCAAAAGATAAGTCTTATTGCTCGCCAAATTTGGCGAGCGATCTAATTAGTTCATCTAATGGGAATAATTCCAAAAAAAGGTGGACAAAACAAAATGTATACCA
>JAIL01000104.1 GCA_000725195.1 Snodgrassella alvi SCGC AB-598-O02
ATCAATAACATTACTCTTACCACACCCGTTGGGGCCGATGATAGCTACCAGTCTGCCCGGAACCGCAATTGTTGTGGGATCGACAAATGATTTAAAACCAGACAGCTTGATATGGGTTAGACGCATAAATACAGTAATCGCTAAAGAATAGGTTACAAAAGCCGCTTATTCTAGCGGATTTCAAATGGAAAAAAAATTTGTTTGGACGGCTAAATCACAATAAATTAAGTAATGCCAATTATTTTTACTCATCAATAATTAACTATTGTGATGCTTATGCTGTTTAGCCAAATGTTGATTATCATGCCTGTTTAAGCCGTTGATGATTGCACATTCAGATTTTTCATTACCATCACATTGGTTGTACCATTGTTCCAAGGTATTTTTCATGCTGTTTAAATAATTTATTTTTTCCGTTAGTTTATTTAAATGCTCACCCACTAAGGTTTTGACATCATAACTGGCACGATGGGGATTATCGCGTAAAGCCAGTAATTCTGCGATCTGTGCCAGTGAAAAATCAACCTCACGAGCATGGCGGATAAAGCATAAAGTGGCAATATCGTCGTCATTATAAGTACGGTAGCCATTAGATTGTCGCTGCGGATGAATCAAACCAGCCTGTTCATAATCGCGTATGGTTTTAGCGGATAAACCGCTTAATTTTTCAGCGGTACTGATATTCATGATGGTATCTGTCGCCCGGATATCAAAAACTTGACTTTACCACAGAGTTAAGGTTTAAGCTCATTTCGGTAGTAAATTTTCAATTTTTATCAGGAGAGGGCAATGTCAAATATTCAAATCCAAATTGATGGTATGACTTGTGGAGGTTGTGCAAAAAGCGT
>JAIL01000105.1 GCA_000725195.1 Snodgrassella alvi SCGC AB-598-O02
ATATTTTAACCCGAGGAAAAAACCCCACAATCGGTTCGTTTCCGTGGTTTGCATGCACAACGACGTTATCCCAATGGTGAAGAACGCTGTATTGCCTGCAAATTATGTGAAGCTGTCTGTCCGGCCATGGCAATCAATATAGAATCAGAGCTGCGTGAGGATGGGACACGCCGAACCACACGCTATGATATTGATCTGCCTAAATGTATCTTCTGTGGTTTTTGTGAGGAAGCTTGTCCGGTAGATGCCATTGTTGAAACCCAAATTTTCGAATATCACGGTGAAAAACGCGGTGATTTGTATTTCACTAAACCCATGTTGCTGGCTATTGGCGATCGCTATGAAGAAGATATTGCCAAATGCAAGGCAGCGGATGCGCCATATCGTTAAGAGGTGGTCATGAATTTACCATTAATTCTGTTTTATGTATTTGCCGCCGTGATCTTGCTTGGCGCGATAAATACAGTCATTGCCAAAAATCCGATCCATGCAGTCTTGTTTCTGGTTATGACGTTTTGTGCCAGTGCCATGATGTGGATTCTGATGCAGGCTGAATTTCTCGGGATCGTATTAATTGTGGTGTATGTGGGTGCAGTGATGGTGCTGTTCCTGTTTGTCATCATGATGCTCAATATTGATATCGAACAAATGCGTGCCGGTTTCTGGCGACATGCGCCCGTTGCTGCACTAGTAGGTATTCTGACTGGAGCATTGTTGATTGTTATTTTGGTGAATCCGCAGCTGGATCTGGCAAACTTAGGAACAAATACACCATTGCCGGCAGACTACAGCAATGTGCGTGATCTGGGGATGCAGATTTACACTACCTATCTGTTACCGTTTGAACTGGCGG
>JAIL01000106.1 GCA_000725195.1 Snodgrassella alvi SCGC AB-598-O02
CAAGCTAACCAGTGTTGCAGGATTGGATACCACCACTTCAGCGCTTTTTAAAGCTGGACTTTCATGATTTATTTAGTATGAGTCTGGTTAGTGTTATTTTTGTATTTTTCTTTGTTGATTTGTTTGATAGTACCGGGGTACTGATTGGTGTTCTGGATGCTTTCCGGCGTGAAATATTGCAGGATAATGAGCTAGGATTAGGTAATGCGATTCATGTTAATGCTTACCGTATTGCCGCACTTGTACCGGGTTCCTTATCATTGATTCTAGCTGAGACATATCCATGGTCGACAGTATTCGCCATTACCGCATTATTTATGCTTCCTGGTCTATTTATGACGCTATTTCTAGCACAAGAACCCAAACTTCCTGTAATTACTCATAAATCTTTTAATCAGACAGTTACTGATCCTTTTAATGAATTTTTTAATCGTAAAGGTGTTAAAAGTGCTTTGCTGATACTGTGTTTTATTTTTTTGTATAAACTGGGTGACAGTATGGCTACTGCACTGGCTACACCTTTTTATATAGATATGGGATTCAGTAAAAAAGATATCGGTCTGATTGCTAAAAATGCCGGTTTGTGGCCAACAATTATTGCTGGCATTCTAGGCGGGATCTGGATGATTAAATTAGGTATTAATCGTGCTTTATGGCTATTTGGGCTGGTACAGGATTTTTCTATATTGGGATTTGTCTGGCTGGCAAGTCAGGGACCTTTTGCCGTAATCAGTTTAAAGCAACAGTTAATGCTGGCAACCGTTATTGGCGTTGAAGCAATTGGTGTGGGTTTGGGTACGGCTGCTTTTGTGGCTTATATGGCACGTGAAACTAATCCTGCTTTTACTGCCACA
>JAIL01000107.1 GCA_000725195.1 Snodgrassella alvi SCGC AB-598-O02
AACTAAAAAATTTTATAGGTAGTGGGGAGAGGTATCGTAATAAAGTAGATTATCTAACTAAAATTCAACAATCTGAAGTTTATATATTCGCTACAGACCAAAATTTCATTGAAGCAAATTTTACTAGCAAAAATTTTATTCTTATAAAGCGAACTAGTGGAAGCGTAATTTATGGTACTGACTGTTGTACCCTGTTAACTAAGTCAGAATGGTCTTTATCAAAAGATAATTATAAATTATTTTATGCACAAACTAATGAAGGTACATTTGTTAAGGAAGCACGAATTCCTGCAAATACCAATCTCAATGAATGGGGTGTAGGAAACTATTATTTAACAGTTAATGGTTTCAACCCTTTAAGCTTTGAGGAAAACTCATTTTATGAGTTCAATCGTGTATTTATTTTAAATAATTGTGGTGATGTCTTATATAAACCGTTTTATTATTTAGATCCTTATTATTATTATTGAAGTTTTGCAGTTAAATTTAATCTAATGTAAATAACTTAAATAAATAATACCATGATGAAACCGTTACAATTAATCAAATATTATCCATGTATTTTTGATATCAAGAACTGCGCCAATACAGTGTGAAATAAAAAACAAGAAATGAGATAGAAACAAAACGCGATGAAAATGTTTTAGAGAGAGACGTATATTTATACAGATGAGCGATGATAACTCAGGAAATGGTTGGCTTGGTGAAGACATGGATTTACTGCCAATACAGAAGTCAATATAAATTCGGATGAACAAATGCATTCATTTTCCATTAGGGAAATATAGCTGCATATTGGGGAAATTAATCTTATTAAATTAAAGTTATAAAAAGGCATCTGTAAAAAAATTTACAGGTGCCTTTTTATTTTATTC
>JAIL01000108.1 GCA_000725195.1 Snodgrassella alvi SCGC AB-598-O02
TGGTGTGAATTTGTCTAGGCGAATATGGATCAAACAAATTATCATGTCATAGAAATTAATTCTGCCAGAAAATTAACAAGTATGAATTATTAACAATAGGATTAGCTTTTATAATATACTTTTATCATATTTTGCTCTGGAATGAGAGCATCTAATAAATTGCTCTAGTGTACAATAAGGCAATTATTCTGTTTAGTCGGTTGTTTTCAAATAATGATGATTTCTCCGTCTTCCGGTATAAATACCCGGTCATTAATTTTTTCCTGTTCGGTAAATGCTCTAAGTTCAGCGCGAGTTAGCAGGGCATGATTAACTGCTTCCATATGTGTTGCTACAACTGTGGCACCGGTTGTTAATTGGCAAGCTTGTTTAACATCATCCTTACCCATGATTATTGAACCAGCAAAATTATTTATTTGTGCATAGCCTGTATTTAAAATAATGATATCTGCTTGATAATCTTGAATAGCTTGTGTCACTGCATCACACCAGATTGTGTCACCCGCAATATAAAGGGTTTTGCTGTTTTCTGCCTGAAAAACAACGCCTATGGTCTGATCAAGTCGCTTGGCCAGTTCAGTATTTGCATACATGCTTTCTGTGCCATGTTGACCAACAATCGGTGATAAGCAGATATTGTGAAATAAACTATTTTTATCCATTATTTGTACATTTGTGAATCCTTGTGAGCGGATCAACTCCACATCTTGATGATTTTGTCCGAATACTGGTAGATGTTTGGGAATATATTTTTGGGCAGCATTATCCCAGTGATCAAGATTGGTGTGGGTAACAATAATGGCATCTACTCCGCTGAGTATGTCAGATGGCAACAGTTGGTGAAGCGGTCAGTCGAAGCAATATGCAACCGGGCGA
>JAIL01000109.1 GCA_000725195.1 Snodgrassella alvi SCGC AB-598-O02
CAGCTTTAAAGTTAAAAAAATAGTACCAGCAGAGAATGTTTGGGTGCTATATTATTTTACCTGCTGCTTTTCAGAATGAATAGTGAAAACAAAATAAGGTTTAGCAGAGTATAGTTATGCTATTGATTAATGATGGTGGTTGATAATTGCAAGTTATCCAAATACAATTGGTAAGTTTTGTCATCATAGCCTATACAGTTTATCCAGATATGAACCTGTAAAATAGATATAAAATGGCTTAAATCAGTATCCTCATTATGATTATAATTTTCAATAATATATATCCAATTCCGTATTCAGATAGATCAGTTTAGCGGTAAAAATCTTCAGAAAAATAGGTCTCTTGTCTTTAATCTCTGTATGAGGTAGCTAGCCAAAAGGTAAAAAAACGGACAGATCAATCACTGTCCGTTTAATATCTACAGCATACCTTGTTATGCAAATGTCAGAATACCATCTTGAGCTGTCAGCATAATGGTGCTACCTGGTGCATAATCTCCAGCCAATAATTCTTTGGCCAAAGGATTTTCAATTTCAGTTTGAATAGCACGTTTCAATGGTCGTGCGCCATAAACCGGATCAAAACCAACTTCAGCCAGAGCATCTAGCGCAGCATCATCAACCTGTAAATGCAAATCCATACTTTCCAAACGTTTGCGCAGTCCGGCCAGTTGAATATTAGCAATAGCGCGAATATTGGATTTATTCAGACTGTGAAATACCACTACTTCATCAATACGATTAATTAGTTCCGGTCGGAAATATTGTTTAACATCTTCCATTACCACTGCCTTAATGGCTGCATAGTCATCGGTATCCATTTTCTGAATTTCCTGACTACCGATATTAGAAGTCATTACAATCACAGTATTTTTAAAA
>JAIL01000110.1 GCA_000725195.1 Snodgrassella alvi SCGC AB-598-O02
TAAAATAGCCGGGAAGCTGGGCAAAAGTCATGATCAGAATATATTCAAAGCTTTTAACCATATTAAAGCCTTTCATCATCATGACATTAGGTAACCACAAAAACATCCCATAATAAGAAAACACAACACAAAACCATACCACCCATAACATCACAGTTTGCCGGCAAAAATCTCTGGATAACAGCGATTGAATTTTTGTCAAAACAGATTCTTTTCTGGCATCAGTATTCAGATTAATATAGGTAGGTGAATCATCCAGATTAAAGCGCAGATAAAGGGCATAAAAAGCAGGAATAGCACAGATTATCATGGCACCACGCCAACCCACTGCAGGCAGTGGAATTAAAAAATAAGCTATTAAAGCAGCCAAAATCCAGCCCACAGCCCAGAAACTTTCCAGCAATACCACAATTCGCCCGCGAATTTCAGGCGCCACACTCTCACTGACCAGCGTAGACGCAACCGGCAGCTCACCGCCTAAACCCATACCGATAAAAAATCGTAAGATAAGCAAACTACCTAGCCCCCATGCAAAAGCACTTAAGCCACTGGCAATACTGAACATCAGTAAAGTAAATAAAAAAGCCGATTTGCGCCCTTTTTTATCAGCATAAATGCCGAAAATAAAAGCACCAATAGCCATACCAATTGAATTAACACTTCCTATCCAGCCCAGTTGCGATGGCGAAAGACCCCAGTCTTGTTTTAATGCTATTGCCTGAATGCAGAAAAGCCCAATGTTAATCATTGGCATCGAAAAGCCAACCAGTACCAGCAATTAGAAGTAATTTGTTAGTAGAATTTATAGAACGAGTAGTTGCGACTGATATTTGCATAATTAACAATCACCTAAATTAATATGAAAAAAGAAATGAACTACTGC
>JAIL01000111.1 GCA_000725195.1 Snodgrassella alvi SCGC AB-598-O02
TTGGCACTGATTGGCTTACAATACGATTTATGGTTTGGACATGGCAGCTGGAATGACATGATCAGACTGGAAAACGAAGTCATTAAGCAAAATGCTAATAATGAAGTTCTGGTTCAACGTAATCGAGCTTTGACAGCCGAGGTCAAAGATCTGGCTGAAGGAAAAGATGCGATTAATGAAATGGCTCGTTCTAAGCTTGGATATATTGAGAATGGTGAAATTTTTTATCGTTTTACTCCGCCATCAGCCTTACCGAAATCAGCCGAACCTACTGAGCCAGCAACACCTTAAATAGACAATTTTTATTATCAAGTAAACAGCAACAGCATTCTTACAGTAATGCTGTTTTTTTATCTTTAAAATAAAGTAGTTATTCTCAACACTACTCAAACTATTTATTGTTTCTTTTTCCAAGCTAGATTAAAGTTGTAACTCTACGACAATATTATTAGGTTTACTATTTATTTGCAGAAAGTTAAGGTACTATATCATCAATACAACTATCCATTAGCATACATCTTTAGTATTTAATTATTGATTGCATCAATGCTCATTTTGCCGGAGAGCAAGTTATGATTACTATCCACACCCAAAACTATGGTCTGAAAGTAATATTACATGACGAATTTACACTTGAGGATTTCCAGAAACTGGAACAAGCACTATTACAAAACAGAGAATTGCAACATTTACCCGATCTGCTACTCGATTTAAGTGCTCTGAAAGATTTTACTGTGGATATGGCGCTCGAGCATCTTAGATTTCTCAGGAAACACGCTCACCATTTTGGGCGCACCGCGGTCGTAGTGTCAGACATCTGGATTCGACTGGGTACTCATGTCGCTAATCTTCTTCCTTTGTATCATCCTAAATATTTCAATGAT
>JAIL01000112.1 GCA_000725195.1 Snodgrassella alvi SCGC AB-598-O02
ACTATAACCAATAGGTTATCCCGTATAAATAAAAATTTCATTCTATTTAAATTTAGTCTAATCATATAGTTATCGTAATTTTATTTATCAGGTAGCCGAAATTTATTTCCTGTAAATACTGTTAAGCTAAACTCAGTATTAAGCAAAAGTTTTACGCCATGTATTGGGACTTACCTGATAACGCTTTTTAAAATATTGCCTGAATGAAGTAGTATTTTTAAAACCGCACAACTCAGCAATCTGTTCTATAGATAAAGAAGATTCTTCCAACAAATCTTTACTATATAGCAAACGTTCATTAATTAGCCAGTTAACCAAAGTCATACCAGTCTCTTTTTTAAAATGACGTGTAAACGTACTTCTGCTCATAGAAACTTTTTTGGCAAGCTTATCAATATTATGAGATTCTGCCAGATTTTCACGTAGATAATTTAAAACAGAATTTATCTGACGATTATGGCACCCTGGTGTCATTGTATATTCGATATATTGCGCCTGCCCTCCTTCCCGGTGCGGAGGAGCAACCATAATACGTGCTATCTTATTCGCTATTTTATTACTGTAAAACTTACGCACTATATACAAGCAGCAATCCAGACTAGCAGCAGAACCTGCTGAAGTAATAATATTACCGTCCTCAACATACAAGGCATTATTATCTAATATTATTTTGGGAAAACGTTGTTTAAAATCAGATTCAGCCATCCAGTGGGTTGAAGCTTGCTTTCCTTCCAGAATCCCCGTATAGGCCAGTACATAAGTGCCATAGCAAAGACCAACTACCAGAGCACCGCGTCGGTATGCATGATAAACAGCATTCATCAGTTCTGGAGACGGGGCTGTGGCAATATCATGCCATCCGGGAACAATAACAATATCTGCATGTTCTAA
>JAIL01000113.1 GCA_000725195.1 Snodgrassella alvi SCGC AB-598-O02
TTTTTCTGGTCGAAAGAGACCATTTTAGATTTTTATCAGCAAATGGCTTTGCAGCCGCTGGAAATGATTTATCTGGGTGAGACCGTTTGTTCGCGGCGTCAGGAGCTTAGAGTAGCTGACTGGATTGATCTGGCCCATGATCTTGCTACAAGTGGCAAAAAAATTATTCTGTCTTCACAGGTGCTGATGGAAAGCGAATCAGACCTTAAACGTTTGCGTAAGCTAACTGAGCAGGATGATTTTATTATTGAGGCAAATGATCTGGGCGCGGTAAAATTACTGCATGCTAAAGGTTTACCGTTTATCGCTGGTCAGTCTCTGAATATCTACAATGAAGATACTTTGGCTTTAATGCACTCTCTTGGCGCTGTGCGCTGGGTGGCATCAGTTGAATTGGCTGCCGAAAAGCTAGGTCATATCATGGCTGCACTGCCTGATGTACCATGTGAGATTTTGGGTTGGGGTAAATTGCCGTTGGCTTATTCTTCACGTTGTTTTACCGCACGTCATTACAATTTGAAAAAAGATAGTTGTGAATTTAAATGCCTGCAACATGCCGATGGGCTAGCATTGTCAACGCGTGAACAGCAGTCGTTTTTAACGATCAATGGTATTCAGACTATGTCTGCAGGCTGTTGCAGTCTGATTAGCTATTATCCACAAATGGTCAATTCAGGTGTGACTGCATTCAGACTATCGCCACAACAACAAAATATGGTCGAGATTATTCAGCTTCATCGTCAGGTCATTGATGGCGAGCTGGATGTTGTGGCTGCTGTGCAGGCATTACGTCCATTGGCCGGAGCTAATTTGGTTGATGGTTATTGGCTTCTGCTCGTGAGTACTATAAAACAAAAGCTTATACCGAAGATCAATATGCTAAAGGACAGGAGCTT
>JAIL01000114.1 GCA_000725195.1 Snodgrassella alvi SCGC AB-598-O02
CCTGTAACATAGCTGGACAGCAAGCAACGACCTTCCACCATGACACATAAACTGCCAAAACCAAAAACCTCAATTTCTACAGTAGTATGCTTAATCACTTGCTCTACTTGTGCCAAGGTCAATACTCGTGGCAATACAACCCGTTTGATACCAAACAGTTCTTGCGCCAGATTGATGGCTTCATAATTTGTTGCCGATCCCTGCACTGACATATGCAGCGCCAAATCAGGGTGTGCCTTGCGTGCATAAGCCAGCATACCCAGATCAGCCAGAATCACCGCATCTACGCCCAGCTCAGCAGCAGTATCAATTGCCTGTCGCCATTTAGCAACTTGTCCAGCTTATGCATAAGTATTAATAGCCATTAACACTTTACGACCACGCTGATGCGCATATGCAATTCCATCTCGTGCAGACTTAGCATCAAAATTCAGACCGGCGAAATTACGTGCATTAGTGGCATCTTTCAGCCCCATATAGACTGTATCTGCACCATGATCAATTGCCATTTTCAATGCTGGCAGATTTCCTGCCGGACAGACAAGTTCTGGTACCCTACTAACCATATTTTTCTACCAACCTTAACTAAATATCCTGATAACCACTGCCTGACCTAAACCCAAACAATGCCAACATGGGTAAAGTTATAGCCGTCTATGCCTCGAGTCGCTTCTTTAATGGCACTACTCATACCGCCATTACAGGCTTCCTGAAAGATTAAATCACCATCTTGGAGAGCAAAGGTAGACTGCGCATTAGCAGAATGATGCAGCAGCAAACAGACCAGAATAGATAGTAAGAAACTAATATACTTTTTTTGCATTTATGTATAGTTGAGTTAATTGAACAGAAAATTATACTGCTAATTTGAGTGCTCAGCCACTGTCCGTAGACTGTAAATATACATTTTGACTGGGACAAATTAGCACATTTATAAT
>JAIL01000115.1 GCA_000725195.1 Snodgrassella alvi SCGC AB-598-O02
CTTGGTAATTTTGGTTACATCCTATTCCAATAATGTCTCCGTCAAAAGTGGTAGTGATTGTCAATGTGCCATCGTTTAACGAATAGAAGCACCATCTATTTTGCTCACCAGGTGGAGAATACAATTCACATTCTTGACATTTAACATCAAAACGTCGGTACATTTCATCCAAATAAGTGAGAATGTTATCACCAATTTGAATGTTTCCTATTGATTTATAGCTAATAATGTTAGCATTCAATGCGATCATGACTTACCATGGTGATGAAAGCCTTATTGCTGGTATCAAAATACACCGTTAAACGTTATCAATCTCACACTACGGAAGTGAATGAAACCGCCATAGAAAATCACCTGCAACGACAATTTGATGTAGGTGATAAAAAACAAATTGTTGTTGCAGATTTAACCTATATTCAAGTTAAGCAACGTTGGAACTATTTATGTGTTTTAGTGAACTTATCCGATAGGCAAATTGTCGGTTACCATGTTGGTCAACATAAAACAGCAGAGCTTGTTATGTCGGCATTAAGCCAAATTAAACTGCCATTATCAAAATTGGATTTATTTCATTCAGACCGAGGCAAAGAGTTTGATAATCGGTTATTAGAGGCGTGTTTTAAGACATTTAATATCACGCATTCATTAAGCAAGAAAGGGTGTCCATATGACAATGCGGTAGCGGAAGCGACATTTAAAACAATTAAAACGGAATTTGTAAAAGGCCAACGTTTCAACTCAACGGCTGAATTACAACGCGCTTTTTCGGCTTATGCTTATTGGTATAATCATAAACGATTACATTCTTCGTTAGGCTACTTGCCTCCCATTATAATGGTCGTGCCCCAAAAAACAATAGCCCAAAGAGTTCACACCTCAATGAGCTATCTAACCACAATAACATTAACAGAGGTAATGATTATGGCTAACCGCTATGATAGCGCAAGATCGGAAGAGCGTCGTGTAGGG
>JAIL01000116.1 GCA_000725195.1 Snodgrassella alvi SCGC AB-598-O02
CAATAGATTTGGAAGATGTTCACATGAATGTGGAGCATTTATTGACTCAGAAAATTGGCGATGCCGGTAAACGTTTGCATACAGGACGCAGTCGTAATGATCAGGTAGCAACTGATATCAGATTATGGTTGCGGGATGAAATTGATGCAATTGTTACCTTAATAAAAGAATTACAAACCACTTTAATTGATCTGGCAGAAGAAAATGCTGCAGTTGTCATGCCCGGTTTTACTCATATGCAGGTCGCTCAGCCAGTTAGTTTTGGGCATCATATGCTTGCTTATGTTGAAATGTTGGGCAGAGATTATGAGCGAATGCTGGATTGTCGCCATCGTGTTAATCGAATGCCTCTGGGCGCAGCAGCTCTGGCAGGAACTACCTTCCCTATTCAACGGGAATATACTGCTGAGTTATTAGGATTTGAAGCAGTATGTCAAAATTCTTTGGATGCAGTTTCAGATCGGGATTTTGCCATAGAATTTACTGCTGCCGCCGCCATTCTGATGATGCATTTGTCTCGTTTGAGTGAAGAACTAATCTACTGGATGAGCCCGCGTTTTGATTTTATTGATTTAGCTGACCGGTTTTGTACTGGTTCAAGTATTATGCCACAAAAGAAAAATCCAGATGTTCCCGAGCTGGTACGTGGTAAAACAGGCAGAGTTGTCGGGCATTTACTAGGGTTGGTTACTTTAATGAAGTCACAACCTTTGGCCTATAACAAGGATAATCAGGAAGATAAAGAACCATTATTTGATACGGTTAATACACTAGTTGATACGCTACGAATTTATGCTGAAATGATGCGTGGCGTCACGGTGAAACCTGAAAATATGCGTAATGCTGTTTTGCAAGGATATGCTACAGCGACTGATTTAGCCGATTATCTGGTAAAAAAGGGCTTGCCATTTCGAGATAGTCATGAAGTTGTCGCACGAGCAGTTCGTCTGGCCGAAGAGCAAAAATGCGACCTGAGTGATTTGTCACTA
>JAIL01000117.1 GCA_000725195.1 Snodgrassella alvi SCGC AB-598-O02
GGCGTGAGTTAACCGGTCTATCACTTAAATGGAAAGCCTCCAGAGATAATAATAATGCCAATGCATCAGAAAACATGTGACCAGCATCTGACAGCAAAGCCAAACTATTGGTCACCCACCCTCCGATCACTTCCACCAGCATATACAACCCAATAATGGTCAGTGAAACTTTTAAAGTTTTTTTGTCGTTGCTATGAGCGCCTACGTGATGATGATGGTGAGAAGCAGATTCATGCTTATGTTCATGCATGATAAATACCTCATTGTGTTAATAAATATATATATTTAAGTAAGAATAATCGTTTACTCATTGTGAAAGTCAAGCTTTTTATACAGTACTTATCCATCAATTAACAGCAAATACTCGGTTTGGAAATACGAAATCCTAATATATTGATTTTCTTATACTACAAATGCAGTCACTTTATCTGAAAGAAAATTAACTATTTTGTTTTCTAAGATCATAAAATAATCTAAGAGAAAAAAATAATATTTAAATTTGCTAGTGTAAATATATTATTGAACTTTAGTTAAGCGAGTTATTTCAAGCTTAACTAGATTATTCAATAAAATCTATAATTTAATCTCCGTACTATATCCTGATATCAAGACCTGAATTAGATGAATATATTCTTCGTTATGTTATTGATTCCTAATACTATGCAAATCAACGCCGTATTTGACTGCAATTATGAAGAAGCAGATAAAAAATGTTTTAAAATCAGCTAAAATTACATTATAATGATATGCTAACTTATTACATAAATTAACCAATAAAGTTAATTTGTTTATGAATCGTTAAAATTATCGTTTCTTGCATTTAGATGGAATCTAAAAATGAACTAACAATTTTATGTACTATTAATATTATGACATAATAATATGTTTTGAAGCTTCATCTGCGAATAAAAAGAATTAACAACCAGTTAATATTTATCAGTGGCAAATATATATTGGTTTAACATAGTGAATTTATTAGGGGTATAACAGCA
>JAIL01000118.1 GCA_000725195.1 Snodgrassella alvi SCGC AB-598-O02
TATAAAGACTCAGCTTGATTTTTTATCATTGAAGTATACTTAAATATCGATTTATCACCCATCTTTAACATTATATCATGATCATATGTCAACATAAGGCGTCTGCGGGGTAACCCCTTACGGTATCGAGTGATCTCATGATTTATACTGTAGAATGCAGCTTCACTAACTCTGCTAGTGAAGCTGAATGGAATAATTTTTATACACTAGAAAAACTACCGGCTCTTATTTCAGTAAGTGGTTTCCTTACTTCGCAACGCTTCAAGGCATTAAGTACCGGCCACCCACTCTATCTTGCCATTCACTCAATAGAAAATATTAATATTCTTTATGGTGAAGAATATCGTCAAAAAGGTGGTGGTAATTTTTCATGCTGGCAGCAGTATATTACTGACTGGCACCGAAATCTTTATGAAGGTCTGAGTTGTGCTCCTGCTATCAGTAAAGACGAATGGTTGGTTATCAGTACAATCGGTTCCGAGCCACTTATTGAAATGGGTTTGGAATATTATCAACTGAATGCTGTAGCATTAGATAAGTACCCTGAACATTGCTATCTGGCAAAGCTGACTAACTCAACAAGCTTTTACATAGATAATTTTCCGAAAGGTATTCGTCTTTACGCGCCAATGACAGTGCAATTAACAAATTTCTGAAAGGTTATGGAGAGAATATTTAATAATATTGTCATGACCAATCTCTTAATTTTAATCTCTGTGGAAAATACCTGCAGCTTGCACTCTTTTAGATTGAAAAGATTAATAAATGATATAGCTAAATACAGGTTTTGCTATGCACATTTGTTGTTTTTCTTATACAAATTCTGCCATTGATGCACACAATTGTATATTTATATGGAATTTAGTTATGCATAAAATAACACTGCCAACTCAACAAATCGGAGATTTCTCAATTACTGCGATAAGTGATGGATACATTTCTGCAAGCCTTGATTTACTATCCAATATAAATCAGATGGATGCGATTAGTTT
>JAIL01000119.1 GCA_000725195.1 Snodgrassella alvi SCGC AB-598-O02
ATTTGCATAATTAACAATCACCTAAATTAATATGAAAAAAGAAATGAACTACTGCTAACTTTCTTAAAGCAAAAAAGATAATATATCATTACATTTACATAATTAACCAACATTAATTTAAATATTGTTCACTTAGTAATCATACTAAAAATAAATTAAATTTTAGCGGAAATATTATATTTTATTTTCATCATCATTCCTCACTCTGCTCACTCTTTATCTAGTTTTCAAAAAATAGTAAACAAATTGATCACCAATTTTATCATTTAACTTATCATACAGAGCTCTAGCTTTATGATTTTTGACTGACGTAAATAAAGTAATTCCATTATCTCCAGAATTATCAGCGAAACTCTTTACTTTTCCATTAATTGAGTTGCAACACCATAGCCTCTGCTGCTAGTCTGGATTGCTGCTTGTATATAGTGCGTAAGTTTTACAGTAATAAAATAGCGAATAAGATAGCACGTATTATGGTTGCTCCTCCGCACCGGGAAGGAGGGCAGGCGCAATATATCGAATATACAATGACACCAGGGTGCCATAATCGTCAGATAAATTCTGTTTTAAATTATCTACGTGAAAATCTGGCAGAATCTCATAATATTGATAAGCTTGCCAAAAAAGTTTCTATGAGCAGAAGTACGTTTACACGTCATTTTAAAAAAGAGACTGGTATGACTTTGGTTAACTGGCTAATTAATGAACGTTTGCTATATAGTAAAGATTTGTTGGAAGAATCTTCTTTATCTATAGAACAGATTGCTGAGTTGTGCGGTTTTAAAAATACTACTTCATTCAGGCAATATTTTAAAAAGCGTTATCAGGTAAGTCCCAATACATGGCGTAAAACTTTTGCTTAATACTGAGTTTAGCTTAACAGTATTTACAGGAAATAAATTTCGGCTACCTGATAAATAAAATTACGATAACTATATGATTAGACTAAATTTAAATAGAATGAAATTTTTATTTATACGGGATAACCTATTGGTTATAGT
>JAIL01000120.1 GCA_000725195.1 Snodgrassella alvi SCGC AB-598-O02
GTTTGAGTTTAGTCCGCGCAAGAACAGGTAGCGGATACTGATAGAGGGTACTGAGCGATTCTGGCTTTGCAGGTAACGAGCACATGCTATGCTGTAGATTAATGCCTGTAAATAATAATGATGTTTGGCAACAGCTAAGTCCATGTTGTTTTGCTGGTAGTCTGCCAGCTGGTTACCCAGATGGTTAGATTTGTAATCAATCACGAAAATTTGCCCACTCTGATCTTCGGCAATGAGGTCTATGGCGCCATTGATAAAACCGTTAACGGTGCTGAAGTTTAGTTCCTGGGCAGCCTGAACACAACAGGCTGGCAGATGCAGATGTGGCTGGGCAAACCATTGTTGCAGTTGGATGATATCAAACTGGTGCATGTGCAACATGAAGTTCATTTCAGCTACAGACTGTTGTCTGGGTATGTCGGCAATGGTGGTTTGTGGTGACAGCCGGCAGCGACGGATGGTGTCATTTAAAAGCAACATGGTGTTGGTGTGTTCAGTGGTAAAGCCAAAGCGAAGTAAGGTGTTCTGGATGTGTTCGGTTTCATGTGCGCTGGCTGACTGGCTAAATTCCGTTTGCTCAAGTATGGCATGCAGACACAGTCCAGCATTGATACCACGCGCAAAAGCCAGTAATGGCGTTTCAGCAGGTGTTTCTGCTGGTTTGGAAACGGTTTGCACTTCGGCCGGGTCAAGTGCCGGAGCGACTTTTTCTTCTTCAATGCTATGGTCGGTATGGTGCTGGCTTAAGCTGGTAAAGCTGGTGTAACGAATAGTAGTAAATGGAGGTAAGCGGATATCCACAGCCTGTAAGGGTTCGTTGCCAATGCGTTCGGCGGGTACTACTTCGGATGCCACGGTTCCTTCACACCAGCTAAATAGTGCTGGCGTAGTTGTCTGGGACAGAAAGTTTTGCCAGCTATGGTATAAGGTGCTGATGAGGTTTTTTTTATGGGTTGTTTGCCAGAAGAGCTGGGTTTCTGCCAGAGTAGCATTTTTTCCTTCACTCAAAAGCCAT
>JAIL01000121.1 GCA_000725195.1 Snodgrassella alvi SCGC AB-598-O02
GGTAATGGTGCTTGGCCTTCTGTTATGTCTGCAGCAGGAGCGACAGACACCGATATGCTTTTAGCATTAACCCAGAATGATGAAACCAATATGGCCGCGTGCAGAATAGCTTATTCTCTATTTAATATACCAAACCGTATAGCACGGGTGCGATATAGTGATTTTGTCGAATTCGAAACTGATAATGAAACAAACAAAACGACGCTGGATTTTTTTAACATTACCGAAACGATAAGTCCGGAACAGCTGGTGACAGATCAAATTGTTAATTTACTAATCTATCCGGGTGCTTTACAGATTGTTAGTTTCGCTCAAAATAAAGTACGGCTTGTCGTACTCAGAACCAGACGAGGTGGGTTATTAGTTAACCAGTCAATCAGCAAATTAAAAGAACATCTTAAGGTTGGTGTCGATTGTCAAATATGTGCTATTTATCGTCACGATAGATTAATTATTCCTACCGGCAGTACAATTTTAGAGGAAGATGACGAAGTATTTGTGCTGATGCCTACGACACATATTGAAGAAGTGATGCGTGAATTGCGACCAGTTATACAGCGTACCAGACGCATCATGATTGCCGGTGGTGGCAATGTGGGTTATCGGGTAGCCAAAAAGCTGGAAAATATACTGGATATTAAAATTATTGAACGTAAAGCAGAGCGAGCGGAATGGCTGGCGGAAAATTTAAATAACACTTTGGTATTAAATGGTAATGCTTCGGATGAAAGTTTATTGGAAAATGAATATATAGACGAAATTGATATTTTCTGCGCGCTTACTGACGATGATGAAAATAATATTATGTCATCTATTCTGGCGAAAAATCTGGGTGCCAAAAGAGTAATGTCGATAATAAATCGTCGCAGTTATGTCGATTTATTACAGGGTAATACCATCAATATTGTGATTTCTCCTCATTTGATCACCATTGGTTCTATATTAACTCATGTTCATATGGGTGACGTGGTGGCTTTTCATCCCTTACGCCGGGATAACGCCGAGGCAATCGAAGTA
>JAIL01000122.1 GCA_000725195.1 Snodgrassella alvi SCGC AB-598-O02
TGCGATAGCGAATTTTATGATACAGGTAAAATGCCGCAAAGACAGGCAAACCCATATAAGTAATAGCGAAACGCTGCCATTTGAAATCGCCGTGTAATAATAAATCACTATCCTGACCAATAATTACCAGTATACACAGGCCTAGTGCCAATATAGGGCCAAAGGGAAACCATTTTGCCCGATAAGCTAAAGTGTTGATGTCACGACCCTGATGGACAAAAGCACGTCGAAAACGGTAATGGCTGATGGCAATACCGAGCCACGCAATAAATCCGGTCAATCCAGATGCTGCCACGACGTATTCATAGGCACCTTCATCAATGCTTTCAAGCAGAAAAATAGCTAACACAACAATCGCAGTAGCCATAAGTGCCAGCACTGGTACACCCTGTTTATTGACTTTGCCAAAAGAGTTATGTGCCATGCCAGTTTTGCCCATGGCATACAACATACGGGTAGAGGCATATAAACCTGAATTACCGGCGGAAAGAATTGACGTCAGAATTACGGTGTTCATAATCGCAGCAGCAAAAGCCAGTCCGGCACGTTCAAACACCAATGTAAAAGGCGATTTAGCTATCTGATCGACATCTGCACCTAATAGTGCATTACTGTTGTAAGGAATAAGAAGACCGATTACCAGCATGGCCAGAATATAAAATATCAGAATACGCCAGAAAACCTGTTTAACCGCTTTAGGAATGCTTGTTTGCGGATCTTCTGATTCGCCGGCTGTGATGCCGATCAGTTCAGTACCCTGAAAAGAAAAACCAGCAATCAGAAATACACCCAGTACAGTGAAGAATTTCCCCGACCAGCCCGTGCCGAGAATGGGTGCATCGCCAATAGTAAAATTACTCAGTCCGACATACTGACCACCAAGAATACCGAAAATAGTCAGCACGCCAATACCAAGAAAGACAATCACAGTGACCACTTTAATCAGCGCAAACCAGTATTCAGATTCGCCATACACACGGACAGACAAAATATTTAACAGGAATATTAAGGTAAAAAATAACAGG
>JAIL01000123.1 GCA_000725195.1 Snodgrassella alvi SCGC AB-598-O02
TCATCCAATAACAAAACCGAGGCATTTTGCAATAAAGCTCGTACCACATTCGCTCTTTGCTGTTCTCCGCCCGACAGGCTACCGATACGTTGATCAGCTAAATCGCATAAATCGAAAACTTCCAGCAACTCTTTTAATTGCGGTAAAGGTGCTTTTACCGGCCGAAACCAGCCAGCATGATGTGCACAGCCCAGTTGGACATATTCCGTAACGGTTAATGGCAAATTATATTGCCCATGCTGACCTACCCACGCAACCTGCCCTTTTTTCAGCTTACTGACTACCGCCTCGCCCCGTAATTGCACCCCGGCGCCATGCAGCCCCAATAGAGCACGCAATAAAGTAGACTTACCCGCACCATTTGGACCAATAATACTGATATGCTGATTATCAGGTAAATTCAGTTCTTCAATTGCCAGAATACAACGTCCGCGTGGTTGAACACGGACATTACGAAGTGTGAATAACTTTTCCATAAGCTGTTTTTACCGACGTAATGGTTGTAAAAACAACCATAAGAAAAATGGTCCACCTAATAAGGCAATGACAATACCAACAGGAATATCAACCGGATAACTTAGCCAGCGAGCAAAACTGTCTACGACTAATAAAAAAATAGCACCCGACCATGCAGACATCAGAATAATTCGCCGGCGACTGCCACCTTTTACACGGGCAACCACATTGGGGACCATCATGCCGAGAAAACCGATAATACCGGCCAGAGATACAGCGGCCCCCGTTAAAAGAGCGACACCAACAACCGTCCACATACGTGTGCGTCCCACGGCAACACCCATACTGATGGCGGTTTCGGTACCGAGCATTAGAATATCCAGATTACGACCAATGGCCATCAATATTGCCAGTCCAAGTAAAATCACACCCAGCGCATACCAAGGAGAAGTAAATCCAGCATCGGCCAGACTACCAGCCAACCAGTTGGTTGCACTACGCAGAACAATATCATCAGACAGGAACAAAATCAGACTAACCAAGGCACCGCAAAAAGAACTAATTACAAATCCCATCACCAGCA
>JAIL01000124.1 GCA_000725195.1 Snodgrassella alvi SCGC AB-598-O02
ACGCTTACCTAATAATGGTATTCTCGGACAATTTCGTTTTCTTAAATCAGCTGCACCATGGTTAATTTTGGCAGCAACTACATTAGGCAATGGCGGTATTTTCTGCTGGTTTAGTTATATCAGTCCATTGCTGACTCAGGTTTCTGGATTCAGCCATAATCAGCTTAGTGCCTTGATGGTTTTAGCTGGTGCTGGTATGGTAATGGGGAATTGGTGTGGCGGGCGTTTAGCTGATATTTACACGCCCGGTAAAGTAGCTGCTACCCTACAAGGAGTCGCAGCTATCGCATTATTATTAATTTTTCTGTTTGCCGATACAGGCTGGTTATCAGCAACCTTAATGTGCCTGAGTACTTTTTGCTTGTTTGCTGTTTCTGCTCCCCAGCAATTATTATTGCTCCGACATTCTCCAGGAGGCGCTTTACTGGGAGCGGCCAGTGTACAAATGGCTTTTAATTTGGGTAATGCACTTGGCTCCTACAATGGCGGCTTAGCTATTAGTCATCATTTAGGTTATCAGTATCCTGCTTTAATTGGGGTACCGATGGCGTTACTGGGCTGTGGCTGTTTATGGTATTTCCATCGTCGTTATGAACAGCCTTCTAAAGAGATGAGTTAAATATGAGGTAAAACTTATGAATGAGCAAGGTGCGGATATTAAACAACGATTACAACTTGCCGTAAAAAAAGGCAATAAACGCGAACAACAAAAATTATGGCATCAGTATAGTCAGCAGCAGGGGTTTTCTAACGAATGGATTATTGCTGCACGATTGGGAGAGCCAGCTTATACGGAAGAGCAGGTACATATGGTTGCCTGTTTGTTTGGGCGCTAAGTTTACTAATGAGCTAAATTACGACCAAAGATACGACAATTTACCGCTATTAATAAAAACGATGACAAGATTTTTGAAATAAAGGTGGGAGATAATGCGTAATTTAGCAGCAAATTTTTTCGGCAAATATAAAAAGGTTTTGTTTCTTTTTTTTATTATTTTTGCTGGGGTAGTTTTTGCAGCTGATTTAAGAAAACGAAATTGTCCGAGAATACCATTATTAGGTAAGCGT
>JAIL01000125.1 GCA_000725195.1 Snodgrassella alvi SCGC AB-598-O02
TAATTGATAAAGCTATTGACGAATCTTTGCGTTGTACAGATATCTTATTGTCTGATGGAATAGACGTTGCAATGAACAAGTTACATCAACGTGCCAATGAAGCAGAAGTGATGAATATTATTGGCGATGTTGCTGATAGAGATTGTATCTTAGTTGATGATATGATTGATACTGCAGGAACACTTTGTAAAGCAGCTGATGCTTTAAAAGCGCGAGGTCTTCGGTATGGCGTCAAGTTGAAAAATACCTCATGCTTTATTACAGCCCAGAGCAGATTGCTGCACGTTTAAAGAAAGTCAGCGTCCAATCAATCTATAACTATCTTTATCAAAATAAAGCGCGCTATGAACAATTCAAACCTTATCTAAGGCGAAAAGGCAAAGCCTATAGGCATTGTAAGGCACCGAGTATTAAAGAAGGAGACCGCCGTTATAAACGGTCAATTAAACAACGTCCAAGTTATGTAGAAAGCCGGAAAACGCGAGGACATTGGGAGGGAGATACGATTATTAGCCGTAAAGACAAGCAAGCATTGGTGACATTAGTTGAACGAAAAACAGGGCTAGTATTAATTGGGCGCCTCAATCAACGTACCGCCTCCGAAACGAGAGATATGATAATAAAATTGCTAACGCCGTTTAAAAAAATGGTTAAAAGCATCACCTTTGATAATGGAACCGAATTTAATTATCATCATGCTATTGAGCATTATTTAAACACCACCGTGTACTTTAAAAAGGGAGCATAAAAATATGCCCACCCATTTTTACTATTACATACTAGGAACTATTGATTTTCCTGGATTCAAACATGAAGTGCAATTTTAAACACGGTGGAGTGAAGAAAGTAGAAAGGTGATTTATACTAGCACCTTCGCACCACCACAGTTTGGAGATTGCTATGTATTATAATCACCTTTCTAGGAAGGAAAGATACCAGATTTTCGTATTATTACAAGCCGGAAAGAATAAAAAAGAGATAGCCCAGCTACTCAATAGACATCCTTCGACAATAAGTCGAGAGATAAAACAGAAAAGATCGGAAGAGCACACGTCTGAACACCTTGTA
>JAIL01000126.1 GCA_000725195.1 Snodgrassella alvi SCGC AB-598-O02
AGGTGGCTTGAAGCGTGGCTGCCCCTTTTTACCTTCCAGTGATTCCAGCAAAGCAGTCTCTTCACCACACACATAAGCACCATAACCATGATGAGCGTGTAGTTCGAAACAGAAATCGCTACCTAAAATATTTTGCCCGACAAAACCAGCAGCCCGTGCCTGCTGTAGAGCCGTTTCAAAGCGCTGGTAACTTTCGAAAATTTCACCATGGATATAGTTATAGCCAGCAGTAGCACCCATGGCATAGCCACCAATTACCATGCCCTCAATCAATGCATGTGGATTAAAATTCACAATATCACGATCTTTAAATGTGCCCGGTTCACCCTCATCGGTATTACACACAATATATTTGGTGCCCGGAAAAGAACGAGGCATAAAACTCCATTTCAGTCCGGTAGGAAATCCTGCCCCACCCCGACCGCGCAAACCTGAAGCTTTAAGTTCAGCAATGACATCATCCTGCGATACATTTTCACTGATGATCTTTCTCAAAGCCTGATATCCGCCACGCGCTATATAAGCTTCCAGCGTCCAACAATTCGGGTCTGACGTATCGACCTGATCAAAAATCACGCCCTTTTGATGCATTGCCATCAGTTCAACTCCGCCAGTTTCGCTTCAATGGCTTCTTCGCTCATAAAGCTACACATTTTATGATTGTTAACTAGTATTACCGGCGCATCGCCACAGGCGCCCATACACTCACCTTCAACCAGCGTATATTTTCCATCAGCGGTGGTTTCACCATAGCGGATACCCAGACGTTTTTGCAGATATTCACCAGAATTCACCCCACCACGCAGAGCACAGGGTAGATTAGTGCATACGGTCAGCTTGTATTTACCCACCGGTTTCAGGTTATACATATTATAAAAAGTAGCCACCTCTAAAGCCTGAGCCGGTGAAATACCGATATAATCGGCCACTTCCTCAATCACTTCAGGCTGAAGCCAGCCAACTTCAGTTTGTGCAATGCGCAAGGCAGACATAATGGCACTGCGGCGTTGATCAGCCGGATATTTTGCCAGTTCTGAATCAATCTGTTTTAAACTATCAGCGGCCAACATTATCTATCCA
>JAIL01000127.1 GCA_000725195.1 Snodgrassella alvi SCGC AB-598-O02
TTCTGGCATTGATACCAGTGATATTGGCGATGATGTGGTGATAAAGACAACATCTGCTACTGCTCCGCATATTGAGCACGATTACACTCAGGGTAAGCAGGGGCTTTATGCAACTGACGGTAAATCAATAATTGTAGATAGTACTGATAAATTTATAATTAATAATACTGAAACATCCGAGTATACGAGATGGGTTGGTATTCGAGGAGACAATTATAGTAATTTTACCGCAAATAGTGAGCTGGAAATCAATACTGGAAGCTATTCAAGTACGGGTATTGATTTATCTGGTGGTGCACATGCTGTATTTAATAAAAAAGTTACTTTTAACAGTACAGATTATAATGCTACTGGCATTGCTATGAAAGGGACTAATACACAAGCTTCTAATACAACTGCTATTTTTAATGACGATGTTGTGGTAAATATTTTCGAAAGCGGTGACGGAATAAATGTGTCGGGTTCAGGCGTTGTTTTATCTTTTAATGGTAAAGCTACCATCAATGTGGGTGCTAACAGTACTGGAATTTATTTAAGCAATGACGAAGAGAATACAGGCACTAGTCTTGTTGAATTCAATAATGGCATTGACTTGATTGCCACTGAAGGTATGCCGATTGAGATGCATCAAAAAAATGGTAAATTAAATATCTTTGGTGGAACGAATGATATCAGGATAGTTACTAACGTTTTTGATGATGACGAAATTTGGGCGATAGAAGCCTCTGCCGGAGAAGTTAATATTAATGGTAAAGCAGAAATTATCGGAAATATTTGGGCATATGAAAATACGCAGATAAATGATAAAGGTGTAGTTAATTTAAATCTGACAAACGGTTCAAAGCTATTTGGCTTTATAGACAATAATTCGTCAGATCCACAAGCAAAAGGTGATATTAACCTTAACCTATCAGGTAGCCAAAGCCAATGGAAAATGACTGGCAATTCGGTTGTTGATTCTCTGACACTGAGTGATGATGCTAAAGTTAGTTTTGGCTATAACTATGATACACCTGACTCCGCTTCCCATCTTGACAATAACAACAAAGCAATGACACTAACAGCAGATTCGCTGGCAGGTAATGGCGTGTTTGAAATGCGAACTGCAATT
The DNA here is from genome assembly GCA_000725195.1 of Snodgrassella alvi SCGC AB-598-O02. Classification (GTDB taxonomy): domain Bacteria; phylum Pseudomonadota; class Gammaproteobacteria; order Burkholderiales; family Neisseriaceae; genus Snodgrassella; species Snodgrassella alvi_G. The sequence continues at coordinate 1,112 of JAIL01000127.1, forward strand.
GGTACGAATTT
>JAIL01000128.1 GCA_000725195.1 Snodgrassella alvi SCGC AB-598-O02
TGTCACAAAATAAAGACTGCTGAACAAAAAAGCTAATCCTGCCAGAGCATTGTATATTTGCTGATGACCACTACTATGTCGCCAGCACCAGTACAGATAAACAGCCGGCAGCAACATCAGTACAGTATAAATAATAATAACTAGTTTATAGTTTAAAAAGGGCGTAGCAATGTAGGTAGCCGCAATCAGTAAAATTAAACCAAGCAGATATTTTATTTTTGTCATCCAGCTGCCTGCCTGAGGCAGTATATGCACGCCAAATACAGAAATCAATATCAGTGGTACTCCTGTGCCTATAGCCATGACATATAATGCCAAACCGCCAAGCAAGGCATCACCGCTCTGACCGATGTAGCCCAGTGCAAAAGCCAGCGGGGGAGCAACACAAGGACCAACAATAAGTGCGGATATTGCGCCCATCAAAAATACCGAAATAAGCTGGCCGCCATGCAGACGATTACTGGTATTCTGAAAAAAAGACTGCCAGTACACAGGCATTTGAATGTGATATAAATCAAACATTGCTAAAGCCATAATAACCAGTATAACGGCGGCAGAAAGTACTACTACTGGTTGCTGTAGCCAGCCATTTAGAAATGTTCCGGTTTGGGCAGTAACAATACCGACTATTGTGTAAGTTAAGGCTAGACCTTGTACATAAATAAAAGATAAGACGAAAGCACGCCACTTAGTTGTATGTTGTTTTGTACCCACAACAATGGCCGATACAATAGGTAGCAAAAAATACATACAGGCAGTCAAACTCAATCCTAAACCGGCTATAAAAAAGGCCATCAAATTAGTAATGATGGTTGCGCGAGATAGCTGAAAAAATGTGTTTGCCGTGGTGTTAGCTTGTTTCGCTTGTAAAATTTCCTGTTTAAGTTGAAATTTTTTTGCCTTAGTCTGGAAAGGAGTTGAGGTATGCAAAAACTGTTGTTTGTTTAGCGGATTAATCGTCCAGATTTTTTCAACTGGCGGATAACAGATTCCAGTTTCAGCACAGCCCTGATAGATAAGTTTGAATTCGTATGATTTATTTGGCTTATTGGGGGCATATAACCAGATAACATCTAATTGATTATGATAAATTAATTGTTTGCCAAAAAAGTGGTCATGCTT
>JAIL01000129.1 GCA_000725195.1 Snodgrassella alvi SCGC AB-598-O02
TGGCTGGATCTGCCAGCTCTGTTGTAACTTGTTCTTCAATGGCGCCCATTGCTCTTTAAACACAACTGCCCATGGCACCATAAAGGCAACTTCAAGGTCAAACAGGATGAATAAAATGGCTACCAGATAGTAACGTACGTCAAATTTCATACGTGCGTTTTCAAAAGCTTCGAAACCGCACTCAAACGGTTCCTGTTTCATTTTGTATGGTCGATTGGGCCCCAGTAATAAACCGAGAGAGATGAAGAGAACGCCAGCGGCAAAGCCAACCAGAATAAATATTAGGATGGGGAAATAATTCGCCAACATAATTGCGCCAACCTTATGCAAATATTGGTAAAGTTGATGTATTGTAACTAATTTTGAATGTTATTTAAAGTAGGTATTACATTAAAACAAAATAAAAGAATAATGTTTTCAATAGGATAATTGATAGTAATAATCATTCGTATATAGAATATATATTATTAATTTTATCTTTATTTAGTTTGTAAAAACACAAAAAAACAGATAAAACTTAATTAAAATTACTATATTATTAATTTAGAAACAATTTATACGCAATTAAGAATTGAATATAAAACCCAGCGACTAAATTGTCACTATCCAATGATATTAAACTTCATTAGTCTAATTTATTTAATTACAATATTTGTTTAGACAGATATTAATTACTGCAGTTAACTGAACACAGCGACTTTCTAAACATAGAATAGTAAATATACATATTCAAATATCATTATAGCAATAGGGGACTGCTTAGCAACTAAAGATTATTGATCAGACGATGCTAACACTTTTTTTATTAGTTTATAGATAAATGCCATCACTTAATTTTGTTAGTTGCCTGAGAGCTAAAACTATTTGAGCAAAAAGGATTAATTACCAGAAAGCTCTACCCGGAAGTACCACCTAAAGTCGAATACCAGATAACAGTACTGGGAAAAACTTTAAAACCAGCTTTAGTTTCCATTGCGAACTGGATGGAGCAGCATGAAAAAGACTTACTCTGAATCATTATCAGCTTATTCAGATAAATTAACTCAAGCAGCAATAAATATCTGTCAACAGCTGATAAGTATTAACGAAAGAAAAGTACCAATTCATTTTTAAACAATCAGATTATTAATACCTGGCCATTGATACTAATGGCTAGG
>JAIL01000130.1 GCA_000725195.1 Snodgrassella alvi SCGC AB-598-O02
AAATTTTTTAAACCATGTGCGCCAAACGCACCCAACATGACAGCAATGGCAAGATTGATGCAGGCAAAAGCTAACCACATAAAATCCCTCTTTAAAAAAAGTTAATAACTTGGTAAATTATCAATAGCTATAAGATAGATATTATTTCGTCTTAAGCTATATATTAAAATAATGAAATTATAACAGGCTCAAACTATCATAATGTGATCATCTATTAGTTTGGCAAATTTATAATCTATTACCAGTGAAACTGAATCTTTACTGAAATAATCAATAAATATTTGTTTTACATAAAAATTACCATTCTCAACCAATAACACTTAAGTCATTTATAGTTCTAAATGATTTGTTAACATTCTGAAACATTAAGGAAAATATTTAGTTATCTTATAGCAAAATAAAAAATATATGACATAATCTAACTATATAATAATTTAAAAACAATATATTAAATTCCTATCATCTATTGTTCACTATGAAGCTATTGAGAAAGATTGTTCTTTTTTATTTTAGGCTATTAAAGTTCTAATGATAGCGGTTTTGCTTATGATTGTATTTTGATGATTTGCAAACACAATGGAAAACTTATTACGACAAGACTGTATCCTGAACTTTTAAAAATTGCCACCTCACTTATCATTGAAAAATTTATGTTTCACTGCCAAGGCAACAATCGATATCAATTGATCCAGATGAATTTTCAACTGTTCATAAGGCTATTGAAGTATGGGGTAATCATTTCACCCCTCAGATAGCGCCAATAAAAGTAAATCAGTTTTTCAGTCAGTTTTTACAAAAAAATGTCCAATTACGTTGGTTAGGTAAAACAATAAACAGAAGAATTAAACATCTTGAGCAAATATCAGTTAGTTTTGCTGTTGGCTTCTTTTATTTATTAATCAATACAGTCTCATTTCGTTATCTTGAACAACAATGTCCCGAAAAATTAGATATTCGACAATTCAGAGAAAATATTGTTATAAATGGAGCACTTCCAATTGCAGAAGATAGTTGGAAAACTATTAAGATCGGCAAGATCATATTTGATATAGTTAAGCCTTGCTCACGCTGTACTCTGACAACCTATAATCCATTTTCGGCTAAACAGTTAGCAAATCATGAACCACTTAAAACATTAAAAAACTTCAGACCTGATACTAACGGT
>JAIL01000131.1 GCA_000725195.1 Snodgrassella alvi SCGC AB-598-O02
CAAAAAAAGTAGGCGTGAAAAATAAATAATTCCACCAGCAATATTTATTGATTTAGCTACTTTAAAATAAAAAGTTATTTACCTAGTAATAGTACAACGCCTTAATACAGAAGAAGATATCACCGCAAACCTAGTCGTTCTTTGTTGGATAGTTTAAGAATGATTGCAGGATCAGGCTGATATAAAAAATCTATCATTACTTCCAAACTGATGTAAAAGCTCAGCTGGAAGAAATGACTAATGAAAAAGGCAAAACTGACTGGGAATACTCTTATTATCTGTATAGTAAACCAATACAGGAGATAGCACACACAGAACCAGAAATATTAGTAACCATATTCAGACAGAGAAACTGGACTAATTTACAATACTTTCAGGTACTACGATCCGGATATAGGTAGATTTACTCAGCCGGATCCGATTGGGTTGCTGGGTGATATTAATCTGTATCAGTATGCGCCTAATGGATTGACTTGTATTGATCTGTGGGGTTGGAGTTGTAAATTTACCAGATCGAAACATACTTTGCTACGCGGTAAATAGGGCAGAGCGGAGGTGAAGATATTAATGATCTGCAAAATGCTCGTCTAAAAGATATACTATAATTTTGGGATAGGCGTTATGATAGCTATCTGATATCTAGTAACCTGATAGAGAACAATTAGTTAAATAAAGTATTCATTTTTTCAATAACATGGCATGTTTTGAACAATTAGAGCTCACTTTACTTAACTTTTGTTTTAGTAGGCTATATGCATAAATAACCGTTAACCAATGCTTAACGCGTATTGCCCATTCAATCAATATTGAATCTCAAAACATATTGGCTGTGATTGAAATCTGGCTGGACAGGAATCTAACTTAGGTGGGATATTTGAATATCTGGTTCTAATGATAAAGGTGAGGATAAAAGTTGTAAGTGGGAGTGTTTACTTGATAAGCTGTGCTGCCTTTAGCACTGGTTTTAATTTAGCTATCGGAAAACCTGTAAGAGACTTTTGATAAATTTGAAAAAATTATCAAAGTTAAATATTTATGAACTATAAAATTGAATGATGCCAATAGTAAACTCAACGTATGTGTTTTATTATTGGCAACCTGTTTTGCATGAATTCCACAACTTAATATTAGTAATAAACAAATTGGCACTTTTTTTTAACACTTCTTTC
>JAIL01000132.1 GCA_000725195.1 Snodgrassella alvi SCGC AB-598-O02
ACCGATACAAAAAAGGTATTTGAAGCTGCCCTTAAAGAATTTGGCGATGTCGATATACTTATTAATAATGCTGCTATTGGCGAACAAAAAATGATTGATGAAACTTCAGATGAGTGGATGCATGAGGTCATAAATGTCAATCTTGCTGGTCCTATGCGTTATATTCGAGAAGCATTGAAAATATTTCTTCCTAAAAATGAGGGTGTAATAATTAATATTTCTTCAGTTAATGGTACACGCCCTTTTTGTGGTGCAAGTTATACGGCAACCAAAGGAGCTATTAATACCCTTACAAAGAATGTCGCTATGCGCTTGAGCCAAACTAACATTCGTTGTAATGCTGTTGCACCAGGATCTACAATTACGCCAATGCACCTAGCAAATCAAAAAGGTGAGCAACCTGGTGGAAAAAGTATGTTAGAGTTTAGTAAACATTATGTCTATTTTCCTGGACCTGAATGCGATCCAATTGATCAAGCTTATGCATGCTTATATCTAGCCAGTAAAATGGGCAAAGCCGTTAAAGGACAAGTGATACAAGTATGTAATGGAGCTTTCTTATAATTGTGATAGATAGTTCTACATAACAATGATAACAACTTGTAATTACTATGAATATTTTTATCAAAATATTTTTTAAAAGACTGTCACCTTAGGCATTGCTTTTTCTGTTGCTGAATCCATAACTGTCGCAGCATCTTAAACAACATTAGATAGAGGAGTAAGTACAATGCAACTGACTCAAACATGGGATAAAACATTTCCTAAAAGTGATAAAGTTGATCATCAAAAAGTAACCTTTAAAAATCGTTATGGCATTATGCTGGTGGGTGATTTATATCTACCTAAAAATAAGGGTAATCAAAAGTTAGCCTCCATCATTTTGAGTGGGCCATTTGGTGCAGTAAAAGAACAAGCTTCAGGTTTACATGCTCAGACCTTAGCAGAACGTGGTTTTGTCACTTTGGCATTTGATCCTTCTTTTACAGGGGAAAGTGGCGGGAATGTGCGTAATACTGCATCACCAGATATTAATACCGAAGACTTTAGCGCTGCGGTAGATTTTATCGGCTTACAATCTTTTGTTGATCGCAATAAAATCGGTATCCTGGCTATTTGTGGTCTTACTGGTATGGCGTTAACAGCAGCAACGAGTGATTCACGAATTAAAG
>JAIL01000133.1 GCA_000725195.1 Snodgrassella alvi SCGC AB-598-O02
TGCGATAGCGAATTTTATGATACAGGTAAAATGCCGCAAAGACAGGCAAACCCATATAAGTAATAGCGAAACGCTGCCATTTGAAATCGCCGTGTAATAATAAATCACTATCCTGACCAATAATTACCAGTATACACAGGCCTAGTGCCAATATAGGGCCAAAGGGAAACCATTTTGCCCGATAAGCTAAAGTGTTGATGTCACGACCCTGATGGACAAAAGCACGTCGAAAACGGTAATGGCTGATGGCAATACCGAGCCACGCAATAAATCCGGTCAATCCAGATGCTGCCACGACGTATTCATAGGCACCTTCATCAATGCTTTCAAGCAGAAAAATAGCTAACACAACAATCGCAGTAGCCATAAGTGCCAGCACTGGTACACCCTGTTTATTGACTTTGCCAAAAGAGTTATGTGCCATGCCAGTTTTGCCCATGGCATACAACATACGGGTAGAGGCATATAAACCTGAATTACCGGCGGAAAGAATTGACGTCAGAATTACGGTGTTCATAATCGCAGCAGCAAAAGCCAGTCCGGCACGTTCAAACACCAATGTAAAAGGCGATTTAGCTATCTGATCGACATCTGCACCTAATAGTGCATTACTGTTGTAAGGAATAAGAAGACCGATTACCAGCATGGCCAGAATATAAAATATCAGAATACGCCAGAAAACCTGTTTAACCGCTTTAGGAATGCTTGTTTGCGGATCTTCTGATTCGCCGGCTGTGATGCCGATCAGTTCAGTACCCTGAAAAGAAAAACCAGCAATCAGAAATACACCCAGTACAGTGAAGAATTTCCCCGACCAGCATGGATACTGGTGCAGACGCTTAATCAATTATTAAAAAAGCAGATTTTGCAGGCTGATATGTCGTTGCTGGCTGGACGAAACTTTCAAATTGTGGTTGAGGATCTAGGATTAAATTTGTATTTTACTGCTGATGAAAACAAATTTATTCTGGCTAATAATACTGTTCCGGTAGATCTGTACTTCGGCGCTAATATGGTTGATTTTATGAAGATGTTGCTGCGGCAGGAAGATCCAGATACTTTATTTTTTAACCCAAAATTAAAAATTGAAGGTGATACCGAATTAGGTTTGATTGTCAAAAATTTATTAGACAGTATTGACTGGTCAACGATTCCACTGATGAAATCTATTGTTGAGCATTAATCTGTCGCTATCTGTGCTGAATATATTAATATGAAA
>JAIL01000134.1 GCA_000725195.1 Snodgrassella alvi SCGC AB-598-O02
ATCTGTGCTGAATATATTAATATGAAACCCGGCTAAATACAGCCGGCTTTTTTTTTCATTGTTATCTTAGGCAAGTGGTCGATGACAGGCAATCATGGAATTGACATCCAGACAATCTGTCAGGTGATAACGTTTGCTGAAAGGATTATAAGTAAACCCACTGCTCCCCAGCCACTCCAGTCCGGTATTTCGGCACAGACGTGCCAGTTCTGCCGGTGTAATAAATTTACGGAAATCATGAGGGCCACGAGGGGTAAGTTTTAGCATGTATTCAGCAGCAATAATAGCTTGAAAATAAGCCTTCGGATTACGATTGATGGTTGAAAAACAAACTATGCCACCTGGTTTTACTAATTGAGCACATGCCTACACAATACTGCCCGGATTAGGGACGTGTTCAAGCATTTCCATACAACTGATAGCGTCAAATGAAGCAGGCATTTCAGTAGCCAAATCTTCAGCACTGATCAGACGATAAGAAACATTATTAAGCTGTTCCTGTAAAGCGTGTAGCTGAGCAATTTTCAGTGATTTTTTGGCTAAATCTATGCCCGTTACCCTTTCTGCCCCGATTTTGGCCATTGCTTCGGTCAGAATGCCACCACCACAACCAACATCCAGTATTTTTTTGTTTTTAAGATGCACATAATTGTCGATAAAATCTAGTCGCAGTGGGTTAATATCATGCAATGGTTTGAATTCACTGTCTTTGTCCCACCATTTGTGAGCTAACTGACTGAATTTATCAATTTCTTCACTGTCAACATTAGCAGTAGTACATTGTTGCGCAGAGTTTTGCTGTTGAATAGCGGTCATGGTTGCTGCTCCGTGCTTGTTGTCACCTTTTGCCATAAGGCAATAATATTGTTTTTTTCACGAGGGCGTGCGCCAGCCCAGATTTCCACCCAGTTTTCTGGCACTTTCGCTTTCAGATTATGTGTTACCAACTGATACTGACAAAGTTTATTATCAGGTAATAGTTTAATCCAGCTGTATTCCTGCCAGATTATACGTGTACTGAAATTATCTGCCCGAACACTGATACACTCTTTGCCTTCACGCAGCGCCTGTGTTAATTCAGTAGTTAAGCTGTTTTGCATTTGCAAAACAACAGGACGTGCTGATTTAGCGGCATCCAGCCATGGTAAAAATAAGGTCAATAATAAGGCCCAGACTAATAGTACTCCTGCAGCCCAGTTGGTTACAGCCTGACGGCCGCGGATG
>JAIL01000135.1 GCA_000725195.1 Snodgrassella alvi SCGC AB-598-O02
ACATTCTAATTTTTGGATGAGACATCATCGTATTGGTATTTTCAATGGATGGTTTATCCACTGTAACCACCAGATTTTGCGGTGCGCCCAACTGTGCTAATTTTTCGTTAATCAGTTTTACAGCCAATAAGGATACGTTTTTAGAACGAGGATGCGGACTGAATACCACGCTGTTACCAGCCGCCAGCATACCAATGGAATTACAAATAATGGTTTCAGTTGGGTTGGTGGTTGGGGTGATAGAACCAATGACTCCATAGGCTGAATATTCAACTAAAGATAAGCCATCATCTCCGCTACAGGCTCGAGTAATCAAATCTTCTGTGCCTGGGGTTTTAGAAGCAGCTAAACGATTTTTGATCAATTTATCTTCGTAGCAGCCCATACCAGTTTCTTCAACGGCCATAGCTGCAACCTGTTCTAAAACTGATTGCTGGAGAAAGACTTCACGGATACCATCGATAAATTTCTGTCGATCAGTCATAGAGCAAAGCTGATATTGCCGCTGCGCTTTATGTGCAGCTTCAATTGCCTCATCCATACTGGTAAAAATACCATTACCTTGTGCAGCCTGAACATTAACATGCATGGCTGCAGGAGCTTTACCGGTATTGGTGTTTTTATTTAATATTTGCGCGACAATATTATTGATTAAAGCATCCTTATCAGTATTGGCACTTTCTACTGTATTGTTTTTATTTAATATTTGCGCAACAATATTATTGATCAGACCACCGTTGTCAGTATTGGTCTTTTGTACAGTGGTATTGGTATTTAATATTTGTGCAACAATATTATTGATCAAACCACTATTATCAGTACTCGTTTTTTCTACTGAGGCTGGCTGATTAGGCATTGTTTGAGCAGATTCTGCGCTACCTTTTGCCCCGCCACTGTATTTACTTAATACATTAGCCACAGCTTGGGAGATTGCTAAATCATTCATATTTTTTCCTGCGTGTTCTCAGTATTAAATATAAGGAGTGGTAGTTGATTTTAAGGCGCTCGGATCAAGTGTCGATAATAAGTTCAGACCCACTTCTCGTGCTGCTATCACTGCCTGACGAACTGCTCCTGAATCACCTGAGAATGTGAATATCACCTCATTACTGTAACTGGTTCCACTCGCTGGGCTTGAATAGCCTATTCCTTCTACTACCGCCGATTTCGCCGCCACATCTGCTATCACGACTCCTATCGCTGCCGGACAACCTACTGTCATCCCGAATGATTTACCTATTGGCGCACCAAAGGCTTT
>JAIL01000136.1 GCA_000725195.1 Snodgrassella alvi SCGC AB-598-O02
AACGAAGCAGTAAACTCAGTTCAAGCTGATTTTTAAACTCGATTTTAGAAATGATACAAGTATTGTCGCTGCTTATAAGATTTTTAGCAGAAATGAAAAATACAATTATTTCCAACAGATCGGTAAGTTAGCTTATCTTTTGATAGCAGTCAGACAATTAGCTATTGAAATGATTGTATTTACATCAGGCTGTTTGTTACCAAAAGCTTATATAAAATATAAGCTTTTGGGACTAAGATTTATTTGAGCGGATAAATGGTCAGCCATTGTCCATGTTCGATATTTGTTTGTGGTGGAATATCAATTAGTACTTGTGCTTCGACACAACCAGATAACATATGGGACCCCTGTTTACTGAGCGGTTTGACTTCAGGACCATTATTGGAAAAGTGGATAGATGCACGAATAAATTCACGACGTTTCTGTTGATTGGGTGAAATGCTAAAGGCCGCTCTGGCCTGAAAACATTCCGGCAAAGCCTGTAAGATATGGCGACCAGCAGCCGTCTGCAGAGCTGGCAATCCCAATAACATAAAGGTCACAAAACTGGCTACCGGATTGCCCGGCAATAACATAACTCGGCAATGCTGAATCTTTCCCCAGCCAAACGGCTTACCTGGTTTGATCGCTAGCTTCCAATGTTCGATTTCGCCCAATTGCTGTAAGGCTGGTTTAACCAAATCACGGTCACCTACGGATGCACCGCCGCAAATAATAATGCTATGACTGGTTTTAGCTGCCTGAGCAAGAGTCTGGGTAATGATGTCAAGATTATCCGGCAGAATGCCACCATCAATAGTTTCTATTAACGCATGCTCACGTAAACAAGCCAGCAGCATCGGGCGGTTGCTGTCATAAATCTGATGCTGATGTAACGCAGTGCTGGCGTTTACTAATTCATCACCGGTAGTAAACACGGTTACACGTAGTTTTTGATAAACTTCTATTTGGCTGACACCTTGTGACGCCGCCAATCCTATCGCCTGAGCATTGAGCAATGCACCTTTATTGAGCAGAATTGCACCTTGTCTGAGTTCTTCACCCTGTCGGCGAATATTGTCACCTGCTATGGGCGTATGCGTACTGGTAACAACATTATCGTTAACACTGGTGTGTTCCTGCATAATGACTGCATCGGTATGTTTGGGAATAGCCGCGCCGGTATAAATGCGTACTGCTTGCCCATGTTGTAAGCTAATTTGCTGTGAATCACCGGCAGCCATTGTTCCCATAAGCTGCCATTGCGGGCAATCTAAGCCACATATGGCATAGCCATCCATAG
>JAIL01000137.1 GCA_000725195.1 Snodgrassella alvi SCGC AB-598-O02
GGGCCACTCGTCCAACCTGATTTTTATCGCTTTCACTGGCGACCAGACCTAATAGCAGTATTTGACGGTTGTAACTGATTACGGATAGTGTGGGTTTAAATTGTTTATCTGAACTCTGACTGTTCAAATAATTCATGGCGCCATCAAGAATTTTGACTTCCATCACTTTGTCATCGGTTTGGGCTCCGGTGCTACGACGATCTGTCACGGTAAGGGTGCCCACCGCGGCTCCACCAATTAGGAATGCCGGACAACCGGTCAAAGTGACGGTCATACATAAGGCAATAAGAAGAGTAGATACATATTTTTTCATGTGTTTAACCTGTTTTTGTATATGCTAATGGTTATAAACCGCTTAATAATAATTGGTCAATATGGGCACATAAGGCATGGATAATCACTTGTTAGGCTTCCAGAACACGCAGAGCATTATCATCGGAATATCTGGCCAAAAATCATCACTACGTAATAATGCCACGATTTCTCCGTCGCTGTCTCTATTGATGGCTAAAACAGGCATATATCGCTCATGAGCGGTTTTAATCGCCTGACAAAGGTTGTTACATTGACCATAGGTAGAAATTACACAAAGCATATCATGCTTTTTACCCAGAGCATGAATCTGATGAGTGAACAAACCGTCCTGGAGGCTGTTGGTGAGAGAACTATGAACTGCTAGATTATTGCACAAGGATAATGTTGCTAGTGCCATTCTATCTTGTTGTAATCTGATCACAAAATATGCTGCCATAATTGGTGTAGGTGCTCAGACCGGTTTTTCCCGAGGTTTTTTGTTTTTAATACTTGGTAGAACTGATTTATTACTCATTATAAATATTTCCTCAAAGGAAGTAATTACGAATAGTTGTATATTATATGCAAATTCAGATTGGATTTGGGTAAATTCAGCAATAAGTTACTGCGAACAGAAGCATGATATTCTGATCCCAGCTTTTTTTATTTAAGAATTAGTACTTTTGGTGCCTTGATTAGCGGTTGCTGGATTAAAGGTTTGATATAAGGGAATAACTTTTTCCACACTATCCACCGCGCTGATTTTATTGGTTGCCGATTGCTGTTCTTCTGGCGTAAGAATGCCCATTACATAGGCAATGCGATCATAAGTAACTACTTTAGTGTAGGTTGGTGATACACCTCTGACATTCAACAAAATATTATAATCATAAATTCTTGGTCTAGATGTATGGCTTTCACTGGATACATCAATATAATTATAAACATTTTGAGCAGCTGGCTGGGCGCGGGCCACTCGTCCAACCTGATTTTTATCGCTTTCACTGG
>JAIL01000138.1 GCA_000725195.1 Snodgrassella alvi SCGC AB-598-O02
TGTGGCAGTAAAAGCAGGATTAGTTTCACGTGCCATATAAGCCACAAAAGCAGCCGTACCCAAACCCACACCAATTGCTTCAACGCCAATAACGGTTGCCAGCATTAACTGTTGCTTTAAACTGATTACGGCAAAAGGTCCCTGACTTGCCAGCCAGACAAATCCCAATATAGAAAAATCCTGTACCAGCCCAAATAGCCATAAAGCACGATTAATACCTAATTTAATCATCCAGATCCCGCCTAGAATGCCAGCAATAATTGTTGGCCACAAACCGGCATTTTTAGCAATCAGACCGATATCTTTTTTACTGAATCCCATATCTATATAAAAAGGTGTAGCCAGTGCAGTAGCCATACTGTCACCCAGTTTATACAAAAAAATAAAACACAGTATCAGCAAAGCACTTTTAACACCTTTACGATTAAAAAATTCATTAAAAGGATCAGTAACTGTCTGATTAAAAGATTTATGAGTAATTACAGGAAGTTTGGGTTCTTGTGCTAGAAATAGCGTCATAAATAGACCAGGAAGCATAAATAATGCGGTAATGGTCTCAATGCATTGCGCTATACTGACTTTGTGTGCTTCACTCATTAATATTTTCCTTTTACAACAAAACAAAATGACTATTGTATGTTTTGCCGGTAAGTGCATGGCCATACAGAAAGCTGCTTTATTTGTTGATCTAAATAAGCATCAATCATGTGCAATTGCTGTTTTGCATCAACCACTTTATTTACTTGACGGCGAAATTCATCACCACCAGCTAATATAGCCACATACCAACCAATATGTTTACGAGCTATACGAACACCCAAGTATTCTCCATAAAAGTCGTGCATCGACTGAATATGTTTATGAATAACCTGAGCATGTTCCGCAACACTTAATGCAACAGGCAAAACTCCATGGATGTGAAAATGACGCAGATCTCTGAATAACCATGGCTGTCCCAGAGCCGCACGACCAATCATGATGCCCTGTACACCAGTTTGCTCAGATACTGCAAACGCTTTTTGCGGACTGGTAATATCACCATTAACCCATAACGGCACATGTATTTGTTGTCGTAACTGAGTGATTAATTCGTAGCGTGCTGCTCCATTATACATCTGTGCACGAGTACGCCCGTGCACAGCTATAGCAGCAATTCCTGCTTTTTCTGCTATATCGCCAATAGCCAGAATATTACAATGATTATCATCCCAGCCAAGACGAGTTTTTAAAGTAACCGGAACTGCCACGGCATCTACAACTGTATGTAAAATTTCTGCTACTAAGGATTCATTCTGTAACAACGC
>JAIL01000139.1 GCA_000725195.1 Snodgrassella alvi SCGC AB-598-O02
CCTAGCCATTAGTATCAATGGCCAGGTATTAATAATCTGATTGTTTAAAAATGAATTGGTACTTTTCTTTCGTTAATACTTATCAGCTGTTGACAGATATTTATTGCTGCTTGAGTTAATTTATCTGAATAAGCTGATAATGATTCAGAGTAAGTCTTTTTCATGCTGCTCCATCCAGTTCGCAATGGAAACTAAAGCTGGTTTTAAAGTTTTTCCCAGTACTGTTATCTGGTATTCGACTTTAGGTGGTACTTCCGGGTAGAGCTTTCTGGTAATTAATCCTTTTTGCTCAAATAGTTTTAGCTGTTTTGTTAATTCTTTTTGGGTTATTGGTGTGAGGGCGCGCTTTAATTCGCCAAAACGAATAGGTTCATTAGTAATAATCAGGCGATAAAGGATAGGAATAGCCCACTTTCCTGAAATTAGGCTAATAAATTTAACCATAGGGCAATGATAGGTTTCGGTGATATTTTTTTCAGTAGACATAACTATTTTCCATTAGTATCTATTTGGTACCTACTTTCATAAGTAAACCCGTTAAATTATACTAAATTTTATTTTTGAAAGGGAATCTATGAACAGGCTAACGGGTAAATATACACTGATTACAGGCGGAAGTAGTGGAATAGGGCTGGCAACGGCTAGAGAATTTATCGCCGAAGGTGCAACAGTAGCCATAACCGGCAGAAATAAAGACAGATTACTGGCTGCGAAGCAGGAATTAGGTGTAGATGTATTAATATTGCAAAGTGATACTTCTGATGTTGAAGAACAAAAGCTTCTGGCTGCACAGTTAACCAAAATGTGGCCTAGATTAGATGCTGTATATATTAATGCAGCCGATGTCACTCATCTGCCGGTAACTGATTGGAATGAAAATACTTTTGACAGTGTAATGAATACGAATTTCAAGGGGCCTTTTTTTCTGATACAGGCGCTGTTACCTTTGCTGGCTGATCCCTGTTCAGTTATTTTGTGCGGTACGGTAAGTACTAAAATCGGTTTACCGCAAAGTAGCATTTATGCTGCCAGTAAAGCAGCTCTCTGTTCATTAGCTAAGACACTGTCAGGAGAGCTGATATCCAGAAATATTCGCTTCAATTGTTTAGTGCCAGGACCAACAAATACGCCAGCACATATGAATTTAAATTCTACTGATCCAGATGCAGTCAAACGTTTACAGCAGGAAATTAAGGCATTAGTACCACTAGGGCGTATGGGCAGACCGATAGAGCTGGCTAAAGCAGCCACTTTTCTGGCTTCGGATGAATCATCTTTTATGCTAGGCGCGGAAATACTTGTGGATGG
>JAIL01000140.1 GCA_000725195.1 Snodgrassella alvi SCGC AB-598-O02
TGGCGATTGCACAGTGATAAAATTTGTTCGGACTGCTTATATAGGTGCAATTATACCGAAAACCAGCCTGAACTGGTGAAAAATGCTGTTAGTACAAAAACATTATGCTTTCAGTATGATGCTGCTTAGTGGAATTTATACGACAAATGATCAGTTTTTTTACTATTATTATTGATAATAATTATCATTATACTATAATAACTTTACTGTTTGGTGGCAAAGTACTGAACAGTCATACCTTCTATTATTGTTTTTGTAACTTTCAGGAGCGTTTTTATCGATTAGCGTTAAATTTAGTCTCAAAACTCAAAACCGAAAAACATAAATCCCACTGACTTAGTCGTGGGATTTGTGTTTTAACACTTTGGTAGCAAAAACAGAGCTTGTTAATTAATGGTAGCCATGTGGATTCTGTTGCTGCCAGTGCCAAGCATCCGTCATCATGCTATTTAGGTCTCGCTGTGCTTGCCAGCCTAATTTCTGGCGAGCTAATTGAGGATTGGCGAAACAGCTGGCGATATCTCCGGCGCGACGTGGAGCAATCTGATAGGGAATTTTTTTACCACTGGCTTGTTCAAAAGCCTGAATAATTTCCAGTACAGAATAACCTTGTCCGGTACCCAGATTATAAATATGTACGCCAGGTTGATTTTGTGCTGCCCGCATAGCACATAAATGTCCGTCTGCCAGATCCATCACATGAATATAATCACGTACACCAGTTCCATCCGAAGTTGGATAGTCATTGCCAAATACAGATAACTGCGCCAGCTTGCCAACCGCGACCTGACAAATATAAGGTAGCAGATTATTGGGAATACCGTTCGGATCTTCTCCGATTAAGCCTGATTCATGTGCGCCAACCGGATTAAAATACCGTAATAAAGTCATACTCCAGCGCTGATCAGCAGCCTGAATGTCCATTAACATCCGTTCCACCATATATTTAGATGTACCATAAGGATTGGTGGTACCGCCGGTAATGGCTGTCTCACTAATGGGTACAGTAGCTGGGGTGCCATAAACTGTGGCAGATGAGCTGAATACTAGATTAAACACACCAGCATTCGCCATTTCCTCTACCAATATCAGACTACCACTTACATTATTGTCATAGTATTTTAACGGTTCGCGCACGCTTTCACCAACTGCTTTCAAACCGGCAAAATGTAAAACGTGCTCTATTTGGTGTTGAGCAAATATCTGCTGTAGCAACAACCGATCACGAACATCACCTTGATAGAACTGTACTTCTTTACCAGTAATTTGCTTGATACGCTGTAATACTTCTGCAGAAGAATTACTTAGATTATCTAAAATAA
>JAIL01000141.1 GCA_000725195.1 Snodgrassella alvi SCGC AB-598-O02
TAAAGTAGGCAATACTATTTCAATCAATTGATTATAAATTAAATTGAAAATTATGATTTTCAGAATGGTTGATTACTGATAAACATAATTTTATTTATATTTTTAAGAATTCTAGCCTGCTATTTTTTATTTTTATGATTACATAATATCAATGTATAAGGTAATTCAGAAAACCTGAATTACCTTATAATGACAATTTAGTTTTTACCGATTACGGTTATAATCATCAATTGCGCTACCTCTGATTTTATATAATTTTTCAGGCGTCCCGCTTGTACTTTCAGGACTCTCCAATTCGCTTTCACGCAATGCTTTTTTAGCTTCTACCCGCTCAATTAGTTCAATCATTTCAGTTTTAAAATTTGTTGTTTCCGAAATAAACGAAACAGATAGTCTTACAAAGAAAGACTAAATTAATCACCAGCAACTTTACCAATTAAAATTACGTTTAACTTTATGATTAGTTACCCACTCATCCTGACAAATTTATAAATCAAATATTCGATAATTTTTAGAAAAATAACTATGTTTTATCTTAAGTTTATACGGTAATTATTTGTAAACAACTATATCGAAACTGTTTCTCTATTTTAGACTATTAATAAAACTTTTATAAAAATTTATGCATTAATTGACATCAATATTTATTTTTAATTTTAGCTGATTTTGATAATTGATTAAGTAGTCAAAATTATTTCAAACAATTGATTTTAAAATAAATTTACATTTATGTTCTGCAAGACTGCTGATTATATTATGAACATAAATTTATTTGTATTTCTAAAAATTTTAGCTTACTATTTTCTGTTTTTAGCAATAATAGATATCAATTTATAAGGTAATTCAGAAAACCTGAATTACCTTATAAATGACAATTTAGTTTTTATGGATTACGATTAAAAGCATCAATTGCTTTATTATGGATTTCACGTAATTTTTCAGGAGTTCCTTCTCTTTGTGCAGCAAATTGCATATCGCTTTTATCTAATGCTTTTTTAGCTTCAATACGGTCAATTAATTCAATCATAGCTGTTTTAAATTCCGTAGTTTTTTCAATGTAATCACCTAATGATTTAGCTTGTTCTTTGTATTTATCATTATTTGCGGTGTCTCTCAGAGTTTTCTGCGCTTCAGAAAATTCCTGATATAATGGCTTGATCTTGGTGAGATCAGTTGATAAAACATTAATTGCTGAAATATCATTTTGTATAAATTCGTCTATAATTTTCGCCATTAATAATGACACTTGAATTTTATTATAGGTTAATTCATCGCCTTCCTTTTTAAAGCAACGCTTTCCTGCTGGCTGGGTACCACCATGGAGTATGTCGATTTTGCTTTGTACGGCTTGGCTGCCGGACTGG
>JAIL01000142.1 GCA_000725195.1 Snodgrassella alvi SCGC AB-598-O02
TGCAAGCTGGTGAAACCGTCTCTAACTATAATAATGAAGATGTCGGCTTAATTATTAATCATGCATCTACAGCTGAATGCAAGCTTGCCCTGGCCGTTATCAAACATTCAGCTGCCACCGAAGATTTACATACTGAAACAACACCGTTAACAATAATGGAAACTTTCTTTTAATATTAAGAAGTGCTTATCAGGTATACTGGCTAATAGAAAATCTTATTAGCATAAAATTATCTTTTATAAAGATTATTTTTATTTTGCGGCAGCCAAAATCAGCCAGCTATTTATTTTAGCGACCCATAATTTCATTAAATAGCAAAGCAAAAAATCTCAACTTCAATAATTTATTAAACAGATTTAATAGCAAATTGTGCTACAATCGACCCACTTTCAAGACGGCCTGAGCCGTCTTGTTTTATTGTTATTAAATGATCATATAATATGAGCCAAATTGCCCAAGAAGCGGCACGTCGCCGCACATTCGCGATTATTTCACACCCAGATGCCGGTAAAACCACACTTACTGAAAAACTACTTTTGTTTTCTGGTGCAATCCTATCAGCCGGAACGGTAAAAGGAAAAAAATCTGGTAAATTTGCCACTTCCGATTGGATGGAAATTGAGAAACAACGCGGTATTTCTGTAGCGTCTTCAGTTATGCAGTTCGATTATCGTCAGCATGTTGTTAATTTGCTTGATACACCCGGCCACGAAGACTTTTCTGAAGATACCTATCGCGTGTTAACTGCGGTCGATAGTGCATTAATGGTTATTGATGCAGCCAAAGGTGTAGAAGCGCAAACGATTAAGCTGCTCAATGTTTGTCGTTTACGCGATACTCCTATCGTAACTTTCATGAATAAATATGATCGTGAAGTTCGCGATTCTTTAGAACTACTGGATGAAGTAGAAAATATTCTTAATATTCGCTGTGCACCAATTACCTGGCCAATTGGTATGGGTAAAAACTTTAAAGGTGTTTATCATATTCTTAATGACGAAATTTATCTGTTTGAAGCTGGTGGAGAAAAATTACCACATGAATTTGATGTCATTAAAGGCCTTGATAATGCACGGTTGGATGAATTATTCCCTATTGAGATTCAGCAGTTACGCGAAGAAATCGAATTAGTTTTGGCCGCATCAAATGAATTTGATCTGGAAGCGTTCTTGCATGGCGAACTGACCCCGGTATTTTTTGGTTCTGCTATTAATAACTTCGGTATTCAGGAAATTCTTAATGCATTAATCGAATGGGCACCTGCGCCACAGCCACGTGCTGCACTCCAGCGGGTTGTCGAACCGACAGAAAACAAATTTTCAGGCTTTGTGTTTAAAATACAGGCCAATATGGATGCCAAACACCGTGACC
>JAIL01000143.1 GCA_000725195.1 Snodgrassella alvi SCGC AB-598-O02
CTCTATATACAAGCATGAATTATTTAAATAGTAGTATCAATGTAACTTGAATAAAAATAGATGTATATTTATTAGAATGAAAATGGCCTTATACTTATCTCAATGAATAGAAAAAACAATTTTAACACGATAGGTAAAAATAATATTGCAAAAAGAATATATTTTGAATTAGTACGCCGGATTGCGTTTATATTGTGCGAATCCTGGAGCCTGAGCGTCCTTTACTGTTAGACTTATTTCCGCATCTTTGGGGATTGGCCAAGTAATGGCAAGTTCTGGATCATTCCAACGCAAACTACGTTCACAGTCTTTAGCGTAATAGGCGGTAGTTTTGTATAAAAACTGACTGTTATCTTCCAAGGCAATAAATCCATGAGCAAAGCCAGCAGGAATCCAGAGCTGGCGATGATTATTTGCTGATAATTCTATACCATACCATTGACTAAATGTAGGAGAATTCGGTCGGATATCAACAACTACATCCCAAACACGACCCTGAATTACACGAACTAACTTACCTTGCTCATAGGGAGGTATTTGATAGTGTAAACCTCGTACCACTCCTTTATGCGATAAAGAGTGATTATCTTGTACAAAAATAGGGACTGATAGGTTACGAGCATGAAGAGCTTCTTCAAACATTTGCTGATTAAAGCTTTCCATAAACCAACCTCGTTCATCAGTAATGATTTCTGGTTCCATAATCAGTAAATCTTTAATCGATATATCTGTAATAATCATAGTCATATTTTATTATAACTTCGTTCAATATAATAAATATTAATTATTATGATTAATATTTATTTGTTTTTTAGTTAAGTTTTTATTTTTATGTAGAATTATAATGATTGACGTTTAAGAAATAAACAGATTTAAAAAGTAGAATTTTGATAAAACTATTTAATAAGTTATTTTACAACAAAAAAAACAATTTTAATGATATTAAAATAAAAAATTAAAACAAGTTGAATTAGAAAAAAATCTCTTGTTTTATGTCATTGTCATGGTATTGGTAGTACTATATTTTATAAAAGGTGTTCAAAGCATAGCAACATGTTTTTTTCAATTATAAAGTAATTTAAAGAACTTGAAGACGATAATCAATGTATGCTACAAAGTGCTTTAAACCAAATATTTAGCAAGGATTGTGCGTAAAATGATGGTGGTTAATGCAACCAAATATTTAAACTCTCGATTTGTTTAGCCTGTGAAAGATTTTCTATCTGCCAAACTTGTTTTTCGTATCAAACAATAGATTCAATGATAAATGAAGCAATCAAGTAAATCTTAATTATATTAATAACAGAGAATAAGTTTTTGGGATTTGTACTTTTTGCCTCCTAACTAACGTGCATAAAAAAAACATGGAATTATAA
>JAIL01000144.1 GCA_000725195.1 Snodgrassella alvi SCGC AB-598-O02
TCTTTAACTAGACAATATAATAGTGTTATTAATAAATAATCATCAAGCGGTATAATTTTTATACCGCTTGAATGCCATAAACTTGACCGAATTATGATTAATTGACTATTTACATTAATCATAATTCGATAAAAAAACTTAGGAAATCGCCAACGTAAATGCTTATCTGTTATTGACTTGAATAATGAATTCATCATAAAGTCATCTACCAAATTAAGTTGGTTGTAGTATGCACAGCAACTTAAATTTACAATAGTGCAACTGATTCTAATTGTTACACAGTATCGTGATATAAGGTTTTGCTAAACTTTCACGAACTGGCGCTGGTACTATAGCTTTTTTATTATATTTTGCTGGCGCTGAAAGGTTAAGCTTAATTCGGCATACATTTGTATGAGTTTACGATTGTCAGCTTCCTGCTGTTTTAACCGTTTAATATTCGAAGATTGCATACCACAAGGGGTTATATACCTAGATGGTAACTCTTTAGGTGCGAAACCGAAAAAGGTAGCAGAAAAAGCTCTGGCAGTGATTAATCAGCAATGGGGTACCGATCTGATTAATAGCTGGAATAAAGCAGGATGGTGGGATTTGCCGGTAAGATTAGGCAATAAAATAGGTAAATTAATCGGCGCACATGATAACGAAACCGTCGTCACTGACACCACCAGTTTGAACCTGTTTAAAGTGCTGGCTAGCGCTATTGGTATTCAAAAACAAAAAGACAATCACCGTAAAGTTATTATTGCCGAACGAGATTCATTTCCAACTGATCTCTATATGATTGAAGGGTTCATGGCAATGATTAATCAGGGTTATGAACTGAAACTAATTGATCAACCCACTACATTGCCGGACATCGTAACCGATGATACAGCCGTGATCGTTTTATCGCATGTTAATTATCGCACCGGTTATCTGCATGACATGGCTGCTGTTAATCAATTAGCCCATAAACATGGTGCACTAGTTATCTGGGATTTATGTCATTCTATTGGTGCTGTTCCCATTGATCTGAACGGCTCTGATAGCGACTTCGCTATTGGTTGTACCTATAAGTACCTCAATGGCGGGCCAGGTGCACCGGCGATGCTCTGGGCACATAGCCAATATCAGACGGCATTTAATCAACCTTTGTCCGGTTGGTGGGGACATGCCAAACCTTTTGATATGGCGGTAAACTACACCCCAGCTGGCAACGTGCGCCGTTTCCTTTGTGGCACTCAACCAATAGTTTCCATGAACTTGATAGAGTGTGGTATCGATATTTTCCTGCAAACTGATATGCAGGCACTAAGAAAAAAATCACTGCATTTAACTGATTTACTTATTCAGCTAATTGAACAGGAGTGTAGCGGTTTTGATCTTACCCTGATC
>JAIL01000145.1 GCA_000725195.1 Snodgrassella alvi SCGC AB-598-O02
AAAAGCTTTGAATATATTCTGATCATGACTTTTGCCCAGCTTCCCGGCTATTTTACGGTAGCTTGGTTAATAGAGCGCGTGGGGCGTAAATGGGTATTGGTAACTTATCTATTAGGTACTTTATTAAGTGCCTATCTATTTGGTGTTGCTGAGTCAGCAAATCAATTACTTTTATATGGCGCTTTACTGTCATTTTTTAATCTGGGTGCGTGGGGAGCGATGTATGCTTACACACCGGAACAATATACAACCAATATTCGTGCCACTGGAGCCGGTATGGCTGCATCTGTCGGCAGAATTGGTGGCATTTTAGGACCGTTAATGGTTGGATTGCTGGTAGCAAATGCGGTTAGCGTGAATGTAATTTTTGGATTATTCAGTTTGTCTCTTGCTGTTGCAATTGTAGCTATTTTGTTACTGGGCAAAGAAACCAAGCAAACTGATTTACAGTAAAGTTAATTAATTGGTCTGGTAGGATGATGATTGCTATTAATAGCGGGTTTTAGTAGCAAAAAAATTACTATACAGTTAGGTAAAAGTCTAGCAATATTTTGTTGTTTTGATAGCCATATTATCAATTCAGAAAGATGCTGATGATGTTTGGTTGATGTATTTAATTATCATGTCAAATGCTATTGCCTGAATGCAGAAAAGCCCAATGTTAATCATTGGGCTTGATTAGTTTATTCAATGTAATTTAAATTTTATAACCATTTAATTCTTTAATTTTATCTTCTGATTTTTTAATCATGCAGTTATTAAAATTTAATTTCGTTTCCATAACAGTATTAGCAGTTGGTCTGGAGAGGCAGTATTTACTGGTCTCTGAATACCATTTCGGATAGGTTTGATCCAGATTTTTTTGGATATCATCAGGGATGGTAGACCATGTTAATTCTAATCTCTGTAACGCATCCGCAGCCATTTTCTCGCTATTATCGGCTTTCTCTTCTTTAAATACAGGCTATGCACAAATAAATAATTTTGCTGGTTCAATAATCATGGGTAAGGATGATGTTAAACAAGCTTGCCAATTAACAACCGGTGCCACAGTTGTAGCAACACATATGGAAGCAGTTAATCATGCCCTGCTAACTCGCGCTGAACTTAGAGCATTTACCGAACAGGAAAAAATTAATGACCGGGTATTTATACCGGAAGACGGAGAAATCATCATTATTTGAAAACAACCGACTAAACAGAATAATTGCCTTATTGTACACTAGAGCAATTTATTAGATGCTCTCATTCCAGAGCAAAATATGATAAAAGTATATTATAAAAGCTAATCCTATTGTTAATAATTCATACTTGTTAATTTTCTGGCAGAATTAATTTCTATGACATGATAATTTGTTTGATCCATATTCGCCTAGACAAATTCACACCA
>JAIL01000146.1 GCA_000725195.1 Snodgrassella alvi SCGC AB-598-O02
AATTATATTATCGACCAATGATTTAACCATATTGCTAAAAGCAGTACCCACTACCATACCAATTGCTAAATCAATGACGTTGCCACGTAACAAAAAGGCTTTGAATTCTTCTAAAAATTTCATATTCACTCCATGTTTCTAATTAGTTTAATTATTTTGCCTTTTTATAGTAGCGCGATTAGTTTCTTTCACGGAATCAATTGCTTATTTTTGCAATGTAAAAAAGTTGCCGGAAATTCATCCGGCAACTTTAGTTTTTTTAACGAAATAGATTTATTTATGTTTAATCTAAATCTTCAGGTACACCTAAGGCATTGATGCTGTAGCCACCATCGACGTAAGTAATTTCCCCGGTAATGCCAGATGCCAGATCTGAAAGCAGGAATGCAGCGGTATTACCGACTTCATCAATAGAAATATTACGACGAATAGGATTCTGTGCTGATACATGTGCCAGTAAGCGACTAAAATTGGCTATACCAGACGCTGCCAGTGTTTTAATCGGACCAGCCGAAATACCATTACAACGAATACCTTCTTGTCCCAGACAGGCGGCAGTAAAGCGGATACCGGCTTCCAGCGAAGCTTTTGCCATACCCATTACATTGTAGTTGGGAATAGCGCGAACAGCACCCAGATAGGTCAGGGCAACAATAGCACTATTATGTCCAGTCATTAATGGGCGAGCAGCTTTAGCCAGAGCAGGTAAGCTATAGGCAGAAATTTCATGTGCTGTCATAAATGCTTCACGCGTCATGCTATCAAGAAAGTCACCAGATAATGCTTCTTTTGGGGCAAAAGCGATCGCATGAACTAAGCCATCCAGTTGTGACCAGTGTTTACCAAGATCTGTAAATAACTGGCTGATTTCTTCATCGTTTTGAACATCACAGCGAAATACCAGTTCAGAATTGAAATCTGCTGCCATTTTACGAACGCGATCGGCAAGTTTATCGACCACATAGGTAAATGCCAGCTCTGCTCCCTGATCATGGCAAGCTTTAGCAATGCCATAAGCGATAGAACGGTCGGAGATCATGCCAGTAATAAGGATTTTTTTGCCTTGCAAAAAGCCCATAGTTATATCCTTGCAGTGGTTTGCTTTTATCATAAAACGTACATTATAACCGTAATTTACTTTTACGCGAAATGTTAAGCTAGAGTAGATGCTTTAAAAGAAAGTTGGTCAATGCTCGATTTATGCTGTTGTTTAAAACATAATAATTGGTTTTAATTGCTAAGGCCGGACAAATAGCTATCAGCATCTAATGCGGCCTGACATCCGGATGCGGCACTGGTAATAGCCTGACGATAAATATGATCTTTTACATCTCCTGCTGCAAAACCACCTGGTGTATAGGTGGCGAAAATATTACACTCATTGCCTACTT
>JAIL01000147.1 GCA_000725195.1 Snodgrassella alvi SCGC AB-598-O02
AGAGCAATGGGCGCCATTGAAGAACAAGTTACAACAGAGCTGGCAGATCCAGCCAGTGCTATACTGGCCATTGATCATAAAATTGCTGATTTTCTACGCAGTGATGCTTATCCAAAGGCACAGTTTGGTGTCCCACTGGCCGGCAGCCTGATTCCATGGATTGATGCCGATCTTGGTAATGGTCAATCCAAAGAGGAATGGAAAGGCGAAGTCGAAACGAACAAAATTTTAGGACGAAGCTCTCAACCCATCGTGATTGATGGATTGTGTGTGCGGGTCGGTGCTATGCGTTGTCACAGTCAGGCATTAACACTAAAACTAAAACAAGATTTACCTGTAGAAGAAATTAAAAAAATCCTTGCTAGCGCCAACGATTGGGTCAAAGTTGTTCCTAATGAAAAAACTGCTTCTATGCAGGAACTTACCCCGGCGGCAGTAACAGGCACATTAACTGTACCAGTAGGACGTATTCGTAAAATGGGAATGGGCGCAGAATATATTAGTGCCTTCACCGTAGGTGACCAGCTTTTATGGGGTGCAGCAGAACCGATTCGTCGCATGTTACAAATTGTATTAAAGAAACTATAAATCAAAACAGATTAACAATAAATATTGTTGAAAGTAGTTAATCACAAAAGTGGGCTTATTCAAGTCCACTTTTTTATATGTTAAAACCAAGCGTTAAATTTAATTTGATTATCCGAATAACTACTGAGCAGCTGGCTACTAAATAATACTATTGATCTTAGTTGCAGAAATTTAAATCCCAAAATAAAAACCAGTCGTCAAAATCTATTTATTCACCATATTCATTTATTTTGCTGTAATTAATCAATTTTAGTGTAAACAAATTTATCAGCCGAACAATGAGATATAACCTCATCATGTAAAGTTGATTGATGACAATATATAAATATCACTAGAATCCGCTCTCGTAACTATATAGCAGTTTAAGAGAATATAAAATGTTTTTTAGCAATAATATTGCTTGGTATTACCGAATATGGCCATGGGTAGGTTTTGGAGCAGCCATTTTTATGCTGGTTCTATTATTTGCTACAAATTATCTGCGTGATAATCTGAACATAGAACGCTGGTATGATCCTTACTGGTTAGCCTGGTTATGCACAGCTACTTATTTGCTGCACAACGCCGAAGAATCCGGCATTGATTTAACCGGCAAAAGATATAGTTTTCCGAAGTCAATTACTTCAACTCTGGCACAGTGCGGTGTGAATGACATTCTATATGTTGCTGTAAATATCCCCTTACTATGGCTGCTAAGTCCGCTTGCAGCTTATATCGGTCAGAAGAAACATTCCAAAATGATGGCATCGTTCACAGTAGCTATCATGTTGATCAACATCATTCCACACACTTTCTCCGCTATCTTTTACGAACAATACAA
>JAIL01000148.1 GCA_000725195.1 Snodgrassella alvi SCGC AB-598-O02
ACCTAATCCTAGCTCATTATCCTGCAATATTTCACGCCGGAAAGCATCCAGAACAATATCCTGACTGGCCGCAAAAAAGGCTACAAACACAGACAAGATTTTTATAGTTGTCATATTCTGATTAGGGTTAAGCCCGATGTAACCGAGTAAAGTCAGCAATAATGCAACTTGTGTAATAAACATCCAGCCACGCCGTCTCCCCAGCCATGGTAATTTAACTAAATCCATTAATGGTGACCATAAAAATTTCCAGGTAAAAGGCAGGCCGATAATGGAAAATAAACCAATAGTAGCCAAATCTATATTTTCACTACGTAACCATGCTGGAACCAGATTAATCAGAAAATATAACGGTAAACCGGAGCTGAAACCTGTAAATATACATATCAGCATATGTCGGCTAAAAATTCTGCGTAATAATGGAACAGATGATTGAGAATCAGTTTGAGTCATTCGGATACAACCCAGCATCAAATGATATATGCCTGAAAGACTACATAAATATTAATTATTTATGTAATTGGCAAGATGGTTAAAAATACTGTATGTTAACAGCTCTTGTAAGTTAATTTATAATTTAGTTATTGATATACATTTAAACAAAATCATATTTAAATCATCAATACACCAAAAATATATAGTGAATTATCTTCAAAATGAATCAGGAATAGGCAAAGTTAATTCTTCATCGTCTTCTGAGATTTGATAATGTTCTGGTAAACTTTTACCGCTTTGTACACCTAATTGACGTAATTTATTGGCTTTACTTACCAGATTACCTCGTCCATTTACTAATTGCCCCATTGCTTTCTGAAATTGTCCTTGAGCCTGATCCAGATTTTTACCTACACCTTCAAGCGTATTCACAAAACCAACAAATTTGTCATATAGTTTGCCACCCTCTTTGGCGATATTCAGTGCATTCTGATTTTGCTGTTCATTGCGCCAGATATGCGCAATTGTTCGTAGCGTTGCCAATAAAGTACTTGGGCCCACCAGCATAATTCTTTTTTGAAAACAATCATCGAATAATTGATTGTCCTGCTGTAATGCTAATAAGTAAGCCGGTTCGACCGGAATAAACATAAAAACAAAATCCAGAGAATTTAATCCCTCAATTTCATGATAATTTTTTGCTGAAAGATCTTTAATATGTTGCCGAACTGATTGAATGTGTGAAGCCAGAGCCTGATCAGCACTTTTGGTATCGGTCGCTTGGGTGTAGCGCACATATGCAGTTAACGAAGTTTTGGCATCTATAATAATTTGCTTATTCTCAGGTAAATTTATCAATACATCGGGCTGTAATCGGCGTTGGCGCCCGAATTCATCTATGACAGTAGATGAGGCTTGTAAAACATACTCCCGCCCTTTATGTAAACCAGAACTTTCCAGAACTTTTTCTAAAATCATTTCCCCCCAGTT
>JAIL01000149.1 GCA_000725195.1 Snodgrassella alvi SCGC AB-598-O02
GACTACTTCAAAACTGAAAAACCTAATCCGTTTTATATTGGTGTAAATTTTTACTTTTCTTGAAGAGGTAGATTTTGTCAATTTTACCCGTAAATATGCTGTTATTCAGTTTGATTAAGAGGACTAATTTTATGCTTACTAAACTTATGATTGGGAGCAGTCCGGTAGTTAATAATAAGAGTATCATCGTGCTAAAATAACTAGGATTTATAAAAATCTTTTAAAATTGTGGTTAACCAATCAAAGACTTGCAATACATGAGGCGCTGTTATGGTTTGCTGTGGGCGATAAAGGTACATTTGCCAAGATTTGCGCGGAATTTCAGGAAATAATTCCACCAGATTGCCACTGGCAATATGTTTATTGCACAAGTAATCAGCCATTAACGAGCACACTAATCCTGATAATGTCGCATTCAATTCACTGTAAGCATCATCCGTGACAAATCGCACTTTTTTCGGGAACAGATGTAAATTTTCATTAATAGGCCATCCCCACGAACGACCAGTATCAACATCAATTAAATTGCTAACAGGAAAACGTTTTTGCAAATCATTTAAATCAACAGGATTGCCTAATTCAGCCAATAATTTTGGTGAAATAACGAGTTTATCTTGCATATCAATAATTTTGCGAATAATCATCGACGGCTCAGGCGCTAAACCAATTCGTATACCAATATCAATTTGATTTTCTATCGAATGCAATTTGGCTGAACCAACTCGCCAGTCTATACGCAATTTAGGATAGGCTACGCATTTTTCAATTAATGCTATTAAAATAGCATCATTTTCTGGTAATTTTGGTGCAGTAATTCTTACAATTCCGCTCATTTCATTTTGTTTTTGCTTGGCTTGTGCAAATAGTATTTCGCCTTCTGATAGAAACTGTTGTGCTTTAGGTAAAAAGCGCTCGCCAAATTTGGTGAGTTGCATGTTCCGAGTATTACGTAAAAAGAGTAATGAACCTAATTCACTTTCAAGTTCGGCAATAATTCTGGTTACTACTTGTGGTGATACTGACATTCTTATCGCAGTTTCTCGAAATTGTAATGTTTCGGCGGCAATACAAAAATATTTTAGAGCTTCAAATCTGTCTAACATAATTATTCCCGTTTTGGGAATTATTAATTCCTAATAAAATCATTGTATCAGAATAATAATCCTATGATAATGAATACATTGTAATTAGTATTTTTACTTCAACAACGGTCATTTAACAGTGAATAATATAGACCTAAGAGGAATTATTATGGAAAAACAGATGCTAAAAAATAAAGTTGCCATTATTACTGGTGCTGCTTCAGGAATGGGGCGTAGTATGGCCGAGTTATTTGCCGATGAAGGCGCTACTGTTATAGTTGTTGATATAAATAGTAAAGCAATAAATAAAGTTGTAGACGAAATAAAAAGTAAAGGACAAAAGGCTTTCGGTATTGTTGCAAATATTGGCTCGCC
>JAIL01000150.1 GCA_000725195.1 Snodgrassella alvi SCGC AB-598-O02
AGAGCAATGGGCGCCATTGAAGAACAAGTTACAACAGAGCTGGCAGATCCAGCCAGTGCTATACTGGCCATTGATCATAAAATTGCTGATTTTCTACGCAGTGATGCTTATCCAAAGGCACAGTTTGGTGTCCCACTGGCCGGCAGCCTGATTCCATGGATTGATGCCGATCTTGGTAATGGTCAATCCAAAGAGGAATGGAAAGGCGAAGTCGAAACGAACAAAATTTTAGGACGAAGCTCTCAACCCATCGTGATTGATGGATTGTGTGTGCGGGTCGGTGCTATGCGTTGTCACAGTCAGGCATTAACACTAAAACTAAAACAAGATTTACCTGTAGAAGAAATTAAAAAAATCCTTGCTAGCGCCAACGATTGGGTCAAAGTTGTTCCTAATGAAAAAACTGCTTCTATGCAGGAACTTACCCCGGCGGCAGTAACAGGCACATTAACTGTACCAGTAGGACGTATTCGTAAAATGGGAATGGGCGCAGAATATATTAGTGCCTTCACCGTAGGTGACCAGCTTTTATGGGGTGCAGCAGAACCGATTCGTCGCATGTTACAAATTGTATTAAAGAAACTATAAATCAAAACAGATTAACAATAAATATTGTTGAAAGTAGTTAATCACAAAAGTGGGCTTATTCAAGTCCACTTTTTTATATGTTAAAACCAAGCGTTAAATTTAATTTGATTATCCGAATAACTACTGAGCAGCTGGCTACTAAATAATACTATTGATCTTAGTTGCAGAAATTTAAATCCCAAAATAAAAACCAGTCGTCAAAATCTATTTATTCACCATATTCATTTATTTTGCTGTAATTAATCAATTTTAGTGTAAACAAATTTATCAGCCGAACAATGAGATATAACCTCATCATGTAAAGTTGATTGATGACAATATATAAATATCACTAGAATCCGCTCTCGTAACTATATAGCAGTTTAAGAGAATATAAAATGTTTTTTAGCAATAATATTGCTAAAAAACATTTTATATTCTCTTAAACTGCTATATAGTTACGAGAGAATATAAAATGTTTTTTAGCAATAATATTGCTTGGTATTACCGAATATGGCCATGGGTAGGTTTTGGAGCAGCCATTTTTATGCTGGTTCTATTATTTGCTACAAATTATCTGCGTGATAATCTGAACATAGAACGCTGGTATGATCCTTACTGGTTAGCCTGGTTATGCACAGCTACTTATTTGCTGCACAACGCCGAAGAATCCGGCATTGATTTAACCGGCAAAAGATATAGTTTTCCGAAGTCAATTACTTCAACTCTGGCACAGTGCGGTGTGAATGACATTCTATATGTTGCTGTAAATATCCCCTTACTATGGCTGCTAAGTCCGCTTGCAGCTTATATCGGTCAGAAGAAACATTCCAAAATGATGGCATCGTTCACAGTAGCTATCATGTTGATCAACATCATTCCACACACTTTCTCCGCTATCTTTTACGAACAATACAA
>JAIL01000151.1 GCA_000725195.1 Snodgrassella alvi SCGC AB-598-O02
CATTAATATACGAACTGACAGATATATTGGCCGCCATGACTGGCACCAGTCCGTTGGCATTTAATCAGCAACATATTGTCCACCACCCATTACAACCCTTTTCGCAACGCTATTTTAACGGTAACCTAGCCAGCAGTCGTCAGGACTATGCTCAAGCACTTAACCGCGATCCTTGTCCCGCGCCATCTTTTCTAAGTGATTTACCCGCAATAGAGAACGAAGTAAGTACAGATATTAACATCGAAACTTTTATTCGCTTTTGGCGCAATCCCGTACGGTGCTGGTTACAACAACAATTACAATGGCAGGCTCCCTATCAGGATCCTCCAGTTAGTGCAGCCGAACCTTTTAGCATTGAAAACAGCGCTGCCATTTACGGCGCCTACTTGTATGCTCGCCAGCAAAACCTTGATTTAAACGAAGTGAATCAGGTACTTTCCGTTAGTGGTCTGCTGCCTGAGGGAGAACTGGGCAAGATAGCCAGCGATAATCTACGTATTCAGACATTATCACTGGACAGTGAGATTTTATGCAGTCCGGCCATTGCTGATATGCCTTTTACCCTGCAACATCAACAATTACGATTAAGCGGTATCATCAGACATCTGCATCAATGCGGGCAAATTCTGGAACGCCATCGCGCCCCAACCGCGCCAGATAATATAGAATTATATTTGCGTCATTTATTGCTGTGTGCTACTGGCACCTCACTAACACAGTTACAAACGTATGAACTTTATCCGCCCAAACCGCGGATATTACCAGCACTGCCACAGGCAGAAGCGCAAAAACTATTGGCAAACTGGTTGGATTATTATCAGCTTGGACAGAAGCGGCCACTGCCGTTTTTCCCAAAAACCAGTCTGGCTGCTGCCACTTGCTGGTATAAAAACCGGCAAAAAAAAGATCCACCGCCTACTCATAGTACTGAAGAATACAGCGCCGCCTTTAAAGCTTATATGGATAGCCATAATGGTAAACCACAGGCTGAATATGCAGAAGTGGCACAGGTGTTTTCTCGCGATGATGAATTACCAATTGACCAACCGTTATTCTGGAACTTGATTGAAGACTTACTACTGCCATTAACTTCCTGCTTAGAAAGTAATAACCCGAAATCATGAATCAGGCACTTAATCCCATTACCATGCCCTTACAAGGCCCCAGCCTGATTGAAGCTTCAGCAGGAACCGGTAAAACATTCAACATTGCCGCCCTATTCGCACGGCTTATTTTGCTGGAACAACTCCCTGTCGACGCCATATTAGTCGTAACCTTTACCAAAGCTGCCACAGCCGAGTTAAAAACCCGCCTACGCACACGACTAAACCAGGCTTTGGCTTTATTACAGAACCAATTGCCTTCGCAACAAAATGACCCAGTTTTACAGCAGCTAATCGACAAAGCGCGTTCCCAAAGTGATGACGCTAGTCTTATTTTACGTCTGCAGGCTGCCATTACCCAGTTTGACAGTGCAGCTGTGTACACCATACATGGTTTCTGCCAGCGTA
>JAIL01000152.1 GCA_000725195.1 Snodgrassella alvi SCGC AB-598-O02
GTCACAATTTCCATCTATCCCTCTCAAGCGTTTTGCTAGCTCTATTAGATATTCTGCCTGCTGCTTTGTCTGTGTCAGTAACTTTTTATACACATCAGTTTTGATACAGTTATAACCGTCGATATTCCGTGTATGTGTAACTCTATTGTTTTTGAAAATTACCAACCAGCGTCCGTCATTATTTATATCTGGCAAAATTTGCCGATCTATAGATGTTGGTTTAAATAATTCTGGTGCATCTGGTACGCTTTCCAAGTATTTCAGTGCAGCCGTGAAATGCTCTACCGGCATGGTTTTATAGCTATCAATACCTAGATAAGCATGTAACCCGGCATATATCTTTTGGTATGGCTCTCCGGTGCGATTACCACGCTCTTCTACGGCGCGCTGGATAGTATCTGCTTGCTCTTTACTAATTAGATGACTGATGGCTTTGTGCTGTTGTGCCTGAATCTGACTAAGCTTTTCCGCCATAGCATTAAATGCATTGATGTAAGCTATTTTGATTGACATAGCATTCTTACCGGTAAAACCCATTACCAATAATATAAAACCGTCTTTTGTTAGCTCGTAGACTTTATCTTTTATAACAAAGCCAAGGTTGTTTTTGCGTTCTTTTTCGAGCAACGCAAAATTACGTTCTCCGAAAGAATCAGGCACTTGCGTGCAAATTTCCTCAATTTTACGCAAAATATTCTTATGCTCTTTACCGAAAGCTTTGGCTACAAATTCACTGGTTGTTACAGGTTCTGAATGGCTAATTTGAACGAACTGTTCAAGGTCGATAGATACTGCGTTCATGATAGATTCCTTTTCAATTTTCTAAATTAACCCTAATGGGTGGCCAAGAGGTTAGAAAACCTGAAAAGTAAGGCTGGAATTATTCCCTGTAAAACAGGTCTTGTATTCTTCACCCTCTCGGCCATAAAGGAATCAAATGCCAATTGGATAAGTAGACATTGATAGAATCATGGACACAAAAAATCACGATATCCGTCGTGATACGGCTTTTCAAGGTTTCTACACCTCTTGTTTTAATATTGCCAAGTCTTAACCAGTTTGTCAATTCATATATTAAATTAGTTACTTTTGCTATAAACGCAATTTTGCGTTTATTGAAATAATCAATAACTTACACTAATTTCCCTAGTAGCTCAAAATTGAGCTTCTAGCGAAAATCAAAGACTTACCATTTATTTCCGATCGGCTCAAAATTGAGCTTTTCGAAAAAATCAATAACTTACGTGTGATTACCATTAATTCCTATCTTCTCTCCGACCAGTTTTGATTTCCCCATTTTGGGATATCAAAATAATATTTTCCAAATCCAACTTTTACTGCTTTATTATTAAACTTAAAATTAAGTTTAATGAAATAATCAGGTACTTATACCAAAACCTATTTCCCGATTTTGGGAAATAGCTATAAAGTCCTGATCTTCAATAAATCCATACACTCTTTGCGATCATCGCCATTCTTTAGCCATAATTAAGGTTAAATGGTATTCATTTTGTTTTG
>JAIL01000153.1 GCA_000725195.1 Snodgrassella alvi SCGC AB-598-O02
AACAAAAAACGGAGGCAGCGCATTCATATCGACAAAAACGTCTGCCTTATGTTTACTTTCAACAACATGATGAGGCGATCACACTTATATTGTCGCATTTATGGCAGGAATTTTTTTCTGGGCAGTCATTGTGCTTATTGGCTATTGGTGGCTTTGGTCGTTGCGAAATGTATCCATTTTCGGATATGGATTTTGCTATCGTTAGTGCTAAAGAAATTGACAGTGCTTTAGAAGAGAAAATTGGTTTATTTATTCAGACACTATGGGATCTTCATCTGCAACCAGCTCCTAAAGTGGGGACGATTGAACAATTATGTGATAGCGCGCGCGCAGATTTAACCAGTGATTCTGCTTTTTTGGAAAGCCGCTATATCTGCGGTCAAGCTGAGTTGGCTAGGCAATTCATTTCCCAACTGGATTTACAACGAGATATTGCGGCCTTTATAGAAGGTAAAATCCTTGAGCAGCAACAACGATACACCAAAACTTCTGGCGAAGCAGCGTTACTGGAGGCCAATGTCAAAACAGCGCCCGGAGGCTTAAGAGATATTCATAATTTACTCTGGCTGGCTAAAGTACAGGGTTTGCCGCCACGCCTGCAACCATTAATGAAAAAAGGTATTTTGAATCGTACCGAAGTACAGTTGTTACTGGATTGCCAGATTATGCTGGCGAAAATTCGAATTGATTTACATCTGGCCGCTAACCGCGCAGAAGACCGGTTAATCTTTGATCTACAGACTCAGGTAGCAATTAACATGGGCTACAACGATGATGCTACCTCTCGTGCCAGCGAAAAATTAATGCATGATTTTTATCGCGCCAGTAAAGGAGTTAAACAACTTAACGGCATTTTCTTGCCAATGTTACGCGACCGTGTATATGCTACCCTACCACGAGTCATAGTGGATCTGGACGAACATTATTATCAGATTGGTAATCTGCTGGCTTGTAAGGATGAAAAAATATTTTGGCAAGACCCCGGCCATATCTTTACTATCCTACACATTGCACAAGCACATAATGATGTCATCGGGCTTTATCCGCAAACTTTGCGAGCATGGTGGTCAGCAGTACACGAGCTGGTTAACGACGATTTTTATCATAATGCCGCTAATCGCATAAGCTTTGTGCGCTTTTTTAAACATGGCGAAGGTCTAACCCACTTATTGCGGTTTATGAATCTTTACGGGTTGCTAGGCTGCTATTTGCCAGCATGGAGAAAAATTGTTGGTTTATTGCAAAATGATTTATTCCATATCTACCCTGTTGATGATCATATTCTGATGGTGGTGCGCAATATGCGCCGTCTCGTATTTGATCAGCACAGTCATGAACTACCTTTTGCGTCCAGCCTAATGCAAGACTTTACCCAAAAACACATCTTATATCTAGGGGCATTATTTCATGATATAGGAAAAGGACGCGGCGGTGATCATGCTAAGAAAGGAGCGGTGGATGCGCGCCGTTTTGCTGAAGCCCATTGTCTCAGCGCTGAAGAAGCCGATTTACTGATCTGGCTG
>JAIL01000154.1 GCA_000725195.1 Snodgrassella alvi SCGC AB-598-O02
CTTTGTTAGCAGTTACAATTTCTCAGCCTGATAAGCAATTTCCTGAATATTAAATCTAAATTTTATAAATTAAATAGAAAATAATAAATTAATTTAATGTTTAGATTAATATTTTAACATCATAAATAATTATTTTTTGTAAATATGTGTTTAATTTATATAGGTATAAATACATAATTAGATATAATTTAAATATATATTAGTTAATATCAATTAAAATTGAAGTATTAGTTCTATTTTTACCAAGAGTTATCTGACCAGTAAATTGGTCAAGGAATATAAATGGGTAATTTTAAACAAAAAAAAGTAAATTCAATCATACATGATTTATTATTTAACGTTTCTCTCGGAACCTTAACTTTTTTTCCTTTGGGTGTAAAAGCTGTCACGATTATCGATGATAATAATATTAACAATTATACTACTTCTGGCATTGATACCAGTGATATTGGCGATGATGTGGTGATAAAGACAACATCTGCTACTGCTCCGCATATTGAGCACGATTACACTCAGGGTAAGCAGGGGCTTTATGCAACTGACGGTAAATCAATAACTGTAGATAGTACTGATAAATTTATAATTAATAATACTAAAACATCCAAGTATACGAGATGGGTTGGTATTCGAGGAGACAATTATAGTAACTTTACCGCAAATAGTGAGCTGGAAATCAATACTGAAAGCCACTCTAGTACAGGAATAGATTTATCTGGTGGTGCACATGCTGTATTTAATAAGAAAGTTACCTTTAACAGTACCGAGCATAATTTTACTGGTATAGCTATAGAAGGTACTAATACACAAACTTCTAATACAACTGCTATTTTCAATGACGATGTTGTGATCAATATTGCTAAAAACGGTGACGGAATAAATGTGTGGGGTTCAGACGTTAATTTATCTTTTAATGGTAAAGTCACCATCAACGTGAATGGCTTTTTTAGTCGTGGAATTAAGTTGAATTCTCTTTACAATAATGCTGGCAATAGTCTTGTTGAATTCAATAATGGTATTGACTTAAATACTCCTGAAGGTACCCCGATTTACATGGATCAGGATGGGGGTAAATTAAATATCTTTAGTGGAAAAAATGATATTAGGATAGTTACTAACGTTTTTGATGATGACGAAATTTGGGCGATTGAAGCCTATGCTGGAGAGGTTAATATTAATGGTAAAGCAGAAATTACCGGTAACATTCAGGCATGGGGTAGTTCAGCTTTAAATGCGAAAGGTGTAGTTAATTTAAATCTGACAAATGGTTCGAAGCTATTTGGCTTTATAGACAATAATTCGTCATTCAATGTGCAAAGAAAAGGTGATATTAACCTTAATCTTTCAGGTAGCAATAGCCAGTGGAAAATGACTGGCAATTCGTTTGTTGATGCTTTGACATTAAGCGATGATGCTAAAGTTAGTTTTGGTTATAACGATGCTATTGTTGGTGTTGATTATAACTATAATTCACCTGACGCTATTTCCCCTCTTGACGGTACCAATGCAATGACATTGACGGTAGATTCGCTGACAGGTAATGG
>JAIL01000155.1 GCA_000725195.1 Snodgrassella alvi SCGC AB-598-O02
TGAATTGTCCGAATTTTAGAACTTTTTGTTCTAAAGCGAAGTGCAGAAAATCCTGACGAAAATCAGACATGGTGTTCCTTAATGTTAGAATAGATGATTCGTATAACTTTAGTTTGAATTTTATCATTATTCGAAAGGATGCGCCGGATGCGAATCATATCAGCCAATGTTAATGGAATACGCTCTGCAACCAGTAAGGGATTTATTAATTATCTGGCGCAGGCACAGGCAGATATTGTATGTGTTCAGGAGTTAAAAGCTCAGGAAGCTGATATGACGGCAGAAATGAAGAATCCTTTGGGCATGCATGGTTTCTGGCATACAGCTGAAAAACGTGGCTATAGTGGTGTGGCTATTTATAGCAAGGCAGCGCCTGATGCAACGCAAATTGGATTGGGTTGGGATGAGTTTGATCATGAAGGGCGTTATGTGCGTGCCGATTTTGGTAATTTAACGGTTATTTCGGTTTATCTCCCATCTGGAAGCAGTTCTGAAGAGCGGCAGCAGGCTAAATTTCGCTTTATGGAAAAATTTTTACCATTGCTACGCGAACTGCGTGCGTTGCAGCGAGATATGCTGATTTGCGGAGACTGGAATATTGCTCATCAGAATATTGATTTGAAAAACTGGAAAGGCAATTTGAAAAACTCCGGCTTTCTGCCGGAAGAGCGTCAATGGTTAACACAGGTACTGGATGAACTGGGCTGGGTAGATGTTTGGCGCCAACTTTATCCGGAAATACCCGGATATACCTGGTGGAGTAATCGCGGGCAGGCTTATGCCAAGGATGTTGGTTGGCGGATTGATTATCAGTTGGCGACGCCAGAATTAGCTGCCTGTGCTCAACAGGCAACTATTTATAAAGAAGAAAAATTTTCTGATCATGCGCCGTTAATTGTTGATTATGCATACTCGTAATTTATCTGACTAAATTTTGCTCTAAGTGGCCAATCTGAGTATGTTAGATTGGCTGTATTTTTGAAATATTAATGGTAGCTATGTGATTACTAAGGGCGTTCACTATTCGATTACCGGCTCTTAATTTAAGTAATTCGTGCTTTATACTTTGCTAGCTTCTAACCGTATACCGTATTTGCAATTGAAAGGAGACATGATGCGGTTAATTTATACTTTCAACGATCTCATATTCCTGCATTTTATAAAGCAGGGTTCTTTTGCTAATTCCTAATGATTTGGCCGTCTTTTCGCGATGACCATTATTACGTTTTAACTCATTAATGATTAATTCTTTTTCATAATTTTTGACTTTGTCTTTTAAGGTGACACCATGTTGTTCAAGCTCGGCAAAATCGGGATTCAACGCTGGCATTTTATTGTGGCTGGTAATGTGTTCGGGCAGATCCTGTGGGTAGATAAATAAACCATTAGACATAATTACCGCATGTTCAATGGCATTGGATAATTCACGCACATTGCCCGGCCAGTGATATTGATTAAGTGCTTCCACTGCACTAATTGAGAAATCAAGTAATTCTTTATTGTTTTCATGACAGAATTGATTGGCAAAATAACGAGCCAGCAGCATGACATCATTGGTTCG
>JAIL01000156.1 GCA_000725195.1 Snodgrassella alvi SCGC AB-598-O02
AAATTCGTACCAATTGCAGTTCGCATTTCAAACACGCCATTACCTGCCAGCGAATTTGTTGTTAGTGTCATTGCTTTGTTGTTATTGTCAAGATGGGAAGCGGTGTCAGGTGTATCATAATCATAACCAAAGCTGACTTTGGCATCATCACTCAGTGTCAGAGAATCAACAGCCGAATTGCCGGTCATTTTCCATTGGCTTTGCCTACCTGATAGGTTAAGGTTAATATCACCTTTTGCTTGTGGATCTGACGGCACTTTATTATCTATTGTGCTTAGCAGTTTTGAGCCATCAATCAGATTTAAATAAACTATACCTTTATCATTTAATATACGATCATATACTGCAAGAATATCGCCTTTAATATTTGCTTTACCATCAATATTAACGACACCTGCATGTGCTTCAATTGCATTATAGTGTTTATAATCTTCTGAAACTATGCTGACATCATTTGATCCGCCCGAGATATTTAATTTACCGCCCTTTTGCATCATTAAAATTGGTGTACCATTTGATGCAGTCACATCAAGCCCATTCTTTATTTCTATTGTATCTCCAGGTGAATCATCATTGGCGCTGGTGCCAAAATAAATTCCTTGATTATTATCACCAGACGTGTTGATGGTAACTTTATCATTGAAAGTTAAAACCGATCCTAACTGAGTGGGATTATTTGACTTGACGGTAAGTATGCCTACACTTCCTTCCCCTGAAGTATTTATTGATACTTCACCATTAAACTCACCTTTTGTCGGATAGTCTGATGATGAGTTATAAGCAGATATACCTACAAATCTTTTCCCCTTACAGTAGAAGCTATTACTACTATCGATGATAGTAATATTAGTAACTATACAACTTCGGGCATTGATACCAGTTCAATTCGTGATAAAGTGATAATCAAGACAACTGATAGTACTAAACCACATATTAATAGCCCTAGCAAAGGACTTGCAGTTAATGGTTGGTCAATAACTATAGATAGCAATAATCCATTTATTATTCAAAGTAATAGTGCAAACAATAATAATACCTTTTATGGTGTTTATGTTGGAGTACAAGGAAACTTGGTCTCAAATAGTGATCTTGAAATAATTATTGAAAAACCAAGTACTATGGAAAATAACTCCTTCAATTATGGAGGCATTTTATTAGCTAGTACAGCAAATGCTGTATTTAATAAAAATGTTACTGTTAATGGTAGCGGAAAAAGCTTAGTCGGTATATATAGTTATAACTCATCGTCAGATTCCCCGACAAAAGGTGAGTTTAATGGTGAAGTATCGATAAATACCTCAGGGGAAGGAAGTGTAGGCATTCTTACTGTCAAGTCGTATAATCCCACTCAGTTAGGATCGGTTTTAACTTTCAATGATAAAATTACCATTAATACGTCTGGTAATAATAATAAGGGTATTTATTTTGGCAGCAGCTCAGCAGATGAATCACCTGCAGATACAATAGAAATAAAGAATGGGCTTAACTTAACTGCATCAAATGGTACACCAATTTTAATGATACAAAAGGGCGGTATATTAAATATCTCGGGCGGATCAAATGATGTCAGCATAGTTTCAGAAGATTATAAA
>JAIL01000157.1 GCA_000725195.1 Snodgrassella alvi SCGC AB-598-O02
GAACGTGAACAACGTTTGCAACAATGGTTGGATAGTGAATTCCCAGTGATCATGTTTGAAACACCGCATCGTATAGCAGCAACACTGGCACAGATGAAGGCGCTGTATCCCCAAAGACAATTGATGCTAGCACGTGAGATTAGTAAAGCTCATGAAACTTATATAAACGCTAGTGTTGCTGAAGTTCAGTCAATTGTCGCGAATGATGCAAATCAGAGTCGTGGGGAGATGGTGCTGGTTTTGCATCCAGCCGTAAAAGAAAAACAAACTGAATTAAGTTCAGAATCAATACGTATCATGCGGATTCTGGCGCAAGAGCTACCCACTAAACAAGCAGCATCACTGGCAGCACAAATATCCGGTGACAGTAAAAAGGCTTTATATGACTGGGTAATTATGAATAAAAAACAATAAAATAGCTGTAATTTTACACTGTCGTCAATGCTATTTATGTTTTATTGTATTGTACATAGTGATTAGCTTTGTTTATGATACGGTCTAAATTGGCTGTTGCCGTCGCTTCAGCGTTGGCACCCATCTAAAATAGTCAAATAATTTAAGGTGAACCATTATGTTGAAAAAAACCGCAATTCGTTCTGGCTGGTGTATGTTGGTATTGGCACTTGCTGCCTGTACCGGTCTGAAGCAGCCAGCAGCACCTACAGAAGCGGGTGGCACTACAGATAGTCCTGCTGTTACTAATGCAGATAATCCATATGGCTCAGCTCCTTATACCCCACCGCCACCTTCTAATGTAGATAACAATCCATCGGTATCGACACCTGTTTCAACTGGCTATGTACCCAATTATTCACCGGTTGATATTACTGCTGCTAATCATACGGTACAACGAGGTGATACTGTTTATAATATATCCAAGCGTTATCAGATTACGCAGGATAATCTACGCAGCTGGAATAATCTTGTTGATGATAATATTAAACTAGGACAAGTGTTACGCGTAAAAATGCAAATATCATTAAAACTAATTTATCAACAATTGTTGATAATACTGCCACTAACAATAGACAAACTGATTCAAATTCAAACCGCCTCAATTTTCTGCAGCCTAAAACTGCTCATACAGAAAATCAAGGCCACCAAACTTCCTCAGACATACATGATGCACTGCTAGATACTATTGTTGACAAACAGTCAGTTAAAATGAATCATTAGTATAATCAGCAAAATACTCAATTTTGCAGGTAGGGATTCTTCACCGCTGCCATTAGCTCAGTTAGATAATTGCGCAACTGCGTTTCCTGACACCCCATCAGCAAACCATCTTCAAACGCTTCCTGTGCCAGTTCATAGATTTCCTGCATATTTTGCTGCATGACCTTAATTT
The DNA here is from genome assembly GCA_000725195.1 of Snodgrassella alvi SCGC AB-598-O02. Lineage (GTDB taxonomy): Bacteria > Pseudomonadota > Gammaproteobacteria > Burkholderiales > Neisseriaceae > Snodgrassella > Snodgrassella alvi_G. The sequence goes on from JAIL01000157.1 coordinate 1,349, forward strand.
TTTCAGTACAGGAAACCACATTGCCTTCGTCGTCTCGCCACACAGGCATTTTAGGCATCGATTTCATCAACGTTTCACTCTCCGCGCAGTCACAAAAGCACGGGCCCAGTAACCCTGATCAATGCTGGTAATCTCAATATTCTTACCGGTTCGTGGGGCATGAATCATTTTCCCATTACCGATATACATACCAACATGAGAAATACCACCGCCCTTAGGACTAAAAAACACCAGATCGCCCGGTTGCAT
>JAIL01000158.1 GCA_000725195.1 Snodgrassella alvi SCGC AB-598-O02
TGTTGATCAACATCATTCCACACACTTTCTCCGCTATCTTTTACGAACAATACAATCCCGGCTTGCTAACCGCCTTGTTTTTACTTATCCCTATTTCCGTTTGGACCTATTACATCAACTTTATCCGACCAAACAGCAACTATCGTGCTTTAAGCATTAGTATAACGCTGGGCGTTATTTATCATCTGTTTATATTCGTTTCTATACAAGGCTTTTTCAGGTCTGGCATCGCCAGCAGATCCAAGTGTGCATTTTTTATTTTTATCGTCTCAATACTTTATTATTTTTTAGTGGCCGAGTCGGATAAATTGATAAAACCGGCAACATTACCATAACTAAAATAATGCCCACTAACAGTTACTACTTGTTCAAAAACCCCAAATGTATCCCTAACCATCAGTGAAATTATTATCCCGATTATTTAACAAATTAATCCATACGTTAAAATAAACGCTACAAGATAATAAAATGATGATGGATCAGAATGCTGAAAATGATTATATCGATTATTAAAATACAAACTTATTTTTTAGCGGTTATAAGTAATAAAATATCCAGTTATAGGGTCACTGCAGGTAATACTATAACAACATAACTGATGATATATCACGACTAATAATGGTTAATGCTTTCTTTAATCACTAATCATAATCAGATAATTAATTTTTCATTACTATTACACCTGAAAGCATATCATTTCACTAAAACGCTTCGCAACTTTTGAGCGCACTTTCCTGCCCCTACAAAACATACATGTCAGGCTGGTATGCTGCTGTGGTTAGCCAACCTGACTTTTAGCACCAAATTTATGAAACCAATTCAGAATGCTCAGTACTGTTGAGAATTTTTTCATCGGTTTGATGTAACCATTGACTGGTCAGAATTCCTGCAGTCATTGCTCCGCTAACATTTAACGCAGTACGCCCCATATCAATTAAAGGTTCTACTGAAATCAGCAATGCGACTAAAGTAACCGGCAAGCCCAATGCCGGTAAAACAATCAATGCAGCAAAAGTAGCTCCGCCCCCGACACCTGCAACGCCAACCGAGCTAATGGTTACCATCCCTACAAGGGAAATAATCCACAAAGGATCCAGCGGATTAATGCCTACAGTAGGTGCAATCATCGTTGCCAGCATCGCTGGATACAGTCCGGCACAACCATTTTGCCCGATAGTGGCACCAAAGGAAGCCGCAAAACTGGCTATAGATTTAGGCACGCCTAAACGCTGTGTCTGCGCTTCAACATTCAGCGGAATAGAAGCAGCACTGGAGCGACTGGTGAAAGCGAAAGTCAGTACCGGCCAGACCTTATGGAAATACTTAATCGGACTAATACCGAACATGCCCAGTAACAAACCATGTACCAGAAAAATCAGAGCCAGTGCCAGATAAGAAACCAGTACAAAACTGCCTAACTTAATAATATCCTGAACATTAGAAGCGGCCACGACTTTTGTCATCAGTGCCAGCACACCATACGGAGTTAACTGCATCCCCACCCGTACCAACTTCATAATCCAACTTTGCAATACATCAATTGCCTGTAATACCAATGGTTTCTCAATAGGAGCAGAAGTAGGCAAACGTATTCATTTATC
>JAIL01000159.1 GCA_000725195.1 Snodgrassella alvi SCGC AB-598-O02
ATTATGGCTTTCCTATCAGTCAGCCCTTTACCCCTAGTCGGTGGTTACAGGAGGGTGATGAGTTAAAAGTTGGTCAATATTTATTTAAGGTTTTACATATTCCCGGACATACGCCAGGGCATGTGGTTTTCTACAATCAAGAAAACAAATTATTAATTGCAGGTGATGTATTATTCCGTGAAACAGTTGGTCGTACGGATCTTCCCGGTGGAAATCATACAGATCTGATTCAAAATATTCAGCATAAACTTCTAACCCTCCCAGATGATACTCGTATCTTACCCGGTCATGGCGCCAACGCCGATTACAGCCCGATGTATTGATAAATTTACCTGAGAATAAGCAAATTATTATAGATGCCAAAACTTCGTTAACTGCATATGTGCGCTACACCCAAGCGACCGATACCAAAAGTGCTGATCAGGCTCTGGCTTCACACATTCAATCAGTTCGGCAACATATTAAAGATCTTTCAGCAAAAAATTATCATGAAATTGAGGGATTAAATTCTCTGGATTTTGTTTTTATGTTTATTCCGGTCGAACCGGCTTACTTATTAGCATTACAGCAGGACAATCAATTATTCGATGATTGTTTTCAAAAAAGAATTATGCTGGTGGGCCCAAGTACTTTATTGGCAACGCTACGAACAATTGCGCATATCTGGCGCAATGAACAGCAAAATCAGAATGCACTGAATATCGCCAAAGAGGGTGGCAAACTATATGACAAATTTGTTGGTTTTGTGAATACGCTTGAAGGTGTAGGTAAAAATCTGGATCAGGCTCAAGGACAATTTCAGAAAGCAATGGGGCAATTAGTAAATGGACGAGGTAATCTGGTAAGTAAAGCCAATAAATTACGTCAATTAGGTGTACAAAGCGGTAAAAGTTTACCAGAACATTATCAAATCTCAGAAGACGATGAAGAATTAACTTTGCCTATTCCTGATTCATTTTGAAGATAATTCACTATATATTTTTGGTGTATTGATGATTTAAATATGATTTTGTTTAAATGTATATCAATAACTAAATTATAAATTAACTTACAAGAGCTGTTAACATACAGTATTTTTAACCATCTTGCCAATTACATAAATAATTAATATTTATGTAGTCTTTCAGGCATATATCATTTGATGCTGGGTTGTATCCGAATGACTCAAACTGATTCTCAATCATCTGTTCCATTATTACGCAGAATTTTTAGCCGACATATGCTGATATGTATATTTACAGGTTTCAGCTCCGGTTTACCGTTATATTTTCTGATTAATCTGGTTCCAGCATGGTTACGTAGTGAAAATATAGATTTGGCTACTATTGGTTTATTTTCCATTATCGGCCTGCCTTTTACCTGGAAATTTTTATGGTCACCATTAATGGATTTAGTTAAATTACCATGGCTGGGGAGACGGCGTGGCTGGATGTTTATTACACAAGTTGCATTATTGCTGACTTTACTCGGTTACATCGGGCTTAACCCTAATCAGAATATGACAACTATAAAAATCTTGTCTGTGTTTGTAGCCTTTTTTGCGGCCAGTCAGGATATTGTTCTGGATGCTTTCCGGCGTGAAATATTGCAGGATAATGAGCTAGGATTAGGT
>JAIL01000160.1 GCA_000725195.1 Snodgrassella alvi SCGC AB-598-O02
TACCAATTGCCGAAGCTATGCTTGCTCTGGTACTCATGGATCATGCTTTACGTCATCGCGCCCAAAACTCAGCTCAATATTGGTCAAATTTAAAATAATTTATCAATACTAAGGCAGCATTTTCAACAGTTAGTAACTTATGCGATAATAACAGATAATTTTCATCATTAACAAAATAATCAGCTTGATAGCTATTTGTTGAGATGGCTTAAACCACAAGGATATACCTTATGAGTCAAGAAACCGCTATGGGCGCAGCGTTGAAGTCTGCTGTACAAACCATGAGCAAGAAAAAACAAACTGATATGATTGCTGAGCATATCTATCGCAAATATGATGTTTTTAAATATTTCAAACCTTTGGCTATTGGTATTGATCAGGATCTGATTGCTGCCTTGCCTCAATATGATTCAGCCCTTATTGCCAGAGTACTGGCTAATCACTGTCGCCGTCCACGTTACATTAAATCTTTAGCCCGTGGCGGAAAACGTTTTGATCTGAATAACAGATTCAAAGGCGAAGTATCAGCTGAAGAACAAGCTATTGCCCAACAGCACCCTTCAATGCAGACAGCCAAACCGGCACCGACAAATGGGGAAGCCACAACACCTCCGGCTAACTCAGTTAGTGAAAAAGGTAACGGCGAAATATGACAATACACGAGCTTTAAAGCTCGTGTTTTACTATTATGTTATTTGACAGCCATTGCCATCTTAATCACCGCCCGCTTATCGACAACTTATCACAAGTTCTGCTACGGGCTAGTGATAAAGATATTGGTCATTTTCTCGTACCAGCCACCTCTTCTGCTGACTGGCTAATTACCATTGAATTAGCTAAAAATTATCCGCAGATTTATGCTGCTGTTGGTCTTCATCCTTGGTTCATCAACCACATCACCGATTCAACACTGCAACAACTCGAAAAAATACTACTTCAACATCCGCAAATAATAATGGGAGAAATTGGGCTGGATTTTGCACGAGCACACAGCCTTGAAGAAAAAAACCTGCAAATTAAATATTTTGAAGAGCAGTTACAACTGGCAAAAATAATGCAGCGTCCTGTTATTATTCACCATGTTCATGCTACCAATGCCTGCTTAGAAAGTATTAAACGCTGCCATTTTACTAATGGAGGAATTGCCCATGCCTTTTCAGGCAGCTTAGAAGAAGCGCAGGCATGGGTTAAACATGGCTTTCTTATTGGTGTTGGCTCTTTGCTGTTACGCTCACAAGCAAAAAAAATTCATCGCATTGCTGAAAAATTACCTTTGCAACACATGGTAATCGAAACTGATGCTCCGTATATGGCACCATCCGCTAATCAAATCAATCATCCTGTCAGTTTACGTCAAATTGCAGAAATCATTGCCAGCTTAAGAAATTGTCACTGGCAAGATATTGCCACAATAACCAGCAATAACACATTTGCAATTATTCCGCAATAAAGCTCAATACCTTTAAATAAACTAATATTACCTCTTTAAAGTTATTATTTAATTACAGTGGTGGTACTAAATATTCATTTTGCAAAACCCGCTAACTCAAGCATAGATGAATAAAATTCTGCCAGCTTAAAATATAAACTGGCAGAATTTATCTTTATATATTGCCGTAAGT
>JAIL01000161.1 GCA_000725195.1 Snodgrassella alvi SCGC AB-598-O02
ATTATGGCTTTCCTATCAGTCAGCCCTTTACCCCTAGTCGGTGGTTACAGGAGGGTGATGAGTTAAAAGTTGGTCAATATTTATTTAAGGTTTTACATATTCCCGGACATACGCCAGGGCATGTGGTTTTCTACAATCAAGAAAACAAATTATTAATTGCAGGTGATGTATTATTCCGTGAAACAGTTGGTCGTACGGATCTTCCCGGTGGAAATCATACAGATCTGATTCAAAATATTCAGCATAAACTTCTAACCCTCCCAGATGATACTCGTATCGTACATGAGATTCCTGGTATTGAGAGAATGCGCTTTACCACAAGCCATCCGCGTGAATTTTCGGATGCCATTATAGAGTGCTACCGTGATTTACCGAAATTGGTATCTCATCTACATTTGCCTGTACAGTCTGGTTCTGATCGGGTTTTAGCTGCTATGAAACGTGGCTATACCGCTTTAGAGTATAAACATATTATCCGTAAGTTGCGGGCTATCCGGCCGGATTTATGCCTGAGTTCGGATTTTATTGTTGGTTTTCCAGGGGAAACTGAATATGAGTTTGAACGTACTTTGAAATTAGTAAAGGATGTGGCTTTTGATCTGAGCTTTGTCTTTATCTATAGCCCACGTCCCGGAACACCGGCTGCGAATTTGCCAGATGATATACCTCATGCAGAAAAGGTACGCAGACTGGAAGCTTTAAATTCAGTCATTGAGGCAGAAACAGCGCGTATTAATCAAACTATGTTGGGTAGTGTGCAACGTTGTTTGGTTGAAGGGGTATCTAAAAAGGACCCAGATCAATTACAGGCACGTACGGCCAATAATCGGGTGGTGAATTTTACAGGTCATCCACGGTTGATTAACCAGATGGTTGAACTGGAAATAACGGAAGCTTATACGTTTTCGTTGCGCGGACAGATGGTTGTTTCGGATTAGTTGAATGCAATAGTCAGTAGTAATAATAAGGATTAAGGAAGCTGTAATGGTGATAAAAATTATCGATAAAATGCAGGTTCTTGTAGATAGAGTTAGTTGATTTTTTGGTGTCTTGATTTTTTGGTTAAGCTATTGATAGAAGGTTGTAAACCTTTATCTTCTGCTTGCATAAGGAATGAGTATGAACCCTGCAGGTCGTTCTTTTTTAGATAATTTTTTCAAAATTAGTGAAAGTGGTAGCAGTGTAAAAACTGAAGTGTTAGCCGGACTCACCACTTTTCTGGCGATGAGCTATATTTTGGTGGTAAATCCAACTATTCTCAAAGACGCCGGGATGGATTTTGGTGCGGTTTTTGTGGCTACATGTATTTCAGCGGCTTTTGCTTGCATGATGATGGGACTGGTGGCTAATTATCCAATAGCTCTGGCACCGGGAATGGGACTGAATGCTTATTTTACTTATGCTGTGGTCAATGGTATGGGTATTCCATGGCAAGTAGCACTGGGTGCTGTATTTGTATCCGGTATTGTTTTTATTATTCTAAGTTTATTTAAGGTTCGCGAAGCGATAGTTAATTCTTTACCTAATTCTCTTAAATTTTCTATTGGTGGTGGCATCGGTTTATTTCTTGCTTTAGTAGCTTTAAAAAGCGCTGAAGTGGTGGTATCCAATCCTGCAACACTGGTTAGCTTG
>JAIL01000162.1 GCA_000725195.1 Snodgrassella alvi SCGC AB-598-O02
AAATTCGTACCAATTGCAGTTCGCATTTCAAACACGCCATTACCTGCCAGCGAATTTGTTGTTAGTGTCATTGCTTTGTTGTTATTGTCAAGATGGGAAGCGGTGTCAGGTGTATCATAATCATAACCAAAGCTGACTTTGGCATCATCACTCAGTGTCAGAGAATCAACAGCCGAATTGCCGGTCATTTTCCATTGGCTTTGCCTACCTGATAGGTTAAGGTTAATATCACCTTTTGCTTGTGGATCTGACGGCACTTTATTATCTATTGTGCTTAGCAGTTTTGAGCCATCAATCAGATTTAAATAAACTATACCTTTATCATTTAATATACGATCATATACTGCAAGAATATCGCCTTTAATATTTGCTTTACCATCAATATTAACGACACCTGCATGTGCTTCAATTGCATTATAGTGTTTATAATCTTCTGAAACTATGCTGACATCATTTGATCCGCCCGAGATATTTAATTTACCGCCCTTTTGCATCATTAAAATTGGTGTACCATTTGATGCAGTCACATCAAGCCCATTCTTTATTTCTATTGTATCTCCAGGTGAATCATCATTGGCGCTGGTGCCAAAATAAATTCCTTGATTATTATCACCAGACGTGTTGATGGTAACTTTATCATTGAAAGTTAAAACCGATCCTAACTGAGTGGGATTATTTGACTTGACGGTAAGTATGCCTACACTTCCTTCCCCTGAAGTATTTATTGATACTTCACCATTAAACTCACCTTTTGTCGGATAGTCTGATGATGAGTTATAAGCAGATATACCTACAAATCTTTTCCCCCTTCCATTAATAGAAACATTTTTATTAAATACAGCATTTGCTGCACTGGCTAAATAAATACCTCGATAATTGTAGCCACCATTGTTCATAGTGTCAGGTTTTTCAATAATTATATCAAGATCACTATTTGAGACAAAATTTCCTCCTGATAAAACATGAACACCATAAAAGGTATTATTATTGTTTGCACTATTACCTTTATTTTGAATAATAAATGGATCAGTACTATTCACAGTTATTGACCTACCACTAACTGCAAGTCCTTTGCTAGGGCTATTAATATGTGGTTTAGTGTTACCCGTGGTCTTGATTATCACTTCATCACGAATTGAACTGGTATCAATGCCAGAAGTTGTATAGTTACCGATATTATTATCATCAATAACCGTGATAGCTTTTACACCTAAAGGAAAAAGGATTAAAGTTCCGAGTGAAACATTAAATAATAAATTGTGTATGATTGAGTCTACTTTTTTTTGTTTAAAATTAATCATTTATATTCCTTAACCAACTTAATGTTAGTTAAATATTAATAAAATTTAGAAACAACAGTTAATTTAAATTAATTATTAACTATTTTTTTTAAATTATATCCAATTATGCATATATAGAAAAAATAACTAAACATATATTTACAATTTGGTTATATGATGTGTGGTATTTGCTTTCATTTAAAGCCAAATTGCTATTTTCTCTGTTTCAAGCGCAAAATACACATGCAATTTTTCGACAAAATTAAGGTATTGCATTACCATTGTCTCTGTTACTTGATGGCAAAATTATCTGTACACAGAAGAATATTACCTTTGAATTCTTATTAATATTTATTTAAATTCTGCAAATGATTTTTATTTAAAATTT
>JAIL01000163.1 GCA_000725195.1 Snodgrassella alvi SCGC AB-598-O02
GGGCCACTCGTCCAACCTGATTTTTATCGCTTTCACTGGCGACCAGACCTAATAGAAGTATTTGACGGTTGTAACTGATTACGAATATTGTTGGTTTAAAATGTTTATTTGAACTATGGTTGTTTAAATAATTCATAGCCTCATCAAGAATTTTGACTTCCATCACTTTGTCATCTGATTGGGCTGCAGTGCTACGACGATCGAGTCTGCCCGCCGTGCCTCCCCCACTTGGGAATGACGGACAACCGGTCAAAATCACGGCCATACATAGAGCAATAAGAAGAGTAGATAAATATTTTTTCATGTATTTTAACCTATTCTTATATATATGCTAATGGTTATAAACCGCTTAATAATAATTGGTCAATATGGGCACATAAGGCATGGATAGTGACTTGTTGTGCTTCCAGAACGCGCAGGGCATTATCACCGGGAATATTTAGCCAGAAATCATCATCGCGCAATAATGCCGCGATTTCTCCACCGCTGCCTCCAGTGATAGCCAAAACAGGCATATCTCGCTCATGAGCGGTTTTAATCGCCTGACAAAGGTTGTTACATTGACCATCGGTAGAAATCACACAAAGCATATCATGCTGTTTGCCCAAAGCATGAATCTGACGAGCAAACAAATCATCTGGTATGCTAGTGTTGGTAAGAGAACTGAGGACTGCTGGATTGTTGCACAAGGATAATGCTGCCAGTGCCATTCTGTCCTGTTGTAATCTGGTGACTAAATACGCTGCCATAACATTGGACATAGATGCATAAATACCATTACCGGCAATCATGAGCTTACCATCGCTCATTAGTGCCATAAGTATACCTTGAGCTGCATGTTCAAGTGGTTCAGCCAGTAAATCAGCGCATTCATTAAGTAGCTGTGCGCTGTCGGAAAAATGTTGCCGGATAGCAGGAGATTCTGTCATATTGAAAACAATGTTATCTAAAAATAGTGCATGTTATTTTTTTATGATAGGCGCAATTTTGCTGAATAAGCCTTAATAATAGCAGCTTGGCCAGTGATTGCGGAATGGACAGCATATGATACGCGTTTTTTTATTCGTTCTACCAGAAAATCTACCAGAAAATTTTCTCAAAGATATTTGAAATCGACACGTATTATATTTGCCTGTGTAGTAAGGGTGTATCACTCTTTTGACGATTAACATCGTGGTATAGTATCAACCTTAAATATTTAGACCAGTGATATACAGACTGCTGTTGCATATTACTGATCAGATCTGAGTACGGATAGACCCTGATGCAAATTCATTACCAGAAAGCTGTAGCCAACATTGTACCGCAAACTCTTTATGTCGTGGCAACCCCGATTGGTAACTTGACCGATTTAAGCATTCATGCTTTGGCTGTATTAGCAAAAGCAGATTTGATTTGTGCTGAAGATACACGTGTCACCCAGCAATTATTGCGTGCATACGGTTTAAGTGCCCGCTTAATCAGTGTCCGAGAACAAAATGAACAAAGTATGGCTGAACGAGTGATTACTGCCTTAGCAGCCGGAGAAGTGGTAGCACAGGTATCTGATGCTGGCACGCCAGCAGTGTGCGACCCCGGTGCCCGATTAGCAGTACGTGTGCGTGAAGCTGGATACAAAGTTTTGCCTGTAGCCGGACCAAGTGCAGTTATGGCTGCACTGAGTGTGGCTGGGG
>JAIL01000164.1 GCA_000725195.1 Snodgrassella alvi SCGC AB-598-O02
CGTACGGTAATCGCCGCACCAACCGGGAAGGCCATGGAAACAGCAGTTTCGCTACCTATTCAATCTGGTGTGGGCAATGTCGCCAATGCCGTACTGGCTGGATTATTAACTGGTCCGTTTGAAAACCTGTATGGCTATACCGAAGTATTACAAGACGGCATGCTGGATCTGATTCGTGAAGGTAAAATGTTAACAGCATCTGCAACTGCTATTTCACTATCTGCTAAAGCATTTAAAGATTTTATTGATAATATCGATTTTTATCGCGAACGCATCATCCTGCGTTCTCAGGATATCTCTAATCATCCTGAGCTGATTCGCCGACTTGGTATTATCGGTATGAATTCAATGATTGAGGCCGACATATACGGTAATATCAATTCTACTCATGTTATGGGTACTGGCATGATGAATGGTATTGGCGGTTCTGGTGACTTTGCCCGCAATTGTTATCTGAACTTCTTTGTGACACCATCTACCGCCAAAGACGATAAAATCTCCTGTATCGTACCGATGGTATCCCATGTAGATCATACAGAACACGATACCCAGATTATTGTGACCGAACAAGGTCTGGCCGATTTACGGGGTTTAGCTCCTCGTCAACGTGCCAAAGTAATGATAGAAAAATGTGCTCACCCAGACTTCCGTGATCAATTACAAGATTATTACGATCGTGCTCTGAAAACAGCTAAAGGCATTCATACGCCACACATATTGACCGAAGCATTAGGCTGGCACCAACAATTCATCGAAACTGGTAGCATGAAACTGCAATCGCAAAGCAAAGAAAATAAAAGCCAAGCAAAAAAAGCAAAGAAAAGCAAAGCATCGTGATTATGAACTGATCCCAAAAGATCACGCATAAGATTATTTTAAACAATAGAAGAGAAAATCAACTATTTCTCTTCTATTTATTTATAATAAATTCATTAATCATTATGCCAGTTAGATTCGGACTCGGAGGCTTTATGTCGCGTAAGAGGCAGGTTTATAAAATTTTAAAAGATATGCATATACGGTACTCTGTAGTGAGTCATCCAGCAGCGTTAACGACATAAGAAGCGGATAGTTATATTGAAGGCAAAGAGGGAGTGCGTACCAAAACGCTATTTTTAACTAATCGCAACAATACCATTTTTTATTTGTTAGTAATGGATGCTGCTAAACGTATGAATTTTAAGAAATTAACTAAACTACTTGGGGATAAACGCATACGTTTTGCTTCCGCCGATGAGCTAAAGGAGAAAATGCGATTACCTCCCGCGTAGTCTCTATCTTCGGTTTGCTAAACAACCCTGAAAAAGATATCAGACTCTATCTTGATAAAGATATACTGGAGGAAAAGATCATCACATTTCACCCTAACGATAACACTAAAACGATTTTTATATCCACGGAAGATATGATCCAGTTTACCATCAACATAGGTTATAACTATGGATGATCAATATCCCTTGCTAGCTTTGTAAACTTTTTTAACGCAATGGATGATGGTTCTTAACCATATACTCATTCTCTTTTCCTGCAAAAATTATAAAGTGAATCAGGTGACCTGTACGGACTGAATTTTATATTGAACTGAACTCAGTTTTTTAAGTTCTTTTATCCTGATGCAACAGAAATAAAAATCAATCCAATACCCGCTCCTACTTGTTTCACCTTGCATTCTACTAGT
>JAIL01000165.1 GCA_000725195.1 Snodgrassella alvi SCGC AB-598-O02
CCTGCCATGCGCAACGTTGCTACGACAGCAGCGTTTATGATATCTGAACGGAATGATATGACAGATTAGCCGGCATAACATTTCGAACACATAAAGTGGTCAAAATGTATCCCTCACCTACATACCGCTTTGGAAATAATACTACTCATAACAGCAATGGTCTGCATGCTATATTGCCTACCATTCCAAAATTTCAGATTTTCATCAAAAAACAAATGGAGGCAGAAATCATTAGTGTAAATCGGCTTCATATAAACGCAAAAAGCATGAACTACCAGCATTAAATGGATACATCAAATGATGAATTTACCGAACATCATTTTGTGATGCATAACAATACATGTAGCATAAATACACCACTATACTACTCATATTGCTGTTTACTGTTCGTTATTTTATCCCAACCGGCAACAATACCATCCTTGTCGATGAGATAAAAACAAACTGGCCTCTTCCAATACCACAGCGCAAAATACTTAGCCCATACACTCCAATCATTAATCATGTTTACTTTTCGAAACATGATACAGCAATTGCACAACCCTTTACTGGAGCACAATCAGTCATAATGTAGTAGCACATACATCAACTACACTAACTACAAAATAAACTGTTGTGCGAGTAACAAATCAAGCTGATTATTCTAGTCCCAGACAAATCGCTACACAGTTATTTCAGAACTTATGTAGGTATTTACCAGCATCAGAACCAATAAAATCATGCTTGTTCCGCAGCAATAGCGCGCCAAAAAGTGGCGCGCGTAGTGTAAAATAGGCAATAATTTGTTGCCTCATCTATCCTGAATCAGGAGAGAGGAAGCGACGGTGCGCTATTTTATAACCAAATCGCCTTTTATTCACACCCACCTATTATGCTGATTGAATGAGAATGGCGATTTTCTACAGACATAAACAGGCTACTTATATGTAGTTGAGGATGATTTTGATGTTAGATAATCTATCAGATCGCTTTAGCAAAATCGCCAAAACCTTGCGCGGTCAAGCGCGTTTGAGCGAAGAAAATATTAAAGAAGCCTTGCGCGAAGTTCGCATGGCTCTGCTGGAAGCAGACGTAGCTTTACCTGTTGTAAAAGATTTCATGAATTCGGTAAAAGAACGTGCAGTCGGTCATGAAGTTATTGGCAGCCTGACTCCCGGACAAGCTTTTATTGGTGTCGTTAATGATGCTTTAACTGAATTAATGGGTAATGAAAACAGTACCCTTAATCTGGCAGCAGTACCTCCGGCAGTCATTCTGATGGCTGGTTTACAGGGTGCTGGTAAAACAACTACTGTGGGTAAATTGGCACGATTACTGAAAAATGAAAATAAAAAGAAAGTATTGGTGGTTTCTGCCGACGTTTACCGACCAGCAGCAATCGAACAGCTAAAACTACTTGCTCAACAGGTGGAAATTGATTTTTTTCCATCCGATGAACAGCAACAACCTGTAGCTATTGCCACCAATGCTTTAGACTATGCCAAAAAACATTTTTATGATGTGCTGATCGTCGATACAGCTGGTCGTCTGGCTATTGACCAGAAAATGATGGATGAAATCCAACAAATTCATACAGCCATTAATCCAGTTGAAACCCTATTTGTGGTTGATGCTATGCAGGGACAGGATGCGGTTAATACTGCGAAAGCATTTAATGATACTCTGCCTTTAACCGGTGTAGTACTGACTAAAATGGATGGTGATGCACGTGGTGGTGCTG
>JAIL01000166.1 GCA_000725195.1 Snodgrassella alvi SCGC AB-598-O02
GGTTACCTTATAAACTTGTTACTATCTTTATTATTAGTGAGTTTAAATTGAGATCAGTCTTTAGTTGCATAGACCAACTACTATCAATCCTCTTATTTTTCTGTTGGAATATATTTTGTCATTTTATATAAATATCAGAAATTTTTATTATTCTGTATCATCTCTTTTCCTTTATATAAATGACTTAATACTTCTCCAGTTTGCGCATCTATAGCATAAATATTTTCAAATACTGGTGGAGAAATAAAATTCTTTATAATCCAAATATTTTTATTTCCTAATAGTTTTGATGTTGAATCATTTTTTTCTTTTTCTATAAAAGTAATAGATAACTCACCATTTATTTCTTTAGTATGATCATTATATAGTTTTTCTTTGATCAAAAATGCAATTATATCTTTATAATTTATATTATTATATTTCTTATCTTCGTTTATTTCTCTGATTATTTTCCCATTTTTATCGAATTTTTGCGTAATACCAAAGGCATTACTATTTGCAAAATAAAGTGTCTTTCTTTTTATTTTACCGTTTGGATAAAATTCTTTATACACTGAAAGTAAAGGATTGATAGTAGTTGGTCTATGCAACTAAAGACTGATCTCACACGGAGCTGGACATAGGCAGATGCAGGAAAAAATGCTTTGTGCAACAAGCAAAAGCAATAGGGGAATATATAGAGCTTGACCTTTCTGAATATGTCAATAGGCAGCAATATTTAGTCGAAGTAAATCACGATGAGGAATGAGGAAAAGTGTAACCGGAGAGGTAAACGGAACTTTGATAATAAAAGGTTACCTTATAAACTTGTTACTATCTTTATTATTAGTGAGTTTAAATTGAGATCGAGAAGCCAGATAAAGGAAAATTTTAGCTCTCAGGCAACTAACAAAATTAAGTGATGGCATTTATCTATAAACTAATAAAAAAAGTGTTAGCATCGTCTGATCAATAATCTTTAGTTGCTAAGCAGTCCCCTATTGCTATAATGATATTTGAATATGTATATTTACTATTCTATGTTTAGAAAGTCGCTGTGTTCAGTTAACTGCAGTAATTAATATCTGTCTAAACAAATATTGTAATTAAATAAATTAGACTAATGAAGTTTAATATCATTGGATAGTGACAATTTAGTCGCTGGGTTTTATATTCAATTCTTAATTGCGTATAAATTGTTTCTAAATTAATAATATAGTAATTTTAATTAAGTTTTATCTGTTTTTTTGTGTTTTTACAAACTAAATAAAGATAAAATTAATAATATATATTCTATATACGAATGATTATTACTATCAATTATCCTATTGAAAACATTATTCTTTTATTTTGTTTTAATGTAATACCTACTTTAAATAACATTCAAAATTAGTTACAATACATCAACTTTACCAATATTTGCATAAGGTTGGCGCAATTATGTTGGCGAATTATTTCCCCATCCTAATATTTATTCTGGTTGGCTTTGCCGCTGGCGTTCTCTTCATCTCTCTCGGTTTATTACTGGGGCCCAATCGACCATACAAAATGAAACAGGAACCGTTTGAGTGCGGTTTCGAAGCTTTTGAAAACGCACGTATGAAATTTGACGTACGTTACTATCTGGTAGCCATTTTATTCATCCTGTTTGACCTTGAAGTTGCCTTTATGGTGCCATGGGCAGTTGTGTTTAAAGAGCAATGGGCGCCATTGAAGAACAAGTTACAACAGAGCTGGCAGATCCAGCCA
>JAIL01000167.1 GCA_000725195.1 Snodgrassella alvi SCGC AB-598-O02
AGATGGCCAGAACAGCATTAGACTCAGGTAATGCTACCCAAGCACATAATTTTTTCTGCTGGCAAACCCAAATCTTCAGCTTTTTGTGCCGACTCAAGAGCTGAAACAATCAATGCCTCTTTCATCACCGCTTCAACAGCCAATGGATTAGCTGAAAGTTGATTCGCATCCATCATACGTTTTGCCAATGTCTGATCTAGCGAACCCCAATTCACGCCAATACGCACAGCTTTATCGTAAGTTGCTGCTGTAGCAATCATGAAAGCAAATTTTTCATCGCCTTTAACGCCTTTGCCGACATTACCTGGATTAAGACGATATTTTGCTAAAGCTCTGGCACAATCAGGATAATCTTTTAGCAGACGATCACCATTAAAATGAAAATCTCCAACTAAAGGCACATTACAGCCCATATCAACTAAGCGTTGGCGAATTTCTGCTACCTTTGCCGCGGCTTCAGGAGAATTTACCGTAATACGCACCAATTCTGAACCAGCATCGGCCAACTCCTTAACCTGTGCAGCCGTACTCTGCGCATCAGCTGTATCGGTATTGGTCATAGATTGCACCCTAATTGGCGCGGCAGAGCCAACAGTAATATGGTCAATATGTACTAAATGTGTTTTTCTGCGTACTACTGCAACTGTCATATTAATTTTCGCCTACTGTTATTGCAGCTGTTCTTTTTTTATTTTCAGGAATAATAATATTTTTACCATTGAATTGAATGGAACTATCAGTTGTGTAGCCAATAACGACTTTATATGGAGCTGCTCCCTTAAATTCATGGATAGAACCAGCACTGACTACCTGACTAATTAACACCTGATTATTTTTATCAGTTACCTGCAGCCAAGATTTGTGACCTATATTAATCCTTAGAGCTTGTTCAGTTGCTGTTGAGGTTTCCTGAGTATTAATATTCAAATTATCATTTGAGGTTGTGAGATTTTCAGCAGAACCTGCTTTATCACTATCACTCATTGGAACAATGCGAATATTACTAGCAGCAACATCAGAAACGGTAGCGACTTGATTTGATACTTCTTGAGAACTACTAGCTGATTGTTTAGCGCTTTCTGATGAAGATTTGCTTTGCCAGGCATATATACCAGCGGCGATAACACCAACAATAACTATCCCAATAATCCAGCGCGGGAAATGTCGCCGCACTGGTGCATGCTGAAAATTCAAATCACCTGCAGGAATATTACTACTAACATTCTGATGGGCAACTCTTCTGCTTGGAAAAATCTGGTTCAGATATTGTTTAAGTTCAGCCTTATCTATATCTAGTAAACGTCCATAACTAGTCAGAAATCCCTTTACAAACACGGCTTCAGGCATACCATCGTAGCTGCCACTTTCAATTGCTTCTATCTGTCTGGCAGGCAGCTTTAAGCATTCAGCTACTTCTCCTACCGACATCCCTTTTTGAACTCGCGCTTGACGCAGTAGTATACCGAGCTCCTCAGCTGGGTTTTGCGCGTGTTCAGAATTTCTGGTTTGGTCATTCATCAATATTGTCCTGTCGAAATTTTCCCTAACTCATCGGAATAAGGAAAATTAGTCCGTAACTGGGCTTCATATTCATAAGCAGCCTGAGAGTTTCCTAATGAACGTTCAATTTTCCAACCTAATAACAGATCATCTGCAGAAGGATTATCAATTTGACTCAGATATTGTGCAAAAAAATTATGTGCTTGGGTAGCATTACCTGAGTCTAATGCTGTTCTGGCCATCT
>JAIL01000168.1 GCA_000725195.1 Snodgrassella alvi SCGC AB-598-O02
CTCTATATACAAGCATGAATTATTTAAATAGTAGTATCAATGTAACTTGAATAAAAATAGATGTATATTTATTAGAATGAAAATGGCCTTATACTTATCTCAATGAATAGAAAAAACAATTTTAACACGATAGGTAAAAATAATATTGCAAAAAGAATATATTTTGAATTAGTACGCCGGATTGCGTTTATATTGTGCGAATCCTGGAGCCTGAGCGTCCTTTACTGTTAGACTTATTTCCGCATCTTTGGGGATTGGCCAAGTAATGGCAAGTTCTGGATCATTCCAACGCAAACTACGTTCACAGTCTTTAGCGTAATAGGCGGTAGTTTTGTATAAAAACTGACTGTTATCTTCCAAGGCAATAAATCCATGAGCAAAGCCAGCAGGAATCCAGAGCTGGCGATGATTATTTGCTGATAATTCTATACCATACCATTGACTAAATGTAGGAGAATTCGGTCGGATATCAACAACTACATCCCAAACACGACCCTGAATTACACGAACTAACTTACCTTGCTCATAGGGAGGTATTTGATAGTGTAAACCTCGTACCACTCCTTTATGCGATAAAGAGTGATTATCTTGTACAAAAATAGGGACTGATAGGTTACGAGCATGAAGAGCTTCTTCAAACATTTGCTGATTAAAGCTTTCCATAAACCAACCTCGTTCATCAGTAATGATTTCTGGTTCCATAATCAGTAAATCTTTAATCGATATATCTGTAATAATCATAGTCATATTTTATTATAACTTCGTTCAATATAATAAATATTAATTATTATGATTAATATTTATTTGTTTTTTAGTTAAGTTTTTATTTTTATGTAGAATTATAATGATTGACGTTTAAGAAATAAACAGATTTAAAAAGTAGAATTTTGATAAAACTATTTAATAAGTTATTTTACAACAAAAAAAACAATTTTAATGATATTAAAATAAAAAATTAAAACAAGTTGAATTAGAAAAAAATCTCTTGTTTTATGTCATTGTCATGGTATTGGTAGTACTATATTTTATAAAAGGTGTTCAAAGCATAGCAACATGTTTTTTTCAATTATAAAGTAATTTAAAGAACTTGAAGACGATAATCAATGTATGCTACAAAGTGCTTTAAACCAAATATTTAGCAAGGATTGTGCGTAAAATGATGGTGGTTAATGCAACCAAATATTTAAACTCTCGATTTGTTTAGCCTGTGAAAGATTTTCTATCTGCCAAACTTGTTTTTCGTATCAAACAATAGATTCAATGATAAATGAAGCAATCAAGTAAATCTTAATTATATTAATAACAGAGAATAAGTTTATGAATAACCTGAGCATGTTCCGCAACACTTAATGCAACAGGCAAAACTCCATGGATGTGAAAATGACGCAGATCTCTGAATAACCATGGCTGTCCCAGAGCCGCACGACCAATCATGATGCCCTGTACACCAGTTTGCTCAGATACTGCAAACGCTTTTTGCGGACTGGTAATATCACCATTAACCCATAACGGCACATGTATTTGTTGTCGTAACTGAGTGATTAATTCGTAGCGTGCTGCTCCATTATACATCTGTGCACGAGTACGCCCGTGCACAGCTATAGCAGCAATTCCTGCTTTTTCTGCTATATCGCCAATAGCCAGAATATTACAATGATTATCATCCCAGCCAAGACGAGTTTTTAAAGTAACCGGAACTGCCACGGCATCTACAACTGTATGTAAAATTTCTGCTACTAAGGATTCATTCTGTAACAACGC
>JAIL01000169.1 GCA_000725195.1 Snodgrassella alvi SCGC AB-598-O02
AATAATCAGATAAATAGCTGGGCTGAACACTCTAATATAGCTGCTCCAGTAGGCGATCATAAGGTAGTTCTTGATAATTCTGGTCAGGAAGCTGCTTTAACTGTAGGTTATCATTTCGGTAATATTTTCCCGAAAATTTCTTATGCACATGGCTTTGATGCTAAATTGAATGGTACTAAAGTACATAACACTAAATACGATCAGATTGTATTAGGTGCTGATTACAGCTTGTCTAAACGTACTACTGCTAATGTACAGGCAGGTTGGTTACGTGAAGGCCGTGGAGAAGATTGGGATGGTCAAGATTGGGTTAGTTATGGTAAAGAAAAAACTACTGCCTTTGGTATTGGTTTGAAACACGTATTCTAATCTTAGCCATTTTTCTAAGCATAGAAAAAGACCCGCTACGGCGGGTTTTTTATTGAGCTGGTTAAACATGGTTTATTAATGAGTATCAATTTTTAGGGATAAAAAATTGACTAATAGACCTTAATATGTAAATTGAAAATAAAAAAAACAGCCCTAAAATTGATTTTTGCTGCATTGAACATTACTGAAGGCAATTTAGACAAGGTTTAGATGGATAAAATTTATTATAAGTTAATGGTGATTACAATTGTTGACTGCGAATGTATACCTGACAAAAGATTTGTCCTGTTTCTACCGGCAACTCATTAGTGAAATCTTAGCAAATCAAATTGTAAAAAATATTGCAAAAGCTAAAAGTATAGAATGAAAATTTGTAATAAAAATACTATAGTTCTCTTCTGAGAATTATAGTATTTTTAGCAATGATAATTAGCTACGTCAAAATAATCATAAAATGCAGTCAAGTGAAATGATCAACTAGGCTTAAACTTGCCGACATTCATACCAATAACTAATTTTCAGACATCTATCTAATTGTACAAGTTCGGTATAAGTGAAATTATCAAGATTAGTTTTGCTGTTTAAACTTGCTACAATCAGACTGATTATTTTGCCTTATGTTGGCGCTTGATATACAAGGTCACCAATATTGTCATGATGATAAAGACAACAACGATAACCAGTATTATTCTGGCGTATTGTTGAAATTCTACTAGTACCCAGTGTGCCGATTCGCCAAAAAAGACGCCTACCGATAAGATCAGGGTTGCCCAGAGCAGGGCACCGACAATATTGAAGATAGCAAAACGGGTAAAGGGGATTTTGCTCATACCGATGGTAATAGGACCAGCAATGCGTACGCCATACATAAAGCGTACCAGAATGATGATAATGGAGCTATGTTTGCAAAGCATTCGATTGGTTTTTTCCACCATTGGCGTTAGCTTTGGAAAATGTTTCAGTAAGCGCTGACCATAGTAACGACCCAGAAAAAAACACAGTTGGTCACCGAGCATGCCGCCACAAGCTGCACTGACAACAGCGGGGAAAAAATATAGATAGCCTTTGTGAACAAAAAAACCAGCCAATGTCAGGATGGTCTCACCCTCAAAAATACTGCATAAAAAAATGGCCAGATAACCATATTGAGTTAATAAGTGTTCAATATTCATACTTTGCCTGTCATTTAATTATGCAGCTAAAAATAGCATCGTCTAAAATTACCCAGCAATTTTATTTTTTTGCTACGCAGTTAATTTTTACACACCATATTGCTGACGATAGTTTGCCACAGGCTGGCGATATTCAGCCAGAGAGTTTTCACTTTCCAGCATTTGTAATAAATTGTCTAAAGTGGCAATGGGGATGACCGGTATTTGATATTGTTGTTGCACTTCCTGTACGGCAGAGGTATGGCTATTGCCTTTTTCCATTCG
>JAIL01000170.1 GCA_000725195.1 Snodgrassella alvi SCGC AB-598-O02
GTATGGCAATTGTAGATGCTAATCTGGTTATGAATATGCCAAAATCGTTGTGCGCATTTGGTGGCTATGATGCTGTAACCCATGCATTGGAAGCTTATGTTTCCATCATGGCCAATGAATTCTCTGACGGACAGGCATTGCAAGCCCTAACCTTGCTAAAAGCTTACTTACCAGCAAGCTATAAAGAAGGTGCCAATAATCCGGTAGCACGTGAAAAAGTACACAGTGCCGCTACATTAGCTGGTGTTGCATTCGCTCAGGCATTCTTGGGTGTGTGCCATTCAATAGCACATAAACTTGGTGCTGCATTCCATGTTCCACACGGTCTGGCTAATGCAATGTTAATCTGTAATGTGGTACGATTCAATGCAACTGATAAACCAACTAAACAAGGTACATTCAGTCAGTATGGCTATCCAAAAGCGATGCATCGTTATGCTGAAGTAGCCGACCATCTTGGTTTGACAGCAGCAACAGACAAAGATGATAAAAAAGTTGAAAAACTTCTTGGTTGGCTGGAACAGTTGAAAAAAGACCTCGATATTCCATTGTCTATCCAAGAGTTTGGTATCGCAGAAAAAGACTTCTTAGCTGAAGTAGATAAACTGGCTGTTGATGCTTTTGACGATCAATGTACAGGTGCTAACCCACGTTATCCATTGATTTCTGAATTGAAACAAATCCTGTTAGATTCATTCTATGGACGTAAATACGAAG
Organism: Snodgrassella alvi SCGC AB-598-O02; assembly: GCA_000725195.1. Classification (GTDB taxonomy): domain Bacteria; phylum Pseudomonadota; class Gammaproteobacteria; order Burkholderiales; family Neisseriaceae; genus Snodgrassella; species Snodgrassella alvi_G. Next base: position 718 of record JAIL01000170.1, read on the forward strand.
ATAAAGCATAAAATGACTGCCAATAGACAGTAATATTGTACGACTATAGAATTTCATAACTATTCGTACTAAATAAAACCCTGGGATAAGTATATTTCAGGGTTTTATTATCATTTGAAAAAATGCTGTTATCTACATGGAAACAGATAAAAAAGCATATATTTCAATTTTCAGAGAATTTAAAAATAGGTATATGCAATATTAAAATCCACTATAAATTATTTTATGACGATATTATTTTTTAAACTAAAACTATTATTATCTGCGTAAAAGGATATTTCATTCTGAACTGCCTATCACATCCCTCTTTAATTCATTATCAATATAACAACTTCAAATCCATTTATTAATGACTCAATCAATGATTGCTTTCCACTTAGTAAATAACTAATTTTGATTATATATTACTAAAATTGTACAAAAGACTTTTACCGCAAAAAGAGTAATATATTGAAGTGTTAATTGCTTTTTATGAAAATCACATGTATTAAATCCGGAAAATACTATTTAGTTATTCGTAATTGCGTACCGATCGTTTTTGTTAATTATTAGAATTAATCTAATATATTATGAATTAGCCTTATGTTTAGTCCTAATATGGTGATATATTGATGACAAAATGAAAAAATTTATAACTATTATTTCATGGATAATTAAGAGATTAATATTATCTAAACGAATATAATTTTTTATTCCTATGATTTATTAATCATTTTCGCATAGAAGTACATAATCCCTTAAATAATTAGAAAGGTGTTAATTATTAATCACTATTTTATGACATTAGAAATGTATCACTTATTGGTGTCGGCAACCCTTATTAAATACACAAGGGATTAATATTGCTGTACGTGTATTAATACTTTATCTGCATTATTTTTGGGAATAATAAGCATCATAAAAGGATGGATTTGATAACCAAGATTAGTCCCTTTTTTAATCTCTATATTTAAATGTAATTCCTGATCAGATTGTCGTAAATCAATCGGAAAAATATCTATTTGTTGATTACTTATGCCAGCATCGTATATCAATACTTCTTCTTGAGTAAAATCTATATTGGTGGGTTTACCAGATATACCCATCGTAGCAGCCATACCAAAATACTGCTCAAAATCCTGACGATTAGATATAC
>JAIL01000171.1 GCA_000725195.1 Snodgrassella alvi SCGC AB-598-O02
GAACGTGAACAACGTTTGCAACAATGGTTGGATAGTGAATTCCCAGTGATCATGTTTGAAACACCGCATCGTATAGCAGCAACACTGGCACAGATGAAGGCGCTGTATCCCCAAAGACAATTGATGCTAGCACGTGAGATTAGTAAAGCTCATGAAACTTATATAAACGCTAGTGTTGCTGAAGTTCAGTCAATTGTCGCGAATGATGCAAATCAGAGTCGTGGGGAGATGGTGCTGGTTTTGCATCCAGCCGTAAAAGAAAAACAAACTGAATTAAGTTCAGAATCAATACGTATCATGCGGATTCTGGCGCAAGAGCTACCCACTAAACAAGCAGCATCACTGGCAGCACAAATATCCGGTGACAGTAAAAAGGCTTTATATGACTGGGTAATTATGAATAAAAAACAATAAAATAGCTGTAATTTTACACTGTCGTCAATGCTATTTATGTTTTATTGTATTGTACATAGTGATTAGCTTTGTTTATGATACGGTCTAAATTGGCTGTTGCCGTCGCTTCAGCGTTGGCACCCATCTAAAATAGTCAAATAATTTAAGGTGAACCATTATGTTGAAAAAAACCGCAATTCGTTCTGGCTGGTGTATGTTGGTATTGGCACTTGCTGCCTGTACCGGTCTGAAGCAGCCAGCAGCACCTACAGAAGCGGGTGGCACTACAGATAGTCCTGCTGTTACTAATGCAGATAATCCATATGGCTCAGCTCCTTATACCCCACCGCCACCTTCTAATGTAGATAACAATCCATCGGTATCGACACCTGTTTCAACTGGCTATGTACCCAATTATTTAAATTTTATTTTTCTTATTGTGTACAGATTGATACTAATCAGGATGAATTATCATTTAACAGCTATTTTATGATTCAAACTCCTGAAGCCAGACTCATAGTTTTCAGTAAAATTTACTACAATTAAGATTTTTTTTAATATCAAAGGCGAACTAAAAAGCTTGCATTAAATACCTCTTTAGTTTACGTTATCCATAATGACATAGTTAATTTTTGGGGTTAAAAGATGGATAAAACATCTTCTCATATAGAAGAACTGGAAGCATTATTTAAATTATTAGAAAAAGGTGCCATTACTAAAGACGAATATGAGGCGCAAAAAAAAATCTTACTGTCATCACAAACCAAACAAGAACCAATTCAAACTGACAATGCTTCGTCCGAGCAAACAGTTTTAGCAGAAAAAGTGGACAATGACCCCAGCCTGAACAATCCTCTGCCGCCCGAACAACAAAGTCAGAGTATCATGGCGAAAAGAGTACAACCAGCATTGCAGCAAAATGACAAATCAAACAGTAATATTGTCAAAATCATATTAATCATTGTTGTTGGTCTTATCATACTGGCAGCTATGTATTTTGTGTTTATTTCTGGTGGTCAATCCGGTTCACAGCAAGAACAAACACCAGCGGCATCTGCAGCCAGCATGGCCAGCAGCGTTATCACTACTCAGCCACAACAAGCAAGTAACCCTGCCAGCGAAACCGCAGCAACAGTTCAAGAAGATAACGATGTTACTGGACTGGAACTGAATAAAAGAACCCCGGCAGAATTAACTACATTATTAATCAAATACCAGCAGGAACGCATCAAAGCAGAGAATAAGCTGCGTAAAATATGGGCAAATCTTGATCCAGATTTTAAAAGCACCATCCTTGATGAACAAAAAAAATGGGACAGTACCGCATTGTTAGAATCTTGCTCATTAACCGGTTATAAAACCGCTGAAGCACAGCAAGTAGCAAATCTTTACTGTGAATCCAATGTTTTAGATAATCGCGCAGCTGAACTGCTGCAACGCGAAAAAGAAGAGGTTATCAGAATTAAAGAAGAGAAAGCCGATAATAGCGAGAAAATGGCTGCGGATGCGTTACAGAG
>JAIL01000172.1 GCA_000725195.1 Snodgrassella alvi SCGC AB-598-O02
TTAGGAAATTATTTTATTACATCTTATAATAAAGAAAATTTAAAAATATGGTTTGAAGTGGTGTTATGGTGACTTCTGGGTGGGTTGCCTCGATAACATAGATCTGCTCAGGGGTTTTATGCCAAACAATGCCAACATGGGTAAAGTTATAGCCGTCTATGCCTCGAGTCGCTTCTTTAATGGCACTACTCATACCGCCATTACAGGCTTCCTGAAAGATTAAATCACCATCTTGGAGAGCAAAGGTAGACTGCGCATTAGCAGAATGATGCAGCAGCAAACAGACCAGAATAGATAGTAAGAAACTAATATACTTTTTTTGCATTTATGTATAGTTGAGTTAATTGAACAGAAAATTATACTGCTAATTTGAGTGCTCAGCCACTGTCCGTAGACTGTAAATATACATTTTGACTGGGACAAATTAGCACATTTATAATATTTACTTTAATAAATATTTACTTTAATATCAAAATATTATAAAAATATTTGATTAATATTATGGGCTAATCATTCTGGAGGAAGAATATGCCTTACCAGACACGCGATGATCTGCCTGCTTCAGTACGCCATGTATTACCCGAACACGCTCAGGATATATTTAAAGATGCCTTTAATAATGCCATCAAAGAATATCAAAATCCAGATAAAAGACGTGATAACAGCAATCCTGAAACCATTGCTTTTAGAGTAGCGTGGGCTGCTGTAGAGAAGGTATACCATAAAGGAACAGATGGTCACTGGGAGCGGAAATAAAATTAATAATCCTATCTTTCAATATATTGATAACTATTCTGATAACTTGTCGGCAGAACAATGTGACTAATATATTTTGGTTTATACAGTTAAATTGTGAATTTTTATTTGCAATGGCTATAATTGATGCCTGCAACCATAATTAAAGTTGTTGTGCCTTAGTTTCAAATATATTTTATTTACTTTCAAACAATATTTTTTCAATGTCTATCCAAGAGCTCAGTCCCATGCAATTACAACGATGGGGTGAAGAAAACAAGGAATTTATTCTGCTGGATGTACGTGAAGATGATGAAGTTAAATTCTCTTCTTTGCCTTATCATTTACATATTCCGATGAACCTGATTCCGATTCGCCAGAATGAAATACCGGATGATAAGCCTATTGTTATATATTGCCACCACGGAGTCCGCAGTATGCAGGTAGCACTGTATCTACAAGCAGCCGGATTTGAAGATTTATATAATTTAACTGGTGGTATTGATGCATGGGCGTTGCTTATAGATCCATCCATGCCCAGATACTGACTGTAAGTTGTTATTGTTTAAATGTATTAAATTCAATATTAGATAATCGCTGACGCGAATATTTTTATTAAAATGATACTTGTGAATATTTACTGATAATAAACATAATAGTTTAGCTATTTTCGTTGCACTATCTATATATAGATAAATATCATGCTCGGAACTGACAAAAAGGGAAGTATCAATTATATGATATTGTTTTTAGATTTGATTATTCTAAAATCAATTCTGATTCGACTTTGATCAACAGATGAAGATAGGATTTCATCGGTGCTTAATTGTATGTTGTAGTAATTGAAATCTAAGCACCAAAATGTTTGTTTCACCGATAATTTCCTGACAAATTAAGAGAAAACAAAATTTGCTATTCTAAAAATTTTGGGGTATACAGCATAACTGAAAACCCCTGAATATTCCTATGGTGCACCCAACAGGGATCGAACCTGTGACCTCCGGCTTCGGAAACCGACACTCTTCCAACTGAGCTATGGGTGCAAATTGAAAATAGGAAGTGAGTTTAGCGGAATTTAAGCTATTTGGCAAAATATGATTAATAAAAATCGCACTTATTTTAACAGCATAAAAAAATAATCATTACTAATTATTTGTAATTATTAACATTAACTAATAAATTGACTGTTATCACTCGTGT
>JAIL01000173.1 GCA_000725195.1 Snodgrassella alvi SCGC AB-598-O02
TGGGTAATGTTTTACAGGCTGGTTTGGGACAAAATCCTGCTCGGCAGGCTGCTTTAAATGCCGGTCTGGCTGATTCCATTCCTGCTTTTACCGTAAATAAAGTATGTGGCTCCGGTCTGAAAACAGTAGCATTAGCTGCGCAGGCAATTGCAGCAGGTGATGCTGACATTATTGTGGCTGGTGGTATGGAAAATATGAGCCGTGCGCCATTCTTGCTCGACAGCAAAGCTCGATGGGGCTACCGCATGGGCAATCAGCAAATTATTGATACGATGGTGCATGATGGACTGACTTGTGCAACCAATCACTATCATATGGGTATTACTGCAGAAAATATTGCCGAAAAATACCAAATCAGTCGCCAAGAGCAGGATGAATTAGCCTTACGTTCTCAACAGTTAGCAGCTAAAGCAGTAGCCGATGGTGTATTTGATGCCGAAATTGTGCCGGTAACCATCAAAACCCGCAAAGGGGATATTGAGTTTGCGCGTGATGAATATCCACGTGCAGAAACAACTGCCGAAGCATTGGCAAAACTGAAACCTGCTTTTAATAAAGAGGGTACCGTTACTGCCGGCAACTCTTCTGGTATCAATGATGGCGCTGCTGCTGTGGTAGTGATGACAGAAAGCAAAGCGAAAGCTTTAGGATTAAAACCACTGGCAAGAATTCGCAGTTATGCTAGTGGTGGTGTTAGTCCAGCACTGATGGGTATGGGTCCTGTTCCTGCTACTCAGAAAGCACTGCAAAAAGCAAATTTGAGCCTGAGCGACATTGATCTGATTGAGGCAAATGAGGCATTTGCTGCTCAATTTTTAGGTGTGGGTCGTGAGTTGAAATTTGATATGGATAAAACCAATATTCATGGCGGTGCAATTGCACTTGGACACCCTATTGGTGCCAGCGGCACCCGTATTTTGGTTAGCCTGTTATACGGTTTACAATCTCAGAATAAATCATTGGGATTGGCAACCTTATGTATTGGTGGCGGTCAGGGTATCGCAATGATTGTTGAACGAATGTAATAATATATTGATTACACTAAACAAGTCTTGTGATTAAAATCACAAGACTTGTTTGTTTTTCATTTTGATGATTGCAGAAAAAGTACTAAATTCAGCTAACATTCTGTCATATAGCTTAATATAAAAGCTGATTAGATTTCAATTTTTGAATAATATAATTATTTAATTGTGACTGCTAATCATCTTCAGAATATCATCTTCGGTAAGCTTAATCGTTTCATTGGCAAAATCATAACAGTCAGGTTTTTTATCTATATATACCTGAGTATTGAAGTGGTAGGGTATTGATTCATCCATAATCCATGCAGCGATATAATATTGATCAGTATTTTTCAAATGATAGAATAAATGAGTACCACATTCGGAGCAAAAACCTCTCTCTGCCCATTCAGATGACTGATATAACTTAACTGAATCCTTATTTTCAAATGATATTTCCCCTTTATATGCAATAGTCATTAATGGGCCAGCGCTCCATTTTCGACAAGTGTTGCAGTGACAGGCACTTAATAAATGATCATGCTGATCAATTGATAATTTTATTTTCCCGCAAAGACATGAACCAGATAATTTAGACATTATTTTCTCCACCTTTAATTAATAAAGGTTATGATTAATTGAATTAAGCAGATGCATAATTTATTTAAGATAAAAAATCATGATAATTATTGTGCCATATTAAATGGCTGCTATATAAAGAGCCAGTATGCATATAATACCAAATCCCCACAGGCAAGATCGGGCAAAAGCTTTATCATTGATATACATTAAAAAATATCCTATTCTGCTGAGAATAAACAAAGAACTCCAACAGTTAATAGTTAACTGCGCTGCATGACCAGTGCAATGGGCAATGATAACGGCAGCTGCAAAAGGAGCAAATACTTCATAGCCGTTTTGCTGTGCTGCATTGG
>JAIL01000174.1 GCA_000725195.1 Snodgrassella alvi SCGC AB-598-O02
ATGCAACCGGGCGATCTGGTGTTTTTTAGTCCTAAGGGCGGTGGTATTTCTCATGTTGGTATGTATATCGGTAATGGGAAAATGATTCATGCCCCACGAACCGGTAAGAATATTGAGATTACCAGCATTGATCAGGGTTACTGGGCCCGTGCTTTTGTGACTGCGCGGAGAGTGAAACGTTGATGAAATCGATGCCTAAAATGCCTGTGTGGCGAGACGACGAAGGCAATGTGGTTTCCTGTACTGAAAAAATTAAGGTCATGCAGCAAAATATGCAGGAAATCTATGAACTGGCACAGGAAGCGTTTGAAGATGGTTTGCTGATGGGGTGTCAGGAAACGCAGTTGCGCAATTATCTAACTGAGCTAATGGCAGCGGTGAAGAATCCCTACCTGCAAAATTGAGTATTTTGCTGATTATACTAATGATTCATTTTAACTGACTGTTTGTCAACAATAGTATCTAGCAGTGCATCATGTATGTCTGAGGAAGTTTGGTGGCCTTGATTTTCTGTATGAGCAGTTTTAGGCTGCAGAAAATTGAGGCGGTTTGAATTTGAATCAGTTTGTCTATTGTTAGTGGCAGTATTATCAACAATTGTTGATAAATTAGTTTTAATGATATTTGCATTTTTATTTGCTAATTTGCTTTTATGCAAGCTTGATCAGTACGAATTTATATTTGAACAAATAGTATCAGAATAGAAAATTTGTCTATTAAATTTAGGATTAAAAAGGGGCGAATTTTAACTGTTGCGATGATATGTTAATTGTGATCAGCACAAACTAATTATTAATATTTTTCTTCTGAAATTGCAGTAATGTACTTACCAGCAAAATACTTGGTCTTAAACAGGATGTAATCTGTGTGCCTGTTATTTAAGTTTTGTATTTTTGATGTTCCTTTTAATAAATTAGCCCATCTTAGGATGGGCTAATTTATTAAAAAATTTAAAACAGATTATCCAGCTGTTTATTAGATGTGGTGTTTGTACGTTTAGGTTTCGGTGTAGCTGAGCTGTCAGAATTATTGGTTTTAATGGTGGCGGTCGGCACATTGGTTGGCAAGATAGGTTGCATATCTGGATCTTCTGCTATTGCCTGTGGCCTGGTTCTGGGCTTGGCCGGTGTGGTGGCTATATGTACTGTGTCGCTAGCAGAAGCAGCTATTGCCTGATCTGAGGCAGCCAACGCCACCGGATTGGGTACGTAAGTTGTAGGTGCATTGGGATTTGTCGGTGCACCTGTAGGTGTCAAAACCTCAATACTGGCTGCCTGTGTGACGGTTTCTTTTTCAATAGGCTTATTTATAACCCGCCATGCATAGAATATAAAACCAGCAACGCAAATAGCCAGTATCAATAATAGGGTTAATATTACTTTGGTGTAAGTGCTCAGTCCGGTTTTTGCCGAGCGTTTTTTATTTTTACTGCTTGGTGCATCTGGTTTATTGCTCATTATAAGTATTTCCTTTAAGGAAGTAATCGCGAATAGTTGTGCATTATATGCAGATTCAGGTTGGATTCGGTAAATCCAGCAATAGCTTACTGCGTTCAGAAGTAATTATATTCTGCTCGCAGCTAATTTTTATTTAAGAATTAGTACGGTCGGTGCTTTTATTAGCGGGTACTGGATTAAAGGTTTGATATAAGGTAATGACTTTTTGCACCCCAGCAGTGGTACTGATGGTGTTGGTTGCCGATTGCTGCTCATCTGGTGTAAGAATGCCCATTACATAGGTGGTGCCATTATAAGTAACTACTTTAATGTGAGTTGGTGATACACCTTTGACATTTAACAAATTAGTACGAATTTTTGATGTAATCCAAGTGTCGTCTTTTACATGGCTTAATGTACGATTTTGATTGGCTACATCAATATAGTTGTAAACTTTTTGTGCAGCTGGCTGGGCGCGGGCCACTCGTCCAACCTGATTTTTATCGCTTTCACTGG
>JAIL01000175.1 GCA_000725195.1 Snodgrassella alvi SCGC AB-598-O02
GAACAACTGACCTTTACTGGCATCCCTTTTTTTGCACCGGAATTGTGTCGTGCTGTACGGATTAAAAACCCACTGAAAATGAAACAACTGCAAAAAGGTTTGCAACAGCTTGGTGAAGAAGGCGCTGTACAGGTTTTTCGTCCACACAATGGTGGTGACTTGATTTTAGGGGCAGTAGGTGTACTGCAATTTGAAGTAGTAACCGCTCGTTTAGCGAATGAATATGGCGTTGATGCCGTTTTCGAACCGGCCAATATCTGGTCTGCACGCTGGGTATCCTGTACTGATTCAAAAAAAATGGCTGAATTTGAAAAGGCCAACATCCTTAATCTGGCAACGGATGCAGGTGGCAATCTGACTTATCTGGCGCCCAATCGAGTCAACCTTTCTCTTACTGAAGAACGCTGGCCGGATATTCGCTTCCATGAAACACGCGAGCTAACAGTAGCGGTTAACCAATAAAACCATACATTAAGTATCACTAAAAAGCAGCTTAGTAATACTTATTAAGCTGCTTTTTTTTAAATAAGTGCTCAAAACAAATCAGTATAATGGATGTACCCATGTCAGATACGTTGCAATATCATGAGCAGTGTATAAAATAGAATTTGTAGTATATCTTTATCAGTATCTAACTCAGTTGAAGTGTTTACCAAAATTAATCAGCCAATAAAGGTCTCTTTATTTAATTCTGGAATATTTAAAGATATCTAAAGATAACCTTTCACCACAGCAAGCCAATCTATGGGTACATGATATAGTGTGAAGCAAGAACAGAGTTTATAAAATTTCTAAGATGTTAGTGTTTAGAGATATTGAATTTGCTGGTAAAAAGCTAATGATCAAAGTTCTTTATTGAACTGAGCGATCAAATTCAATTATTTTTGAATAAAATATTTAATCAAAGATGTATAATCCTTAAAGGGAAATATTTTCTAGTCATTTAATTATGAAAACATCGCTTTCATCCGATGAACTCCAGCTTGTTATCAAATCCGATCTGATACTAAGAGTAGGCAAAATTTGTTTGGCTGCCGGAACCGGCAGCTATCGGATAAAACAATCAATGCGTCATGTAGCAACCATGCTAGGTATTGAAAACCAGACTCATGTTACATTAACTGAAATTAATGCCACCTGTCGTAGTGGACAGCTATTTAAAACAGAAGTGATCACCATACAAAGCGTGGGTATTAACACCAGTAAGATTCAGCAAATAGAAAATCTACTTATTAACTTACAGCAAAAGCACCATAAAATGCAGGATAGCGAGCTAATTCGTTATCTTGATCATGCACTTTATCAGATCGAAAAACAACCTCCTCTATACAGCCTGCATCAAACTGCCTTGTTTGCTGCGATTGCCTGTACCTCATTCACATTCCTGATCGGAGGAGGATTAATAGAAATGGTTGGTGTTTTCATTGCTTCGGGGTTAGGACAGACCATTCGTTCGCAGTTGTTAAAGCGCAATCTTAATCAATTTGTAGTGACCATGCTGGCCGCAGCAGGGGCATCCTGTTTATATCTACTCTTTATCAATATCTGTCACTATTTTCTGCAAATCAATATTGAACATGCGGCTGGCTATATTGCTTCAATGTTGTTTTTGATTCCTGGCTTTCCTCTTATTACCGGTATTTTGGATATGGCCAAACTGGATTTTTCATCTGGTATCCAGCGAGTCATTTATGCTATCACCGTTATTTTCTGTGCCACTTTTGCCGCCTGGGTGGTAGCTGCTGGCATGCATATCACCCCTGCACCGATGCTAACCCCAGAAATTTTTCCTATATACACTTTTATATTTAGACTCATAGCCAGCTTTTTTGGTGTTTTAGGCTTCTCATTATTATTTAACAGCCCTTTAAAAACTGCGCTATGTGCCGCTTTTATTGGTATGGTCGCCAATACCATTCGTCTGGAAATGATTGATTTTACTAATATCCCCATCCA
>JAIL01000176.1 GCA_000725195.1 Snodgrassella alvi SCGC AB-598-O02
GAACGTGAACAACGTTTGCAACAATGGTTGGATAGTGAATTCCCAGTGATCATGTTTGAAACACCGCATCGTATAGCAGCAACACTGGCACAGATGAAGGCGCTGTATCCCCAAAGACAATTGATGCTAGCACGTGAGATTAGTAAAGCTCATGAAACTTATATAAACGCTAGTGTTGCTGAAGTTCAGTCAATTGTCGCGAATGATGCAAATCAGAGTCGTGGGGAGATGGTGCTGGTTTTGCATCCAGCCGTAAAAGAAAAACAAACTGAATTAAGTTCAGAATCAATACGTATCATGCGGATTCTGGCGCAAGAGCTACCCACTAAACAAGCAGCATCACTGGCAGCACAAATATCCGGTGACAGTAAAAAGGCTTTATATGACTGGGTAATTATGAATAAAAAACAATAAAATAGCTGTAATTTTACACTGTCGTCAATGCTATTTATGTTTTATTGTATTGTACATAGTGATTAGCTTTGTTTATGATACGGTCTAAATTGGCTGTTGCCGTCGCTTCAGCGTTGGCACCCATCTAAAATAGTCAAATAATTTAAGGTGAACCATTATGTTGAAAAAAACCGCAATTCGTTCTGGCTGGTGTATGTTGGTATTGGCACTTGCTGCCTGTACCGGTCTGAAGCAGCCAGCAGCACCTACAGAAGCGGGTGGCACTACAGATAGTCCTGCTGTTACTAATGCAGATAATCCATATGGCTCAGCTCCTTATACCCCACCGCCACCTTCTAATGTAGATAACAATCCATCGGTATCGACACCTGTTTCAACTGGCTATGTACCCAATTATTCACCGGTTGATATTACTGCTGCTAATCATACGGTACAACGAGGTGATACTGTTTATAATATATCCAAGCGTTATCAGATTACGCAGGATAATCTACGCAGCTGGAATAATCTTGTTGATGATAATATTAAACTAGGACAAGTGTTACGCGTAAAACCTGCCGGTTATGTTGCCACTGCTGGTACCACTACAACGACAGTAACTACAGTTACTCCTCAGGTGAACACACCCAAAGCAACTACTACCACAACGGTGACAAACACTACTACAACCAAATCAACGACTACTGAAACTGTAAAAAATAGCAGTGGTATTGATTGGTTACGGCCGACTGCAGGTAAAATTCTGCAAGGTTTTGGCGGTAGCAGTAAAGGTATTGATTTTGGCGGTAATATGGGGCAACCAGTTGTTTCAGCAGCAGCCGGGAAAGTTGTTTATGCCGGTAATGGCTTACGTGGCTATGGCAATCTGATTATTATTCAGCACAATCAGGTGTATTTAACTGCCTATGGTAATAACCAGAAGATATTGGTTAAAGTGGGTGAGCAGATTAAACGTGGACAGCAGATTGCTACTATGGGTAATACTGATGCCAAACGGACACAATTGCACTTTGAATTACGTCAAAATGGTCAACCTCAAGATCCGGCAAAATTTTTACCATTATGATTTTGTCCAGTTTTGATGAAGTAACTAAGTGAATAAAAAAATGACTGATTAGCATATTTAGATAATCAGTCATTTTTTGTGCAATGAAGACAAGAAATGATGTGATTGCTCATACTATTAGTTGTGATTTAACCAATAAGAATTTAGAGTATTTAAGCAATGCATTAAAAATAGAAAACTTTGATATTATTATTTATGCATGAATAAAAATATACGGTCTACCATTTTTTCTCTTAAGTTTATGGCAAATCATCAAATTGATAATGAAAAATTTAAATTAATCCTAATGGTAATTGTGGTTGTGTGTAGGGGAGCAGAATGGTAGTAAAGTGTAGGTTAGGGTGTATGAAATAGAAAATGCGACCATACCTTTGAAAGGCAATACTATAATCCATTGCTCTGCAATGTAATTTAAAAATCTTAAGTTTCAAAGTAATGATTATTTGTCTGTTATTTGAAATAATCTTTTGAATTTATAAAAATATAGC
>JAIL01000177.1 GCA_000725195.1 Snodgrassella alvi SCGC AB-598-O02
AAATAACAATTTCAAATTTCCAGAAAACACCCTTTTTAAAGAAAGAATTAAACTAGTATTTGGATTAGATATAGATTCTATTTCCAGCAATGAATTTTATCTGGAAATAAAGCCTATTATACCTGATATGCCAGATTTTTATCCCACTGTCTATAAAAAAGACAAATATTTAAATGCAGATAATTTTGCCAACGATTTATCTTTTGTTTCATTTAATAAATACATTTTCTATGAGGATAAGGGTGCTTTTAATTATTTGAAAATTAAAAATAATTATTATTTGTATATGTTGGTTCAGGATTATGGATATTATAATGATGAATTACTTAAATACATTTTTGAAGAGATAAATAAAGATTTAGAGACACCTTTTGCTTACGCTGTATTTTTTGGAAGAACAGGAATTCATGGAAATTGGGAATTGAGAAAAAAAATATTTCAAAAATACATTAATCAATACCCAGATGTAAATATTTCTGTAATCTCCTTTATTGAACCTATTCTAGAGGAAAAAAATCCCTATGAGGGAAACAGAGAATATGATGTTGCTTTTATTTTGAATGTTCTCATTGAAAGAAATCAGAAGAGAGGCATTTTCCCTGTAGGGGAGGCTGATTATTTATTTACCAAATATCCAAATTTTTTGAAGAATCTCAAAAATAATAATTACTATTCTTTTTCACTATTAAAATCATATTCGGAAAAGAAATCTGATTTGGATAATAATGATATTTCTACTGATTATTACATCGAAGATTCTGATGGATTTACCGATTTACGAAAACAGAAAAATGCAAATGCAAAGATACTACAAACGATAAAAAATGGAGAAAAGGTTGAAGTTTTAAATGGTGAAGGAAATTGGTGGTTAATAAAGACCCAAGAAGGAAAAGAAGGTAACGTGTATTATAACAAAATAAAAATAAATTAAATTTTACACCAAAATTATAAAAGTGTTCACTTCGACAATGGAAAGGGGATCCTTACCCGGAAACCGCCCGGTGATAATTGAAATGCTGGAAAAAAGAAAAATGCCCGAGATGTAATAAAAATTACACCTTTGAAGAATTAAAATCACTATATGCCAGATTTATCTTTTATAAAAAATCTCGTTTTTAATTTACTTTCAGCTAATAACTTTCACGCATCATGTCCAGAGGAATGAGTAGCTAAAATTCAGATTGGGAGCTTCTTTTATCATTCCTTATAACATTATAATTCGGCTTATAGAAGATTAAAAATTTCGGCAATTATATTAAATTAGCTAGATTAAGCAGTTATTGAACAGTATTTTGAATGTTTGTAGGGATTGTCAGACAATTATTGTTACATATAAGGCTGGAAATTGGTGTGAAAAATCTGAATTATATAATATTAAGTTATTAGGATGGATAAACCATTTAATCAGCTATAATGCTACATCTAAAATCAGTCTGGCAACATAAAATAATCAGTGAATTAAATCATGATAAGTTATATTGCCAGATTTATAATTGTGATTAAATCAAGTTGTTTATCTTTTTGGCAGCAACCGATTTAATCGACATAAGTTAACCATGATTCGTACTTGGCGTTTTTACCATGTACTATGTCAAAATAGCGCTGTTGAATCTCAGTGGTTATTTCGCCACGAGTGCCACAGCCAATAGAACGGCCATCAATTTCCCGAATTGGAGTAACTTCGGCTGCTGTGCCAGTGAAGAAAACTTCATCAGCGGTATAAAGTTCATCACGAGTAATGTGTTTTTCAATTACCGGTAAATTCATATCTGCGGCAATGGCAATAATGCTGCGACGAGTAATACCATCAAGTGCGGCATCTAGAGATGGTGTATAGATTTTGCCATCTACAATAATAAATACGTTTTCTCCAGAGCCCTCTGCTACAAAACCCTGAGAATCAAGCATAATAGCTTCATCATAGCCATTACGGGTGGCTTCATTATTGGCCATGATGGAATTCATGTAGTTACCATTAGCTTTCGCTTTAATCATGGTGATGTTGGGGTGATGACGAGTAAAGGAACTAACTTGTACCCTAATGCCTTGCTTGATTCCTTC
>JAIL01000178.1 GCA_000725195.1 Snodgrassella alvi SCGC AB-598-O02
GAACTGGACAAACTGATCCATGATTATCACATCAACGTTCAGGGTGGATATCCGGCACCATTAGGATATGGCAATCCGCCCTTCCCTAAATCCTGCTGCACTTCCATTAATCATGTCATCTGTCATGGTATTCCAGATGATAAACCTTTAAAAAACGGTGATATCCTCAATATCGATGTCACCATCGTTAAAGATGGCTTTCATGGCGATTCCAGCCGTATGTATGCTGTAGGTGAAATCAGTCCACAAGCACGGCGTTTAATCAATGTAACTCATCAAAGTATGATGGCGGGTATAGAAGTTGTTAAACCCGGTGCAACTTTGGGTGATATCGGTTATGCCTGCCAACAGGTTGCAGAAAATGCTGGCTACTCTGTGGTTCAGGAATTTTGTGGGCATGGAGTAGGACGTGGCTTTCATGAAGAGCCGCAAGTACTGCATTATGGCCGCCGTCATGCCGGCATGAAACTACAACCTGGTATGATTTTTACCATTGAACCAATGATTAACCAAGGTAAACGTCATTTACGCATTCTTAATGATGGCTGGACTGTAGTGACTAAAGATCATAAATTATCAGCGCAATGGGAACATGAAGTTCTGGTAACTGATACCGGTTATGAAATCCTTACTATCAGTCCGCTTACAGGTAAACCTTAAAATATCATAAATTTACTAAACTAAAACATAAAATTATATAAATTAAAATACAATATACTTAAGTTAATTTTTTATACAGATTAATTTTATTTATTTATCTTTCATTATATAAATTAACACTATAACTGCAATTATCCGTATTGTGTAAACATATTGTATATAGCTATTCTAAGCTAATGTAAAAACTATTGTGATAAGATATATCTCAATAGATAATTATGCAGATTGGTAGATGGAAAAATATAGTTTTAACTATAGATGAAATTTACCAAAATAAATGATTGTTTATGAATGATCATATCAAATAAAGTAATAGTAGTTAAACATAGACAAACTCGTTTTTAAGGTATAAAAATTATGAAAGCATTTAAACCCATTAGTAATGTACGCGAAATTCGTAAAAAACTTGGTTTGAATCAGATTGAATTCTGGAGTCAAGTGGGAGTAACGCAGTCTGGCGGATCACGCTATGAAGCTGGTCGCAATATTCCGAAACCTGTTCGCGAGCTGGTCAGACTCGTTCACGTAGAGCAGCTGGATTTAAGCAAATTAAACCGTACAAATATGGAAATTGCTGAATTATTAAAAGCAGAACATCCAGAAATATATCAGCAACTTAAAGCAAAAACAGACCATAAATAATTTATTATCATTTATTTTTTTGCCCCTATCCATTAATATGGTTGGGGCATTTACTTTTTTGAATCTCATCCAACTATCTGAGAATAGCCAATGAGAGGATAGCACTTATGAATCAAATTATATCGTCCTCAATGCCTTTTTTGGGGCTTATCCGTGTTAGTGGCGAAGAGCGTACTTCATTTTTACATAATCAGTTTTCCAATGACATTAATAATTTGCCAGTGGGGCAAGCTTGTCTGGCTACCTACAATACTGCCAAAGGACGTGTTATAGCTACTTTACTGGTTTTAAAACGTGAAAATGATATTTTATTGACCCTAGCAGCAGATCTGTGTTCTGTAGTATTAAAAAAATTACAAATGTATGTTTTGCGCAGCAAAGTAAAATTGGAACTAATCCCCGAGTGGGGAGCAGCTGTGTCTGTACCTGAACAAAAAGATGCAATTGCCTCCGAACCGCAATATGTCCTGCAAACAACACATAACAGCAATAGCTGGTACATAACATTAGTCGATCATTCAGTAATGCAACTAGGTAAAGTAGAACAATTACCTGCTTTTGATGAAAAAATAGCCACCAACTGGCAAATCCATGCTATTAACTGCGGTATGCCTTGGATTAGCGCTGCTAGCACTGAAACCTGTGTTGCGCAAATGCTTAATCTTCATCAGCTCGGCGCTGTACATTTTAAGAAGGGTTGCTACCCTGGGCAGGAAATCATTGCCCGCGCCCAGTATCGTGGACAGGTCAAACGTGGTCTAGTTAAAGTACAGGCTACCCATTCCTTGCAAGATGGT
>JAIL01000179.1 GCA_000725195.1 Snodgrassella alvi SCGC AB-598-O02
GTAGAAAATCATCCTATTTGTTTCATGTTTCTCTATTCAATGGTTATCATATTATTTTATGCTTCATGCGGTCTTTCTGCGTTATACATCTCTAACCATTCTTCCGTTATTTTTCTTACTTGTTCCAGATTTTTAAATATAGACAAATCTAATACCTCAGTTCGATATGTTCGGTTAATATGTATTAATCCTTTTCAAAACCCTAAAAACCATGGTCACCGGTTTGGTGCGCGCTAATCAAAAATTACTGCAACCAAAACACCTTTATCATTAAAAATTTATAGCCACCAGCATAATCAAATTACCTGCAAAACATTGCTCAAGCGTACAGATCACAATTCGCACCAATTAACTATGATTTAAGTGAATCATGCTTTTTTATTGTTATAGTAATCAATAAAACTAAATATCGATTCAAATATTATTCTTTAATCATTATTTTTTAGTCAATAAAACCCAAAAATCACGATTTTAATCTCCTTTTTAATATGGTTTTTAAAGTGCCTGCCCAGAGTACTTTCGTTGTATAGACAGTATATTTTTACATTAAATCAATAATATATTGAAAATAAACTATTTATCCCCATTTTTGTTTTTCTAATAACAGGAGACGATTATGGCAAGTGGCTGGGCATCCGACGATGCCGTAAATCAACAGATTGAAAGCACAATTGCAGACGCCATTGATCACGTTCGTAATCAGATGGCTCAGGGAGTGGAAAGTGCTGAGTTTTGTGAGGAATGTGGCGAAACCATTCCTGAAGCACGCAGACAAGCGATTCAGGGAGTACGCTTTTGCGTATCCTGTCAGACCGAACGCGACAAAGAAATGCAGAAAACATTCACCCTGTATAATCGCCGTGGCAGCAAAGACAGCCAATTACGCTGATAATAATGATAGATTCCCATGTCAGTGCCTACTTTTTTTAAATACTGCGCAAATACAGAAATTATTTAAAGCTAATCTCGAGCAATAAGTCCTTTACCCGTTATATAAAACTGATTACCGGCAATATAATGCAAAGTCTTCATTTCATCGCTTAACTGATCAAACTTCCAGTGACCACGGTCAAACATACGATCATCAGCCCATGCACCGATTACCTCACCAATAAACAAATCATAATTTTGCTGATTAGATTGTTCTGGAATAAGCCGGCAAATCAACCAAGCAGCACAGCCTTTCACTAAAGGGACGTCAAAATTATCCTGATAAAATAATTCAATATGACTATCAGTTAATTTATCTGAATTATCTGTATAACTTTGCGTTCCCACTTTTATAACCTGTTCAGCTTGTTTAGCAATGGGAATCTGGATCGCAAATTTTTGACTCTGTTCGATGAGTTGTCGCGTAAATGATTTTTTGTCCAGCACTGCTGTGACCTTTGCCGGAAAAATATCTAATACACAGACCCATGATGCAGCCATGACATCTACAATATAATCGTTTTTAGCAGAAACCATCACCGTTGGTCCGTGATTCAGCAAACGATAAGATTTTTCAAGTGGTACCGAACAAATGCCCATTTCCTTTTCCTTCATTTATGCCAGTCAACTCAATTATTTTAAATTTTCTCTGAAGAATTGCTCAAATTGATCAAAAGGAATCTTATCAAAATTATCATATAAATCGACATGATTTGCACCTGCGACCACAACCAATTCTTTGGGTTCAGTCGCGGCTTGATAAACATCTTCAGAATAGTAACGAGAATGAGCCTGATCACCGGTTACCAGTAAAATGGGTCTGGGGGAAATCAGTTTAATATGTTCCATTAATGGAAAACTAAAAAAAGACATTGGCATCGCAGCTAGCCATGCGGTGGTAGAATTTACAGAACGAGGATGAAAACCACGTGGCGTTTTATAATAATCAAAAAAGATTTTTGTTACTGGATCAGCATCTGTAGGTAATTTATCAGGAAAAATCTTATCAGCTTTAACGATATTACCATTTTTATCGAATGGCACTTCGTGTAAACCGGTGGCATACGTGCCATTTTCAGCGTCAATCCAACGTTGTTGGCTCAAATAATCTACCACTTTTTGACGTTGGGCTGACGTATAATATGATAACCATTGAATAGAGAAACATGAAACAAATAGGATGATTTTCTAC
>JAIL01000180.1 GCA_000725195.1 Snodgrassella alvi SCGC AB-598-O02
ACACGAGTGATAACAGTCAATTTATTAGTTAATGTTAATAATTACAAATAATTAGTAATGATTATTTTTTTATGCTGTTAAAATAAGTGCGATTTTTATTAATCATATTTTGCCAAATAGCTTAAATTCCGCTAAACTCACTTCCTATTTTCAATTTGCACCCATAGCTCAGTTGGAAGAGTGTCGGTTTCCGAAGCCGGAGGTCACAGGTTCGATCCCTGTTGGGTGCACCATAGGAATATTCAGGGGTTTTCAGTTATGCTGTATACCCCAAAATTTTTAGAATAGCAAATTTTGTTTTCTCTTAATTTGTCAGGAAATTATCGGTGAAACAAACATTTTGGTGCTTAGATTTCAATTACTACAACATACAATTAAGCACCGATGAAATCCTATCTTCATCTGTTGATCAAAGTCGAATCAGAATTGATTTTAGAATAATCAAATCTAAAAACAATATCATATAATTGATACTTCCCTTTTTGTCAGTTCCGAGCATGATATTTATCTATATATAGATAGTGCAACGAAAATAGCTAAACTATTATGTTTATTATCAGTAAATATTCACAAGTATCATTTTAATAAAAATATTCGCGTCAGCGATTATCTAATATTGAATTTAATACATTTAAACAATAACAACTTACAGTCAGTATCTGGGCATGGATGGATCTATAAGCAACGCCCATGCATCAATACCACCAGTTAAATTATATAAATCTTCAAATCCGGCTGCTTGTAGATACAGTGCTACCTGCATACTGCGGACTCCGTGGTGGCAATATATAACAATAGGCTTATCATCCGGTATTTCATTCTGGCGAATCGGAATCAGGTTCATCGGAATATGTAAATGATAAGGCAAAGAAGAGAATTTAACTTCATCATCTTCACGTACATCCAGCAGAATAAATTCCTTGTTTTCTTCACCCCATCGTTGTAATTGCATGGGACTGAGCTCTTGGATAGACATTGAAAAAATATTGTTTGAAAGTAAATAAAATATATTTGAAACTAAGGCACAACAACTTTAATTATGGTTGCAGGCATCAATTATAGCCATTGCAAATAAAAATTCACAATTTAACTGTATAAACCAAAATATATTAGTCACATTGTTCTGCCGACAAGTTATCAGAATAGTTATCAATATATTGAAAGATAGGATTATTAATTTTATTTCCGCTCCCAGTGACCATCTGTTCCTTTATGGTATACCTTCTCTACAGCAGCCCACGCTACTCTAAAAGCAATGGTTTCAGGATTGCTGTTATCACGTCTTTTATCTGGATTTTGATATTCTTTGATGGCATTATTAAAGGCATCTTTAAATATATCCTGAGCGTGTTCGGGTAATACATGGCGTACTGAAGCAGGCAGATCATCGCGTGTCTGGTAAGGCATATTCTTCCTCCAGAATGATTAGCCCATAATATTAATCAAATATTTTTATAATATTTTGATATTAAAGTAAATATTTATTAAAGTAAATATTATTTAATTAGCAAGATAAATTTGCCAGATTAAAAGTTAAATTATTCAGTTGCTTCTGAGTTATATGCTAAGCTGGGCAAAGAAAGTAAATGGGGGAGAGATGAAACACGAAAAATAATTGCAAAAAAAGATGTAATTATTTTTTGATCAATGATCTTGAATAAAGCTGAATATTTTATCAGTTACAAATTAAGAATTGATTAAAAATATGATGCTGATTTTTGTTAGAGATAATAATGGGTTGTAAAATATAGCACTAGGTATAAATTAGATATTTGCTGCTATAAAGTGTCTGTTAAATGACAGTATATTTCATTGGAAAATAGCTGAAAAAATTAAGGATGTATTTTTTACTAAAAAATACTGATTCAGTTATACATGCGATTTAGCTTGAATGATTACCAGAATGGTTTTGTCATTTTTGCTGCTAAGAGTAAAAATACGCGTAATAAAAAGCACATAACATAATAGCTATGTGCCCGTAATATTGCTTAGAATTGAAAACCATTTGTGCCGGAACCGGACAAATTATGCAGAGTGGGCGCAACGGTTTCAAATAAGACCGTCTCCTTTAATTGATTATTCTGGCGCTCTACCAAAATGGCTTTCATCACAGGATGTTCACCAATAATAGCAACCAGACGACCGTCGTCAGCTAACTGATCCAGAATGATACTGGGTAAACTTGCTAATGCGCCACCAACATATATTGCTGTAAAAGGAGCACCGGGTAGAGTATCGGCTAATCCATCACAGGTTTTATAGTTAATGTTGCTATAGCCCAAATCATTTAAAATGGTTTGAGCACTGTGTTGCTGTTGTGCATCTATATCAACCGTAATA
>JAIL01000181.1 GCA_000725195.1 Snodgrassella alvi SCGC AB-598-O02
TTATGGATTACGATTAAAAGCATCAATTGCTTTATTATGGATTTCACGTAATTTTTCAGGAGTTCCTTCTCTTTGTGCAGCAAATTGCATATCGCTTTTATCTAATGCTTTTTTAGCTTCAATACGGTCAATTAATTCAATCATAGCTGTTTTAAATTCCGTAGTTTTTTCAATGTAATCACCTAATGATTTAGCTTGTTCTTTGTATTTATCATTATTTGCGGTGTCTCTCAGAGTTTTCTGCGCTTCAGAAAATTCCTGATATAATGGCTTGATCTTGGTGAGATCAGTTGATAAAACATTAATTGCTGAAATATCATTTTGTATAAATTCGTCTATAATTTTCGCCATTAATAATGACACTTGAATTTTATTATAGGTTAATTCATCGCCTTCCTTTTTAGCTTTGTTCATTTCTTCCACTTTTTGAGCAGTATCCACTTTATTTAATACTGCATAGAATTTTTTGATGCTGCTTCGAATTTAGGTATTTCGGTAAGTATTTTTTTATGCAGCTCCTGCCCTTTGGCATATTTATCATCATTATAGTCTTTAGCTTTATAATATTCTCCGGCAGAGGCCAATAAGCCGTCTAAATTCTCTGCAACCGGTATTAATTCAGCCGCTGCATCATCTAACTCTTTCATTGATGGTTTTGCAGTCGGTAATTTTTTTGCATTTTCCCAAAAACTATATTTTGAGGTTAGGGTATATTCTCCTCCTTTTTTCAGCTCCTGATCTTTACCTAAATTCTCAATATACCTATCGATATGTTCAGAAATATCAAGTACAGCATCGTTATAAAAGTCAACATATCCATTGTGTTTTTCTAAATCAGTTTGATTTTTTCCTGCTATTGAATTAATAGCATTTTCTGCCTTATTTTTTGCCTCAGTTAATTTGTCACCACAAGAGGCTACTAATAATAAGCTAGCAATCATTATGGCTAAACGAATTATTTTCGCTTTACCCCAATACATACGATATCCTTTATAAAAGTTAAATAATATAAATTTATTATAATTTCTAAGTATATCATTAGTTATAATGTTATTTTGTTATTTTGTTATTTTGTTATTTTGTTATTTTGTTTAATATTTGAATTTTATTACCTGCTGTTAAACCGTTCAGCAATTAATTTAAGATCTAATTCACCCAGCATAAATAATATGACGTTCACTGCTGATATTTAGTGTTTATCTATATTATTTGCTGTTCATTCTTTGATGGTTTTAATCATGTAATCATAAAATAGAAGTTACTTCTGGAATGACTAAACAACACTATGTCATAGCTGTTTAATACAGATAATTACTATCTCGCAAATTTCATCATTATAAAAATTATATTCAGTCGCAAAACAACTATTTCTTCTACGCTTAAAAAATACCGGTAATTGCCACTAACATTTATAAGATATGAATTTTTACATCTATGTCATATTAATATTTAGGTACAAAATACTTTTACGTTGGTTACTGGCAATTTTTCAGTTTTAGTTAGCAACGAAACTGACTTAGTGCATTAAAAATAATATTAAGCAGGCGCTGATTGTCTACCCGTTCCATAACATTAACAGGCTTATGTTTAACGACTGGCATACCAACAGTTAATCTGAGTGCGCCATCTTTCCAGCGCCGGCTGCTGGCACGAGTACAGTCAGGAGTGGTGGACACATCAACAATATAAGGCGAGCTGGTAACAATACTTTCATCAATTAGCTTGGCCACACACAAGACATCATGAATCCAGCAACCGTCTAACTGGCGAGTTTGAATCGAATAATCCATCCACGGGCGAGAGGTGCGTACAATAAAATCAGTTAGTGGATTAGCAAAGCTGTGTAACTTATCCAGATCCTGATGGGTAAGCATGGTTTGAGTAGTGACATCCAATGGTGCCAGAGTGATGTTTGCCCCACTCTCGATCACGAGTTTGGCAGCCTCAGGGTCAACAGCAAAGTTGGTATCTTTGAGGTAGTTATCCAACTGAAACACCCCACCCATGATAACAATTTCGGCTACTGAACTGGCAAAATCCGGATAAAGCTGGATGGTATGGGCAATATTAGTCAATGGACCAATAGCCACTACGGTGATTTCTCCGGGATTGCTACACACCAACTCACCAATTGCCTCGGCGGCATTTGGCCGACTTTGATCATTTACGGCAGACAGAGGTGGCAAACTGTCCCATAATGACAATAACCCCTGTTTGCGCACATTATTATCCAGTTGCTCACGCCATGGTGCTGCAGGTTCCAGCAATGCTTGTGCAGCGCCTTTTACGACAGGTATGTTTGTTTTATTCAGCTCTTTTAACATCTGGCAGGCAACCTGAT
>JAIL01000182.1 GCA_000725195.1 Snodgrassella alvi SCGC AB-598-O02
TAATGAAAATATAAATTAATGACATTATAGATGCTGCGAAAAAGGCAGGTAAAATTAATTCCAATACTGTTATCGTAGAACCCACTAGTGGCAACACAGGTATTGGACTGGCGATGGTGTGCGCAGCCCGAGGTTATAAATTAATAATTACTATGCCGGATACTATGAGTAAAGAGCGTAGAATGCTATTACGTGCTTATGGCGCAGAATTAGTTTTAACCCCCGGAGCGGAAGGGATGTCAGGTGCGATTGCGCGTGCTCAGGCTTTTGTGGATGCAGATCCGAACCAGTATTTTATGCCTCAGCAATTTGAAAATCCCGCCAATCCTGAAATACATCGTCAGACCACAGCTCAAGAAATATGGCAGGATACTGATGGAAAAGTGGATATTTTTGTGGCTGGAGTGGGCACCGGAGGAACAATAACCGGTGTCGGTGAAGCTTTAAAGAACAAAAAACCACAGTTGCAGGTTTTTGCTGTCGAACCACAAGCTTCACCTGTATTATCAGGAGGAGCAAAAGGACCACATCCTATTCAGGGTATCGGTGCAGGTTTTGTACCAAAAATTTTGAATACTGATATTTATGATGGTGTTATTTTGGCGCCAAACGATGAATCATTTGCAACAGCCCGTGAAATGGCATCAAAAGAAGGCATTCTGGTTGGTATTTCTTCAGGTGCTGCTGTATGGGCTGGGCTACAACTAGCGGCTAAACCTGAAAATGTTGATAAACTTATTGTGGTATTGATTCCATCGTATGGAGAGCGTTATTTGTCAACACCATTGTTTGCTGATTTGGCCTAAGAATGTTAATTCTGTGAAATGAAACCACATATTTAATTTGGTTTTATTTTCCTATGATGGCTGTGATACAATTAACGTTAATAATTGTACAGCCATACGCTGAAGCTAGCTGGCTTTTTATTTTGTTTTAAGCAATTTATTGAGTAAACAAATGATGAAAAATATATTAGCATTGAGTGTTATTGCAGTATTGATGAGTGCTTGTACTACCTTTGATGTACCAACTTTTAATAAGAATCCAAATAACAAACCTAGTTCTCAGTCAGAAAAAGTTGATAATGGAACGGTTAAGGGAAATTCATATAAATTGGCAGATAGTCATTGGTCTGATGTATCTAGGATCAGAGATGAGGCTACACGCTTAAGCTATCGTGTAGCACAAGGTACAATGACTAAGGTTCAAGCTGCTCAGATGTTGAATCAATTTCGTATTGCTCAGGTAGGTCATAACATTATCGATGATGATATGTATGATATATATTTGCGCAGTGCGGTAGAAAGCCAGCAAGGTTCTATTGATACAGCCCAATCCAAAGGCTATATCAAGAATGCTTTATCC
Organism: Snodgrassella alvi SCGC AB-598-O02; assembly: GCA_000725195.1. Lineage (GTDB taxonomy): Bacteria > Pseudomonadota > Gammaproteobacteria > Burkholderiales > Neisseriaceae > Snodgrassella > Snodgrassella alvi_G. Next base: position 1,366 of record JAIL01000182.1, read on the forward strand.
GGTTGGCAACAACGTTGGCCAAATATGAAAGAAAAACCCTCCAATCCAGCTTTCACCAATTTTTTGATGGAAGTCATGAATATGAAGCCATTACAATAAAATGTTTGTAAGAGATATTACCCCGTCAATGTTTCAAAACTGACGGGGTTTTATTTTGTAATAAATATTTATAAAAAATAAGCTAAAAATATTGTCTAGTTTACAATTTGAAATTGTATATTGAAGTTAACTTGGCGAATATTTATTTTGCTGTAGACCATTATCAATATGTTGTTGCCGATTATTAGGAAACTAATGTTTATTATTTTGCTTATTCAATATTATAAATTTGTACTGCATATCATAAGGTAGGAATTAAATTATTATGTATATTTCGTATATATGAAATTTTAATGCTATGAAATTAATCAATTTACTCGGATTTGCCGACGGCTAAAATACTGGGTGCAAATGATACCTGAATTTAATATATTAAAAAAGACAGATAATTGATTTATCTGTCTCTTGAACTTTTAAACGATTTCCGCTTTTTCTATGATGACATTTTCAACTGGTACATCTTGATGGCCGGCACGATTACCGGTTTTAACGGTCTTGATTTTGTCGACTACATCCTGTCCTTCTACAACTTTTCCAAAAACTGCATAGCCCCAGCCGTGCATGTCAGGTGCGGTATGGTTGGGAAAGTCATTATCCTTTACATTGATAAAAAATTGAGAGCTGGCAGAATGGGGTTGCATAGTTCGTGCCATAGCAATGGTATAACGATCGTTTTTCAATCCATTTTTAGCTTCATTTTCAATCGGCTCATGAGTAGGTTTTTGCTGCATATTCTGGTCAAAACCACCACCCTGAATCATAAAATTATCAATAACCCGATGGAATATGGTACCATCATAGAAGCCTTCTTTGACATATTGCTCAAAATTTGCTGCTGTTTTGGGCGCTTTATTATGATCAAGTTCTATACTGATAACACCAAAATTGGTGGTTAATTTAATCATGTTCATCTCCTGAT
>JAIL01000183.1 GCA_000725195.1 Snodgrassella alvi SCGC AB-598-O02
TGGATAAGGGGTCGTACCCGATAAGGTTAATAATTCTGATGCTTGGCAGTAATGTAGTCTACTTCTGCTTTACTTCCAAGTACTACGGCAACACGCTGATGCAATTGATCAGGTTGTATATCAAGAATATTTTCTCTGGTATTGGTAGCGACTCCTCCGGCTTGTTCAATCAGTAAACTCATGGGATTTGCTTCATACATAAGTCGCAATTTACCCGGTTTGGAAGGGTCACGTTGGTCTTGCGGGTAAGTAAATATACCTCCGCGTATTAATATACGATGCACTTCTGCAACCATAGATGCGACCCAGCGCATATTGTAGTCTTTACCCCGTGTCCCAGTTTTTCCGGCTAATAATTCAGCTATATACTCCTGCATCGGTGCCTGCCAATGGCGTTGATTAGACATATTAATGGCAAATTCGGCTGTCTGAACAGGAATTTGGGTATTTTCCTGAGTTAGTTGAAACTGGTTATTTTTATTCAGAGTAAACATGGCTATACCATGTTTTACAGTCAATACAAGAATAGTTTGTGGGCCATAAAGCACATAACCGCTCGCCAGCTGTTGACGACCAGATTGTAAAAAGCTTGCTGTGGTTAATTCACCAACAGGTTTTGGCAGAACAGAAAAAATGGTACCAATAGATATGTTAACGTCAATATTTGAACTACCGTCTAATGGATCGAATAATACTAAATACTGTCCGTTAGAATTGGCACTGACAAATGTGTCTTCCTCTTCACTAGCCAGTCCGGCAACAGCAGACTGAGCACATAGGGTATTGATTAAAATTTGGTTGGAAATGACATCCAGTTTTTTTTGCTCTTCACCTTGTATATTGCCAGTACGAGCGCTGCCAAGAATATTATCCAATGCTCCTAAGCGCACTGCTTGATTGATTTGTAGACACGCTTCACTGATACTAAGTAGGGTAGCCGTCAGGTTGGGCGGTAAGTCGTGAATTTGTTGCTGTTGCTGGAGATAGTCATTTAATAGTACGGACACGCTAATGCTCCCATATTAGAAGAGGTGTGATTATAACTTGACGAAGAAAAGTAGGTTATTTGTCAAATAATTTTATTTAAGATAGGGCAGATGAATATTTATTTAAGCGATTGCAAATTGCAGATTAAAATGCGCATTTTTGTATTGTCCTAACAGTTTAACTAAAGCTGGTAAGGCTTCAGATAGTGTTTGTGGCAATGTATAAGGTGGATTGATGATAAATATACCACTGCCATGCATGCCAAATCCATCTGCTCGAGGAGCTTGTACATATAATTCGGCCTGAAGATAATTTTGCGGAGATAGTTTCTGTAAATTGTGGGGAAGCTGTTGGCTTTCAGTTCGATTCAGACAGGGATACCAGGTGATATAACAACCTGCAGCAAATTTTTTTAATGCAGACTTCAGTGTGTCGATTACCTGCTGATAGTCCTGTTTCAGTTCATAGGGCGGATCTATTAATACAACAGCTCGGCGACTGGGCGGTGGTAGCATAGATAATAATCCTTTGAAGCCATTATCACAAAATACCTGCGCACGATTGGGGGATTTTATTTGCCGCATATTCTGACGCAATAATTCGGCATCAGCTGGATGTAGCTCAAATAGCCGTAGGCGATCTTGTTCACGCGATAATGCTTGTGCTAGCCATGGAGATCCACAATACAGATTATTGTTTTGCGGTAAAGATTCAGAAACTAATTGGCGGAAATGTTGCAAACAAGGTGGTAAATTGTCGCTGGTGAGGATTTTTTGGATACCATTTTGGTATTCACCAACTTTTTGCGCTTCATCACTACTAAGATCGTACAATCCTGCTCCGGCATGGGTATCAATATAACAATATGCTTTATCTTTGTGCTGGAAATATTCCAGTACACTCATCAGGCTATAATGTTTGAGGATGTCGGCATGATTGCCGGAGTGAAAAGCGTGACGATAACTTAGCATGTGAACCAAAGTGCAGTGTTGATTTAAGAGCAATGTAGCTAATTGTACCGAATTTGACTGGATTATCGAAGTCTTTGCTAAATTTTATATGGTTAAATAACTAATTAGTAAAAAGTTAATATGAATTTGTATTAAGACGTTGAATATATCTTTGTAAGCTTTAAGAAAAATGATAAGCTTTCTAAGCTATAATACAAAGACGGTTTAGAATTATATAAACAGTTTAGATTTTGTTTTACAACAAAAAAATGATTTTGTTAAATTGAAAATTTAATATTAGTTACAGAAATGACGGTTTAGATTTAATAACGAAATTGATAAATTGCATATGAAACTCGCTATAGATGTTTATTATTATGAAAATAAAGCTAAAACAGTAGGAATATTATTTAAGGATTGCCGCAGATATGAATTTACCGGTAATTGAAAA
>JAIL01000184.1 GCA_000725195.1 Snodgrassella alvi SCGC AB-598-O02
TGGTGAAGTTGAGCTCTTTAAGCAATTAGCATTTGAAGAAAAATGTTTATATCAGCCGAGGAAATTTATAGACGATTACACCCGGATACAATATTTTCGCGGTGCCAATGTTTGGCCTGATTATGCTTTGTACCCGCAGAAAGGAGCTAAAGTTATTTTAATGTCGGGTTTGCCTGCATCAGGTAAAAATAGCTGGATAAACAAATATAAACCTACCTTACCGGTAGCTTCTTATGATGATGCCAGAAATCAGCTTAAATTAAAGTACGGTCAAAATGAAGGATTAGTAATTCAATCTGTATTGGCCAAAGTAAAGCAATATTTAAGAGATAAACAGCCATTCATCTGGAATGCAACTCACCTATCTCAGGATATGCGCCAAAAAGCATTAAATTTACTTTATGCCTATCATGCTGAGGTTGAAATTGTTTACCTTGAACAATCTGAAAAAACATTATATCTGCGCAATTCAAGCCGGAATACCAGTTTGCCGAATAAAAGGATTAAACAAATGTTTTCTAAATGGGAAGTACCGTTACCGACCGAAGCGCATAAGGTAACTTATTTAATAAATGAAACTGAATGTAACTGACACAAACTATGATGGGCTCTGTAGAGCCCCATCATTAATCAATATTTATCTATATTTTAAACTATTTTCTTTAAAGCTCACTAATAACAGTCATTGGTAAAATTTATATTATTACATAACCTTATGATGATAATAATTACAGAAATATATTCAAATTATAATCTACACATCATCATCAGACAATCTGAACTCTGTAAGAAATTCAACTTTCAGACAACTTTATATCTGACAACAAATAAGCACTCTCTGTAGTAATTACAACAAAATCGCACCAATATCAGCATAAATTTATTCGCCAGATAATCAGAAAGTTATATAATAAAAAAAATCCTGTCCTAAAAAATTATGAAATTCATACTTCTTTCCCTTACAGCTTTCTTTCTGCTCAATGCATGCAGTGTTGGTATGCCCTCCAATGTATCTGTTGGCATCGGTGGTGGTAATCACAATTTTGGCCTAGGAACCTCCATTAATTTCCCGATTAAAACCAAATCTTTACCATCAGAACCGCCAGTTATTGCCGGTACAGAATCACCCAATCAGCCGGCAAAAACACCTAGCTCCAAAAAGCAGCCACAAAATAAGTAGAAATATTACCGCTCATCAGCTAGTTAAAAACATTATTTACTTAGGTATCAATTCTGCGTATCAGCCTTATAACATCAATATTTTGCTTATAACCGGTAAATTTATAACCATATCAAAGCATCCGCGCCAAAAACAGGTTAATCGCCAGACAAATTATGCCTAAACCGTATAAACCATGCTAAACTCAAGAGCTAAATTATTTCGATATTTAAAAGAGTAAGAGTAAAACCTATGGCCGGTAATACCTTCGGACAAATTTTCACCGTCACCACCTTTGGGGAAAGCCATGGGCCAGCTCTTGGCTGCATTATTGATGGTTGTCCCCCAGGTCTGCCGTTACATGAAGATGATATCCAGCAGGATCTAAATCGGCGTAAACCGGGAACCAGTCGGCACGTTACACAACGTCGGGAAGACGATCTGGTTGAAATTCTTTCTGGGACATTTGAAGGGAAAACCACAGGCACACCCATTGGTTTGTTAATACGCAATACCGATCAGCGCAGTAAGGACTATAACAATATAGCCAATAGTTTTCGTCCCGGTCATGCAGATTATACTTATTGGCATAAATATGGAATCCGAGACTATCGCGGTGGCGGTCGTAGTTCCGCTCGCGAAACCGCTGCACGCGTTGCTGCCGGTGCCATAGCCAGAAAATGGCTTAAACAAAATCTGCAAACAGAAATTATTGCCTATATTTCTCAGATAGGTGAAAAAAATATTGTCTTTGAAGATTACTCTTATATTTCGGAAAATCCCTTTTTTGCCGCTAATCGCAGCCAGATCGAAGAGCTAGAGCAATACCTAGATAATATTCGTAAACAACAGGATTCTATTGGTGCCAAATTACATGTTTGTGCCACAGGCGTACCCGTTGGACTAGGAGAACCCGTATTCGATCGCTTGGATGCTGATATAGCGCACGCCATGATGAGTATAAATGCAGTCAAAGGTGTGGAAATTGGTGCAGGTTTTGCAAGCATTTGCCAGAAAGGCAGTGAGCATGGTGATGAAATGACACCAGAAGGCTTTTTGTCCAATAATGCCGGAGGGATTCTCGGGGGTATTAGTAGCGGACAAGATATCCACCTTAATCTGGCCATAAAACCTACTAGTAGCATTTCGCTACCACGCCGGTCAGTTGATATAAACGGAAAGGCTATTATGCTAGCTACACATGGTCGCCACGATCCTTGTGTTGGCTTACGTGCCGTACCA
>JAIL01000185.1 GCA_000725195.1 Snodgrassella alvi SCGC AB-598-O02
TTTATAATCTTCTGAAACTATGCTGACATCATTTGATCCGCCCGAGATATTTAATATACCGCCCTTTTGTATCATTAAAATTGGTGTACCATTTGATGCAGTTAAGTTAAGCCCATTCTTTATTTCTATTGTATCTGCAGGTGATTCATCTGCTGAGCTGCTGCCAAAATAAATACCCTTATTATTATTACCAGACGTATTAATGGTAATTTTATCATTGAAAGTTAAAACCGATCCTAACTGAGTGGGATTATACGACTTGACAGTAAGAATGCCTACACTTCCTTCCCCTGAGGTATTTATCGATACTTCACCATTAAACTCACCTTTTGTCGGGGAATCTGACGATGAGTTATAACTATATATACCGACTAAGCTTTTTCCGCTACCATTAACAGTAACATTTTTATTAAATACAGCATTTGCTGTACTAGCTAATAAAATGCCTCCATAATTGAAGGAGTTATTTTCCATAGTACTTGGTTTTTCAATAATTATTTCAAGATCACTATTTGAGACCAAGTTTCCTTGTACTCCAACATAAACACCATAAAAGGTATTATTATTGTTTGCACTATTACTTTGAATAATAAATGGATTATTGCTATCTATAGTTATTGACCAACCATTAACTGCAAGTCCTTTGCTAGGGCTATTAATATGTGGTTTAGTACTATCAGTTGTCTTGATTATCACTTTATCACGAATTGAACTGGTATCAATGCCCGAAGTTGTATAGTTACTAATATTACTATCATCGATAGTAGTAATAGCTTCTACTGTAAGGGGTAATAGTGTTAAGGTTCCGAGCGAGATTTTAAATAATAAAGCGTTTAAAATAATTACATTTAATTTTTTTTTTCTGAAATTGTTCATATTCACTCCTAATCAATGTTATAGACTATTAAAAAATATATTTTCAGATTTGAATATTAAGTTATATTTAAGATCTGAATACATTAATTTCAGTAAATACTAGTTAATATTTTATATTTTAATTTATTTAATTTTAGTTATATATATAATTTTATCATAAACTATAATTTACAATATAGATTGTATGCCACAATAATTAAAATTAACGTTAAATTTATTATCTTAAATATTACTATTTCGTTAAAATTGATATCCAAAATACTACATTTATTTTTACAGATGATAAATTTTGTAGATTTGTCTATTTTTTTATTGATTAATCTTTACCTTTTATCAATATTATTTAATTTTATTAATGAAAATTTTGGTATCAAATGATGTACCAATCTTACATCTTGCTTACGAATCCTATCAGTTCCGGTTTTAGATATTTTCCTATATTATTATTGATAATTATTCTCTAACTCAATTACTGATATAACAATACGGCTAAAATTCAAGCGAAATTTTAAATAATAAAATAATTGAAATATTAACTATATATGCGTATGCAGTTACATTAGATATACAAATTTATATATAAACAATATTAATTTCAAATAATAGTTTGAATAAATATTTATTTTATTAAAAAAATAAATTATTTAGTAAACCAATACTATTAATATAACTTTTACAGTCATTTACCACTGAATTAAAATAATCAAATTAAACTTTTCGTGATTGTTTAATAAAAACTAAAGGCTAGTTTGATCATACCCATGTACCACCAGTAATTTATTTTTTTGGAGCAACAATTATTTTATTTATAATTTTTTATGAAGACAAATTCCATGTGTTTGGATTTTTTAACTACTTTTTTATTTCATAACATAAAAAAGGCAATATTTGTTTAAAATTACAAATTGATAAATTGATGCCAGACAACACGGTCTAAACTACCCGACTAATTAGATTAATAATAACTCTCTTCTGGAAATTAACTATATTTGCATTCAACCTGTTTGCAGGAATGTTTTTTTATTGACGCCAAAACTGTTGTCTCTACAGCAAATAAAAACCAATCAATAGTAAATTTTTTTATCCGCAAGTATATTCATTTGCATCTTAAGTACTGTTTATTATAATAATTTTATTCGATTTTTTTATTATAACAAGAAACTAATAGAGGCATTATGAAAACACATACATCATTTCCCTTTGCCAGAATAATTACTTTATTTGTACTCTGGCTAACCGTTACCTACCTATTCGCAGGAGGAATATGGCTGAGCTGGCTGGGTGGATCACCTTTTTATATCGTTATGGCACTGTTACTAGGTTTATTTACCTGTTTGTACCAATATCAGCGTAGCAGTTGTTTATGGTTATATGCTTTTATTCTGTTCACCACTTTAATTTGGAGTTTATCGGAATCTGGTACTGATTTTTGGTCATTAGCTCCACGTGTTGACATATTATTTCTATTTGGCTTATGGTTTTTAACACCGTGGTCAACACGTCAATTCACCGCATCTGGCAGTGGCAAAACAGTCATTACAATTGCTTTAATTGCTATTCTGACTGTTATGTTTTACAGCATCAGTCACGATCCACAACAAATAAAGTAATTATTCTGGCAAAGGGAAAT
>JAIL01000186.1 GCA_000725195.1 Snodgrassella alvi SCGC AB-598-O02
TATGAATCTGGAAGCAGTAGATGAAATGACAGCACGCTTTCCAGATATTCAGATAGTATTTATCGAAAGTGGCGGTGATAATCTTTCTGCTACTTTCAGCCCTGATCTGGCTGATGTTACGCTGTTTGTTATTGATGTGGCGCAGGGAGAAAAAATTCCGCGCAAAGGCGGACCGGGTATTACCCGTTCTGATTTGCTGGTTATCAATAAAACTGATTTAGCGCCGTATGTGGGTGCCAGCCTTGAAGTGATGCAGCATGATGCACAGCGTATGCGTAAAGGGCAGCCATTTGTATTTACCAATCTGATGGCAGAGGAAGGTATTAACACTGTAATCAAATGGATTAAAAAATACGCTTTACTTGAGAACACAGACGAACCGGCCGGTCTGATACGTTAATGCACAGCCGTTTACATCTAACTACTCAGTTAAGCCGGCACGGACAGACTACCTTTGCCAGTTGCTTTTATACACCACCGCTGAAAATTCTGCCTTTACCGCAAATGATATCACCGGCATGGTCGCAGGCTTTGCCGGCGATACAAATGAGTTCATCACCGGGATTACTGGCAGGGGATAGTATTGATATTGATATAGAGCTGGCGGAACAAACCCAATTGTATTTGTTTACCCAGGCATTTACCCGGGTGCAATCCATGCCGGCTGCTATGGAAGCACAGCAGCATACCCGTATCTACTTGCATGAACACAGCCGGCTATGCTATCTGCCTCATCCTTTGGTATTGCATCGTGATGCAGCTTTAACACAAACCATGCACATTACTCTGGCAGATAACTGTCAGCTCATTCTAGGTGAAATCATAGCCTGCGGTCGCGTGCTTAATCAGGAAAGCTGGGATTTTCGCTATCTGTCTTCACGCATTAACATTGATTACCGACAGCAGACATTGCTTAATGACAATATATACTGGCATCCGCACCAGCAGCCGTTAAATGTACTGGGACAGATGGAGCAATATACCCATCAGGCTTGTCTTTACTATGTCAATACCGCTGCCAGCAAAAACAAAATCCAGCAACTGGTTAACGAAATCTATTCTGCACTACAGCCAGACTGGCCGTTAGAAAATAATCAATATCTGTGGGGGATTACTCAGGCGGCCGATTGTGCTTTATGTATACGTGCATTAGGGTTGAGCGCAGAAACATTACAGCAGATATTAGAACAAACGGCACGTTATTTAAGTTAATACAATCTTATACTGATCCGGAAAATGATTAGAATGAGTTGATACTATTGTTAGTTATTTAATATTTTTATGTCAATATCTTTTGTTTTTAGGTAATATAAATAAACAAAATTTTATCTGATATGCATAATTCTCAACTTAACTAATAACTTTAAAGTAATTATTAGCACTAATTTTGATAATTGCTATGGTAATTCCAGTAAGTGAGATATAAACAAAAGAGTTATGATGTTTAAAATTGTAAAAGATATAACTTATGACTTACTACATAAATCTTTTTTCCCCGGAAACCTATGAAGCTTTTACTCATTCTGATAGAACTGTTAGTGGTTTTCGTATCAAGCATCACGGTTTAGCAGCAAAGCTTAAAACCGGAGATATCCTAGTTTGTTATATTACTCGATTATCTCGCTGGTGTGGTTTGCTTGAAGTGATTGATAATTGTCCATTTCAGGATAATACTCCTATTTTTGTAGAAAATAATGATCCGTTTATTTTGCGTTTTCATGTGCGAACAAAAGTATGGTTATCCTTGCCTGATTCAATCCCTATTCATGACGATAAAATTTGGCAGCATCTTTCTTTTACTCAGTCATATCCTAAAAACAGTGGTATCTGGACCGGTATTCTGCGAAACAGTTTAAATAAACTTAATGATAAAGACGGAGAGTTATTGGCAGAGATGCTATCGATGCAGGCTAATAATCCTTTTCCATATCCTTTAGATGAAAAAGAGTTGAAAAACTTAAAAAAACATACTGTGAATCGTGTAGATAAGGTCGTTCAAGTTTCTGTGCCTGAAAATGATGAATCTATAGATGATAATGAAGGCAGTCAAAATAATGATGTTCGTGAATCAATTAAAATGCAGGCATTACTGGCTCAGATAGGAGCTTGTATGGGACATCGAATTTGGTTACCTAAGGCAGATCGCAGCAGAGTCTTAAAAGAATGGAACAAAGGTACCGAAGCTTTATTGGACAGATTACCGCTTAATTATGATGAAGCGACAATAAGTACGATTGAACAAATAGATGTTATCTGGTTAAAAGGGCGTTCAATTGTTCGGGCGTTCGAAGTAGAGCATACGACTTCAGTTTATTCGGGTTTATTAAGAATGGCCGATTTACTTGCACTGCAACCAAATATGAATATTAAATTACATATTGTTGCACCCGATAGTCGGCAGGAAAAAGTTTTTCAGGAATTACTCAGACCGGTGTTTTCTCTATTGGAAAAAGGTCCTTTATCTGAATATCTGGAAAGCGTGCTGTCATTTCATCTACTGCTTCCAGATTCATA
>JAIL01000187.1 GCA_000725195.1 Snodgrassella alvi SCGC AB-598-O02
AGTCATATTTTTGTATAATCTACGGGATTAGTGGTCGTTGTGAGTATTTAAATTTGTACCAATGTTTGTTGCATCGCTGGATAATACATGACCGGCATATTTTGCTGAGCAAGAATCATATCCAACAGCCACTTACCAAACCAATCCAGAAAGGTGGCTAAGGCAAGTTTCTGTTTGTCAAACACGGCGGCATAATCGAGAAGTGCCAGTAATCGGGGTTTAACCAGCAAGGAAAGTAATTCATCACGTAGTTGGTTATGATTATTTTCGTTATCAAATAATGGTGCACCACCATGAAAGGCCAGCAGATTAGTGGCCTCTTCGCCATATTGCTGCTGTACAAAGGCTAAAGCCTGATTATGATCTGGTTTCAACAAACCTACTTGCCGGCAGCGGCTTTTAATAGTCGGTAATAAACGATCTTTATGATGACTGACCAGTATAAACACCATTCCTAGTGGTGGCTCCTCAAGAATTTTTAACAACGCATTAGCTGCCTGCACGTTCATACTCTCGGCCGGATAAATTAGGGCAACGCGCCTTCCGCCACGATGGGCGCTTAAATGAGCAAAATCCAGTACTTTACGTACAGTTTCTACTTTTATCACCGCTTGTTTGCGTTCATTGCCAGTGCTATCTGTTTCTTCTGGGCTTACCGGTAGAAAATCAGGATGGCTGTGTTGATTAAATAAATGACAAGATGGACAATGACCACAGGGCTGATGACCCGCTTGCAGAGATTCACATAATAAAGCTTGTGCTAAATGCTCAGCAAAAGCTCGTTTTCCGATCCCCGGCTGACCATAAAGTAGCCATGAATGTGGTTGTTGCTGCCAATAGCGGTCTATTTGTTGCCAGATTGGTTCAAGCCATGGGTAAATCATGCGGTATATCCAAATAATTGGCTTAAAGACTGATTGATCTGCGCAGCTACTTCTGCTAAAGGCTGATTACTGTTAATAATATGATAACGCTGTGGAGCTGTGGCTGCTCGATCTAAATATATTTTACGGGTACGTTCGAAAAAAGCACTATCCAGTTGTTCAAAACGATCAGGATCACTGTGTTGGGCAACTCGCTGCTGTGCTACAGAGAGTGAAATATCCAGTAATAAAGTCATATCGGGACAGAAGCCATGCTGTACCCAGTTTTCCAGTATAGCTATATCGGATAAGGGAATTTCCCGGCCTCCGCCCTGATAAGCAAAGGTCGCATCGGTAAAACGATCACTTACCACATGTTTACCGGCAGCCAGTGCTGGTTTAATTACGGTATCCAGATGCTGCTGACGGGCAGCGAACATCAGTAAAGTTTCAGTGCGTGCATTTAGTTGGGAATGCGAATCAAGCAAAATGGTTCGCAGAGCTTCACCCACTGCTGTACCACCCGGTTCACGGGTAAATAAAACTGGCAGCTGGTGCTGTTCAAACCAAAGACGGATGGTTTCCAGATTAGTAGATTTTCCGGCTCCATCAATTCCATCTAATGTAATAAATTTTGCTTTCATGAATTTCAGATTTACTCAGGTTCCATTAATTTTTTTTCAAAATATATTGCCTTACGGCTGCATTATGTTCCTGCAGATTATGACTAAACTGGCTGCGACCACTACCGTCATTGCGAGAAACAAAATAAAGATAGCTATTATTGGCCGGATGCGCTGCTGCCTCTAAAGCTGCTTTACCCGGCAAGGCAATCGGTGTAGGCGGTAAGCCGGTGCGTGTGTAGGTATTATAGGGTGTATCACGGCGCAGATCAGCTTTACTGATCTTTCCTTTATATAATTTACCCATACCGTAGATAACGGTAGGGTCAGTTTGCAAACGCATATTTATTTTCAGCCGATTTATAAAAACGGCAGAAACATTCGCCCGATCATTGACATGACCGGTTTCTTTTTCAATCAAACTAGCCATAATCAGTAGTTCATAAGGGGATTTATAAGGTAAATCTTTCTGGCGTTGATTCCATGCATTTTGTAAATGACTTTGCATGGTTTGATAAGCTTGCTGGTAAAAGTATACATCACTGCTGTTGGCACTGATATCATAGGTTGCCGGAAAAAATAAACCCTCAGGATGGGTATAAGTTGTATCCGCAGCGATTGTCTGGAGCAATTTTTCGTCTGACCAATCACGGGTTGTGTGTTCAATATCTTGTGCACTATTAACAATTTTACGCATCTGCGCAAATGTAGTGCCTTCAATTATCTGGATAGTGATACTGTCAGGTTTGCCTTTACGCAGACGCTGCAAAATATCCCAACTAGACAAAGATGCTGACAAACGGTAATTACCCCGATGAATTTTATCGCTCATACCCAACATATAGGCAGTACCAACAAATACCCATCGGCTGAATATAATCCGATCCGCAGCCAGAGTACGACTGACACTGCTAATGCCATAGCCGGCAGATACCTTCAGCCGATATCCCTGATTAGAGCGTGGGATAAATAATAATGCGGACCATAATATAGCCAGAATAAGCAATATTCCGATAACAGTATAAGGTAACACCCGTCGCTTTGTGCGCGGCATAATCAATCCTTGCTTACAGACAATAAGTTTATGGAAAAAGCTAAGTATAAATTTAAATACTCACAACGACCACTAATCCCGTAGATTATACAAAAATATGACT
>JAIL01000188.1 GCA_000725195.1 Snodgrassella alvi SCGC AB-598-O02
TGGCGCGATAATCACGAAGAAAAAATTATTTTGTCTCATTGTCAAGATATTATGCCATATGAATCAGGTAATTTTTTCAAACGAGAATTACCCTGTATTATTAATTTACTGGATAAAATTGATTTAAATGAAGTTACAGAAATCATTATAGATGGGTATGTGCATCTTGATGAAAGAGGGAAGCCAGGACTGGGTTTCCATTTATATGATTATTTAGGTAAGCATAAAATTGTAATTGGTGTAGCAAAAAGTTCATTCCATCCTAATGAAAATCAATATGTAAAAAAAATTTTCAGGGGGCAGAGTAAAAAACCATTGTTTATTACTTCAGCTGGCCTAAATTTAGATATTGCCGCAGACAATATTAAATGTATGCATGGCCAATTCAGAATACCAACCTTGCTGAGCCGATTAGATCAGCAAACAAAAACTATTTAAATTTGACGACAGGGTGTATGGTAGCCAACCGAATCTGTATGTATCTAATTTACCCATTTGAGACAGGCAAAGGATACAAAAATTTACGCTAATACATGGAATTTATATGTAGTGTATTAGTTTACTAGTCGATACGCCAATATTTACTTGGGAATAATTCTGTACGGATTCCAGAGATCGGATAAATTGTTTGACAAAATACCGCAAATTTTAAAACTCAAATTGATTATCAAAATCAAAAAATATCTATTTGCTTATATCAATTTATACGTACTTATATTCTTTGGAAAATTTATCATTGCTGACACCTGTGATGTATCTATATATGCCAGAAATTTTGCCCCTACTGATTCTTCTGGAGATTATGGTGACACTATTTGTTTAAATTCAGTAATTACGCAATGATAAAAACATTACAAGAAATTAATTTTATCATCATGAAAGATTTATATCGATTTAAATGTTAAAAACCGCGCTATGCAAGGCGCGGTTTAATCAGCCAATGGTTAGATCAGACGTTTAAAGTTCGTTTTATTTCAAAAGCTAAATTTGGATCCCACATTGCACCGGTGGCGCTCATAACTGCATCTGCTCCGGCAGCACGGTATTGCTGATAATGTTCTGCTGAACTCACTCCGCCTACACCAATAATGGTGAAATGGTGATTCAATTGCTCCCTTAATCTGGCCAGTCTTTGCACCATATCCAAGCCAGCCCAGCGAATAGCATCTCCACAAATACCACCATTAGGTCTTTCTTTCCCTAGTGCAGGTTGGCCATGTTCGTCAATTGGGTATGCGGATAAGGTGTTAATGGTGCTGTAACCATCTACGACACCATCCAGTTTTTTCAGCAATGGTAAGATGTCTTCGTCATTAGCAAAATAAGCCAGTTTCAACAGTAATGGTTTATCAGGTACAGCTATTTTGATTTCATTAGCCAGACGTTCTACTTTAGCAAAATCAAAACATAATAATTTGTTGGCACCTTCATTAGGACAACTAAGGTTTGCTTCCAGAATAGGAGCACCGGTTTCGGTAACCATTATGGCAGCTTGAGCATAATCTTTTTCAATAGTGCTGCTGTTACCGGGCGTACCCTGAAAACTACCAATAACATACTGTCCGTGCTTGGCTGCATTTACCGCTTCGGCCATATCTGGTTGCCAGATATCAGGGTCGAAAGAAGGTACACCGAAAGAATTGGTAATGGAAATGGGCATATTGAAGTTCTTATCCGCCAGTACGGTATCGAGATTCGCCGACAATTTGCCTTTGGGGTGAATAGACAGGACATTAGGTAGAGGGTGGCTTTTATGTGCTTTGGTACGGACAGTTTTGTAAACACATAAATCAAAACCATAGGTAAATGCTGCTTTAACGAAGTTGGCATTTAATAAAGGTCCTGCCGGTATTCCGAAAGGAAGATTAACTTCTAAATTTAAAAATTTACTGGTGTGAAGGGGACTAACCGGAGATTCTGGACTATGGCTGAAAGCACCAAATGGTCCCTGTTCGTAGTTATCTTCGTAACTTAACATCGGGTCATAAAATGGAGCACTAGTATTTTGCATAACAAATCCTGATAAGTTGATGGCAACTTGCCAGAAGTTAATTATACGATCTTAATAGGTTGGTGATCTATTAATAAATAATTTATTTTTAAATATTAAAAAAGTGAAAGGTCTTTTATAAATTTATTTGTCATATTTATTTAGGTAAACCATTGTCTGTTATTATATTAATTTATGTGTTGCAAGCTGCGTAACTAGATAAATATTTTGGCAATTAACTTTATTTATGATTTTGACTGAACAAAGAAGGTAGAAGTTGATAGGTTAATATTGATAGCAGTATTGTATTTATTTTAGTCAACAGGGCTGTTAACTCTGGTAGCCCTGTTGGTTTTACTCATTAAATAAGTTTTTGGCCTAATTCAGCTCAGAAGTGCAGTTTGGGCAGCGTTTGGCTGCAATTGGAATTTGAGTGCAGCATTCAGGGCACTGTTTAGTGGTTGCTTTCGGGGTAGGGGCTTTATGCAGTTTATTGATGGCTTTTACTAACATAAATATCGCAAACCCGATGATCACCAGACTTATGAGAGTATTAACAAATAATCCAATGTTCAGCGTTACAGCTCCGGCAGCCTGTGCAGCGCCAAGTGTTTCATATGGGCCGGGCGCTTTTGAACCTTGGCGTAAGGTAATAAAGAGGTTTG
>JAIL01000189.1 GCA_000725195.1 Snodgrassella alvi SCGC AB-598-O02
GATCAGGGTAAGATCAAAACCGCTACACTCCTGTTCAATTAGCTGAATAAGTAAATCAGTTAAATGCAGTGATTTTTTTCTTAGTGCCTGCATATCAGTTTGCAGGAAAATATCGATACCACACTCTATCAAGTTCATGGAAACTATTGGTTGAGTGCCACAAAGGAAACGGCGCACGTTGCCAGCTGGGGTGTAGTTTACCGCCATATCAAAAGGTTTGGCATGTCCCCACCAACCGGACAAAGGTTGATTAAATGCCGTCTGATATTGGCTATGTGCCCAGAGCATCGCCGGTGCACCTGGCCCGCCATTGAGGTACTTATAGGTACAACCAATAGCGAAGTCGCTATCAGAGCCGTTCAGATCAATGGGAACAGCACCAATAGAATGACATAAATCCCAGATAACTAGTGCACCATGTTTATGGGCTAATTGATTAACAGCAGCCATGTCATGCAGATAACCGGTGCGATAATTAACATGCGATAAAACGATCACGGCTGTATCATCGGTTACGATGTCCGGCAATGTAGTGGGTTGATCAATTAGTTTCAGTTCATAACCCTGATTAATCATTGCCATGAACCCTTCAATCATATAGAGATCAGTTGGAAATGAATCTCGTTCGGCAATAATAACTTTACGGTGATTGTCTTTTTGTTTTTGAATACCAATAGCGCTAGCCAGCACTTTAAACAGGTTCAAACTGGTGGTGTCAGTGACGACGGTTTCGTTATCATGTGCGCCGATTAATTTACCTATTTTATTGCCTAATCTTACCGGCAAATCCCACCATCCTGCTTTATTCCAGCTATTAATCAGATCGGTACCCCATTGCTGATTAATCACTGCCAGAGCTTTTTCTGCTACCTTTTTCGGTTTCGCACCTAAAGAGTTACCATCTAGGTATATAACCCCTTGTGGTAATTCAAACTGATTTTTTAGTGGAGCCAGAATATCGGCGGCATCCCATTGCTGACATTGTTCGAGTGTAATCATTTTTCGTAGGTTGAATTTGAAAAATGAATAGTGTACTGAATAGTTGCCAGTTAAGGCGAATAAAATTTAAATTAATTTTTCCGAATATTTATCTTTATCAATCTGTGTCAAGATAGATAAATATTATTGCCACCTGATCTATATAACATCAATATTAAATATTATTCTGTTTTATTCTGCTGGCTACCGGTTTTAAATACTTGTACTACTATACCCATTATCAGAATGATGGCTGCCAGTATGCTGGTATATATTACTTCATACTTATAAGTTCCTTCGATAATCATGATAATAATCGAAGCTATAATCAGCCCGATAATCAGATAAGTTAGCCATGGAAAACACCACATTTTAAATGTCAGTGTTTGTCCTTGTTTTTCCAGTTTTTTACGCAGAAATAATTGTGAGAAACTGATAGCAAGATAAACATACAGGGCAATCGTACCGGTAGCAGTCATCAGTACATCGTAAACATCCATTTTGGCGGTAGCGGTCAGATACACGGCAAACAGGGTAAAGATGCAGGAAATTAGCACACTAATTTGCGGACTGCCATTTTTCGAAGTATAGGACATTACCCGATGAGCATCACCACGTTTTGCCAGTGAATATAACATGCGCGAGGAGGTATACAGGGCTGAGTTAAAGCAACTTAATACCGAAGTAAGAACAACAAAATTGACGATATGGCGAGCCTGAGGAATCCCCAGTGAGGTTAGTACTACACTGTATGTTCCCCATGTGGCATCATTCAGCCGCGGGTCGTTATACGGAATTAGACAAACGGTAATAAAAATCGAACCAACATAAAACAGGATGATGCGCCAGACAACCGATTTTGTGGCTTTACGAATTTCTGTAGCCGGATGATTGGATTCTGACGCAGCAACGGTAACAATTTCAGCACCAATATAGGCAAACATGACACCCAGTAATGCTGTTACCACCGATGATGATCCTTTGGGCATAAATCCCTGATCGGTTAGGTGTGACCAGCCTTTTGCTTCTGCCTGACCCCAAGGCCATAAATGGATAATAGCCAGACTGCCTACAATGAGAAATAATACAATGGCGACTACTTTGATTAAAGCAAACCAGAATTCAAATTCCCCGTAATTTTTTACATCCATCAGATTGATAATAATCAAGGCTAGGGTTACGGCCAGCATATAGCTCCAGATGGGAAATACAGGAAACCAGTTATTAAGAATTTTACCGGCTACATAGGCTTCCCAGCCCATAAGCAATGCCCAGAAAAACCAGTATAACCAGCCAATGCTGAAACCTGCCCAGCGGCCGATAGCAGTATCGGCATATGTGGAAAAAGAACCGCTATCCGGATGAGCTACAGCCATTTCTCCTAACATGCGCATAATCAGCATGACGAGAAGACCGCCGGCACCATAGGCAAGAATGGCTGCGGGTCCCGTATGGTAAATTACAGAGCCGGAGCCAATAAATAAAGCCCCTCCGATCACGCCAGCAATAGAAATCATAGTCAGATGGCGTGATTTAAGTCCGTTTTTCAGTGTGGATGATGTACTCAAATTAATTCTCCTTTTAAAAGATTAATATCAGACAGAGCTACTTTAGTAGGCTGAATTTAGTCGACAATGATTCATCCCGATTTATGCAGTGTATTCAGGATTTTTATAATTATGAAAAAAAGCGGCAGCGAAGTAGATTATGGCTGCCGCAGATTTAAGACTTACTGG
>JAIL01000190.1 GCA_000725195.1 Snodgrassella alvi SCGC AB-598-O02
TGAATTAAATGAATTAAATGAATTAAATGAATTAAATGAATTAAATGAATTAAATCTCTGAACTACTGTGATGTTTAATTACAGTTAAAGAAGTTATTGATATGGAACTAACAAATTATATTACGGAAACTGCCAAAGCCGCCAAAGAGGCTTTTTATTCATTTTCTGCAGTAAATTCTGCTCAGAAAAATCACGCTTTATCTTTAATAGCTGAAGGTATTATCGCCAATTCTGAAAATATACTTCAAGCAAATTATTTGGATATGCAATGTGCGCAACAAAAAGGACTGGCAGCAGCATTACTTGATCGTTTGCTATTGACTGAAAAAAGTATACAGTCGATGGCGGACGGTGTTTTACAGGTTTTAGCCTTGCCTGATCCGATCGGTGAAATGAATGGTTTTCGCACTTTACCGAGCGGAATTACCTTGGGCAAAATGCGTGTTCCACTTGGTGTGATTGGTATTATTTATGAATCTCGTCCTAATGTTACTCTAGATGCTGCGATTTTATGTTTAAAATCGGGTAATAGTTGTATTCTCAGAGGAGGGACTGAAGCAATCAATAGTAATAAAGCAATCGCAACAGTTATCAGTTCTGCGTTAAGTCAGGCTAATATACCTACAGAAACGGTAAGCCTGATTACAGAAACTGATCGGGCAGGTGTGGATATAATGTTGCAGTTACCACAATATATTGATGTGATTATTCCTCGTGGCGGTAAGGGGTTGGTTCAACGTATTAATGAAAAAGCACGAGTACCAGTAATCAAACATCTTGATGGTATTTGTCATGTTTATATTGATGAGGATGCTGATAAAGACATGGCGATTAAAATTGCCGTAAATGCTAAAACTTCTCGATATGGTACATGCAATACTATGGAAACTTTATTGGTGCACCAAAGCCAAGCTAAAGAAGTATTACCTTTATTGCAAAAAAAATATGCAGAAAAGGGAGTGCAATTGCGAGGTTGTCCGGTAACTCAGAATATTTTACAAGAAAGGGTATGCGCAGCCACAGAAGAGGATTGGTCTACAGAATATCTAGCCCCTATTTTGTCAATCAAAGTAGTAAGAGATATTGATGAGGCAATCAGGCATATTAATTATTATGGTAGTCATCATACTGACAGTATCGTAACCAATAACTATATGCATTCTCAATTATTTTTGCGTGCAGTGGATTCCAGTAGTGTTATGGTCAACGCTTCAACTCGTTTTGCTGATGGCTTTGAATACGGTCTTGGAGCCGAGATCGGTATTTCCACAGATAAAATTCATGTTCGTGGTCCGGTTGGATTAGAAGGTTTAACTAGCCAGAAATGGATTGTTTTAGGGCATGGAGAGATTCGTAATTAATATTTGTTAAATTTATACTGAATCTTTGTTAAAATTAATTTTTAAGATGGGTGTTATTTGACGATGTAATTGAGTTTAATTTAATTATAATACGCTGCGTGTTATGTATTATAATATTTTGATAATAGGTAAACGAAGCTGTTATTACTATTATTTTATTTGATGTTTTCAAAGTTTATCTGGCTTGGTCCAACAACGATTTTCAATCTTAATTTATAACTTTTTAAATTCAAAGGGTGTTGCGTGAAACGTATTTTGTTGTATTTGGCTACCAATTTAGCTGTCATATTAGTTATTAATATTGTTCTTAATATTGTCTTTCATCTTTTTGGTTTATCATCATCTATAGGTGATATTAAAGGTCTGTTAGTTCTATCTGTTGTAGTTGGTTTTACTGGATCTATTATTTCCCTATTGATGTCTAAAACATTAGCGGTTAGATCTGTTAATGCGCAGATTATTACTATCCCGCGGAATGCTGCTGAAACATGGTTAGTAAACACAGTGGCCAGTCTGGCTAATCAATGGAATGTAGCTATGCCGGAAGTAGCGGTTTATGATTCGGATGAACCTAATGCTTTTGCCACAGGTGCAACACGTAATAAGTCTCTGATAGCTGTGAGTACTGGTTTATTACATAGTATGTCTCAGGATGAGGTTGAAGCAGTATTGGCGCATGAAATGGCTCACGTTGGTAATGGAGACATGGTAACCATGGCTCTAATACAAGGTGTGCTCAATACTTTTGTTGTTTTTGCTTCTCGCCGGATTGCTGAGATTATTGCTTCCAATGATAATGAAGTAATTGAGCGTGGTACTTATTATTTGGTAAGTATAGTTTTGCAGATTGTATTTGGTATTCTTGCTAGTTTTATTGTGTTGTGGTTCAGCAGGCAACGAGAATATCGTGCAGATGCTGGTGCTGCTCGCTTAGTAGGAGCAAATAAGATGATTGCTGCTTTACAACGTTTAAAAGGTGAAAGTAGCGATTTACCACAAGGTATTGCTGCTTTAGGTATTGCTAGTGCCTCTCGAGATTCATTTTGGAGTACGCATCCTTCATTGGATAATCGTATAGAACGGTTACGTCAACTCTAAATAATGATTAAGATGGATAGTCCAATTGTCATCGATTGAGCTTTAACTGTATATTTTTAAATTTACTAGATAAAAACGTATTTCTTAAATTATCTTAATTAATCGGTTTAAAAACGAAATGCTTTAATCCAAAGTATAAAGATATTTATTCAAAAGGTAGCCAAATAATATTGGCTACCTTATTTTATATTGTTATATTGAATGTTAATCTGACATACATAAAACATTGCTCAAATATAGTTTTCATCAGTTTTGGTTTTGAATTCTTACTGGTTTCTG
>JAIL01000191.1 GCA_000725195.1 Snodgrassella alvi SCGC AB-598-O02
GATGAATTACTCTCGCGATTTGTCAGTATTTGTGCTTTGCGTTTAAATAAATTGCCCCTACTGCCAAACCACCTGTTTGTAAATTAATGGATTTTGGTAAATATAAATACGAACAATCCAAAAAACGTGACGAACAGCGTAAAAAGCAGAAACAGGTTCAGGTTAAAGAAATTAAATTCCGACCTGGTACCGATCAGGGTGATTACCTGATTAAAATGCGCAACATTACCCGCTTTCTGACCGATGGCGACAAAGTTAAAGTTACCTTACGGTTCCGTGGTCGTGAAATGGCGCATCAGCATTTGGGTGCAGAGTTACTGAAACGTATTCAAGCTGATCTAATCGAAATTGGCACCGTTGAGCAATTCCCCAAACTGGAAGGTCGCCAAATGGTTATGATAATTGCCCCCAAAAAGAAATAATATCGAGTTATTTTTATTTATCTCATTAAAAGCCTTATTCTGCTTAGTCAAAATAATGCTTTAACTCAGATTTATTATTAATCATGAGTTAATAAGATCAAATAAACAGGTTTATTTCTCACTTAAAATTGATTTTCTTTACTACCGGTATGTTGTCAGTATGAGACTGGTAGATTATAATTACCGTTTTCGTGCATCAGCCACTGCGCACGAATAAGTAAATTTAGTGGCAAAAACCGTGGTGTGTGGGTTTAAGTGCTGAACACAGTCACCCCTCGCCTGATCAAATAACAATGGAGTTTTCTCATGCCGAAAATGAAAACCAAATCAAGCGCAAAAAAACGCTTTAAAGTTTTGGGTAACGGTGGTGTAAAACGCGCTCATGCGTTCAAACGTCATATTCTGACTAAAAAAACCACCAAAAATAAACGCCAGCTGCGTGGCACCTCAATGGTGAACGAACGCGATATGGTTTCTATTCACAAAATGTTACCCTACGCTTAAGGAGTTTAAATTATGCCTCGCGTAAAACGTGGTGTTACCGCTCGTGCACGTCATAAAAAAGTTATAGCGCTAGCTAAAGGCTACCGCGGTCGTCGTAAAAATGTCTATCGCATCGCCAAACAGGCGGTAATGAAGGCTGGTCAATATGCCTATCGCGACCGTCGTCAACGTAAACGTCAATTCCGTCAATTATGGATTGTACGTATTAATGCCGCTGCGCGCCAAAATGGTTTGTCTTACAGCAAATTTATGAATGGTCTGAAAAAGGCAGCCATTGCAATCGACCGTAAAGTACTTGCTGACTTGGCCGTATTCGATCAGGCTGCATTTGCACAATTAGCAGCACAAGCAAAAGCTGCTTTAGCTTAAAAACGATTGTCCGCTAAAAAAAGGAAACTTCGGTTTCCTTTTTTTTGTTTCTTGACACAAACCATCATTATTCACCAACAACTGCTTGGTTAACATTGTTGATAAGTCAATTTTCACGTTAAAATAACCTCTCGTAAATATATCGGTATAGAGTATTACTTGAGATGATTGTATTCATACTGTCTACATAGAGCATCAATAGCGATCATTTGCGCAGAAGTATAATCAGCTCAGGTAATGTTTTATTGTTTGAATATAAAAAAGTAAAGTAAAGATATAAAGTTATGGAAAACGCCAACCGCATCGTTGCCGAAGGCATCGCTGCCATTAATTCGGCTGTAGATTTACCCGCTCTGGAACTGGTTAAAGCACGCTATCTAGGCAAAGCAGGTGAATTAAATGCCTTGTTGAAAACTTTAGGGCAAATGTCGCCTGAAGAACGTAAAACCATCGGTGCGCATATCAACGAATGCAAAAACCAATTTCAGGCAACTTACAACAATAAACGTGATGCATTAAATGAAGCCAAACTGGAACAACAACTTGCAGCAGAGGCTCTAGATGTCACTCTGCCAGGACGTGGACAAAGTACCGGAGGGCTACATCCGGTGACATTAACGCTACAACGCATTGTCGAATTGTTTCACAGCATGGGTTTCACCGTTGCGGATGGCCCTGAAATTGAAGATGATTTTCATAATTTTCAGGCACTAAATATCCCTCCAAACCATCCGGCTCGTGCCATGCAGGATACTTTTTACGTTGAAAACGGTGATGTACTGCGCACGCATACTTCGCCTATTCAAGTACGTTATATGCTGGATAAAAAAGAGCCCCCCATTCGCATTATTGCACCGGGACGAGTATATCGGGTTGATTCTGATGCAACTCACTCACCCATGTTTCATCAGGCTGAAGGTCTATGGCTTGAAGAAGGCGTAACAATGGCTGATCTGAAAGCCATATTTACTGACTTTATCCGTCGTTTTTTTGAACGTGATGATTTAAAAGTTCGTTTCCGACCATCGTTTTTTCCCTTCACCGAGCCATCTGCAGAAATAGATATTATGGGTGAAAATGGCTGGTTAGAGGTAGGCGGCTGTGGCATGGTTCATCCCAATGTATTGAAAAACGTTAATATCGATCCAGAAAAATACACAGGATTTGCCTTTGGAATTGGTTTAGATCGTTTCGCTATGCTACGCTACGGGATAAATGATTTACGTCTATTCTTTGATAACGATCTGAATTTTTTAAGACAATTTCAAGATTAATTTATTAACAATCTTATCTGCTTTAAGCTTATTACAGATAACTGCAACATATTTGTATAGAAATATATGTTATTTCAATTATCTGAAAAACTTAAATCGCCAACAGCATAAATTTATACTAGCTATCTCACCCGAGATAGCAACATAAGTAAAATTTGATTATTTATTAAATATAATCAGCAATTTATTTAAACGCAAAGCACAAATACTGACAAATCGCGAGAGTAATTCATC
>JAIL01000192.1 GCA_000725195.1 Snodgrassella alvi SCGC AB-598-O02
CGACCTATTGTTAACAAGAATCGAAAGTATCATCAAGCCAGTCCCTAAAACCAGCATAATAATATTAAAAACATCAAAAAAATGCCCAGAAGCGATATTTTTAATAGAGATAAAAAATAATATTAAAGCGATTAGGAATGTCATAAATACATAAATATTCAAATTGTATTTAGACGTTCTATTGTCAGGTATTGTCGTCCTACCAAAGAAAACAGCCACAAGCACTAAAGGTATGTTGATAAAAAAAGCTATTCTCCAATTTAATTGTTCCGATATGACAGCTCCAAAAATTGGTCCTAGTGCAGGAGCAAAGACTGACGGAATAGCAATCAATGCCATAATTGGTTTTAGTCTCTCCTTACCAAAATAAGTTGCTATTGTGGATTGAGTAATAGGAATTAAAATCCCTGCACCAAAACCTTGTAAACCTCTAAATAAGAGCAAAGAAAGCAGATTATATGAAAAGCCAACCAATACAGAGCCTACAAGAAAAACGAAAATTGAGTATATCCATGCTTTCTTGAGCCCAAAATTTTCATGTATATAAGGGGATAATAATATACCCGTAGCACAAGCCAGCATATATACTGTAACAGCCCATTGTATATAAGCATAAGAGGCATTAATGTCATTGGAAATTGAAGATAAAATAACATTAACAATGCTGCTATCTAGTAATGGCAATATACTAGATAGCGTTATAGCGAACACTAGCTTTCTTTCCGCGGCCGTCAGCTCAATTGATTGTGCCATGTCAAACTCTCTCTAAACAATTAATAAATTTGAAAATAACCAATAAATTTGTATAAAAAACTATTATTTTGCTCATCTACAACTTATCTATTTATTGCTAACTTGCTATCTTCAATACCATTAAGGAGACTTCATGATAGTCAGTAGAATAGCGTTTTACTAACCAATTTAAGCCACAAAATATCCCATCGGGGCCATATAAATGAATACTCCACTTATTTCTCCACAGATTGCTTCTTCTGATAGCGAACCGATGATCGTATCGACAGTCAGCCATTCTTCACAAAGAGTCACACAACGTCATGCTCATTCGAGAGGACAATTACTCGGAACATTACGGGGTTTAATTTCAATTGAAGCAGAAAATTGTCAATGGGTAGTGCCCGCAACTCATGGTGTCTGGATACCTCCGCATGTACAACATAGTCTTCTTGGATCACATGGGCCATTCGAAGGATGGAGCATCTATATACAAGAAAACGCATGTACTAAGCTACCTGTCAAACCATGTGTTTTAGAATTATCTGACTTATTGCGTGAAGCAATTACACGAACCATGTCATGGCATAATTCAGAACTGGAACCGGAACAGCAGCGATTAATTGCCGTAATCCTGGACGAGATTAGAACAATGCCCCAAGTTGAGCTAGCACTTCCAATGCCAAAAGATATGCGTCTGTTAAAAATCGCATTAGCATTGTGTAATAATCCTAGTGATGATAGAAAAATTAACGACTGGGGCATTTGGGCTGGCATTTCCCGACGCTCATTAACACGTCGATTTACCAATGAAACCGGGTTTAATTTCACAGAATGGCGTCAAAAACTGCGCATGTTAAAAGCGTTAGAATTGCTTGCTGCCGGAAAACCAATCACAGAAATATCTTTATATTTAGGTTATGACAATATAAGCGGGTTTATTGCTATTTTCCGACGAAATTTCAGGGTAACCCCGGGAAACTACCAAAAAGCCATGAGAAATCGTCTGTCGTGGCGAAACTTTACTCACACTTCTATCCAAAATGATAATCATATTAATAGTAAATTAATAAAATAAATCTCTACAGAAAAGTATATTCGCTTTTAACTTAGGGCAATGCATAATTATTGTCACTTTAAGCACAACAATTTCTTGTGATATGACAGCAGCGCAACCAGCAGTAAAGTAAGGTTAAAGCAGCATATAAAAAATGCTGGGAAAATCCGGTTGTCGGCGTGATAACAACATAAATTCAGGAGCGGTAAGAACAGGTTGCTACAGAAGCTCTATGCTTTATCAGTAGGCGAATCCTGATTTTTGATAACTAAATAATCATTATTTCTATATTTAAACGTCTAATGTAGTACCACCATCCACGACAATATTTTGTATCGTACTATGACCGGCTAAATCGGACGCAAAAAAAATGATCGTATTTGCTATATCATGAACGATTACTACTTTCTATAGTCGGGATTGCCAACTTATGATGCAGCTAGCGCGATATGTTCTGTCTCTTTTGAGGGATAAAGTCCCGTCGCAAATTGAACGATGAGTTTTAATCGTTCTAAATACCAGTCAAATTGATCGTAATCAATGCCAATGATATTAAACGTTGTTAATAAAGCAAATTAAAGGCTAATCTTCTTCGGCGGGTAGATTATAATCTTCACTGGCCCAAGCACCTAAATCGATCATCTTACAACGCTCTGAGCAGAACGGGCGAAAGGGGTTGGTTGTAGACCAAAGCACACTTTTACCGCAGTTGGGGCATAGAACAGTTCGTTTTTTTTCATTCATTACTTAATTACCGGATCAAAGCTGTACATAATCAGGGTAAACGGAATATCTTTAGTTAATACTAAGCCTCGAGCCTGTTCTTGTGAAGCTTGTAAAAAGCGAATGTGGGTAAAATATTTATTGGCTGAAACTTCTGGTAAGGCTTCAGTATCCTCTGCCACATCAATACTTAACAGATGAATATTTTGACCAAGACTATTATGTTTATAGCTTCCGGCTGTTGCAATACAATCAACTGACAGACTATTTTGATGCAATATTTTTAATAGTAGATTGATTGCCTCGTAGGTTGGCAATAAGCTTTGAATCCATTCTTGTAATTGTTGTTCGCGCTCAGCGGGTTTTTTTTGTTGCCAGTAATAGTATGATGGTAAATCATAAGGGCTGGTTTTAGGGACTGGCTTGATGATACTTTCGATTCTTGTTAACAATAGGTCG
>JAIL01000193.1 GCA_000725195.1 Snodgrassella alvi SCGC AB-598-O02
TGTTGATCAACATCATTCCACACACTTTCTCCGCTATCTTTTACGAACAATACAATCCCGGCTTGCTAACCGCCTTGTTTTTACTTATCCCTATTTCCGTTTGGACCTATTACATCAACTTTATCCGACCAAACAGCAACTATCGTGCTTTAAGCATTAGTATAACGCTGGGCGTTATTTATCATCTGTTTATATTCGTTTCTATACAAGGCTTTTTCAGGTCTGGCATCGCCAGCAGATCCAAGTGTGCATTTTTTATTTTTATCGTCTCAATACTTTATTATTTTTTAGTGGCCGAGTCGGATAAATTGATAAAACCGGCAACATTACCATAACTAAAATAATGCCCACTAACAGTTACTACTTGTTCAAAAACCCCAAATGTATCCCTAACCATCAGTGAAATTATTATCCCGATTATTTAACAAATTAATCCATACGTTAAAATAAACGCTACAAGATAATAAAATGATGATGGATCAGAATGCTGAAAATGATTATATCGATTATTAAAATACAAACTTATTTTTTAGCGGTTATAAGTAATAAAATATCCAGTTATAGGGTCACTGCAGGTAATACTATAACAACATAACTGATGATATATCACGACTAATAATGGTTAATGCTTTCTTTAATCACTAATCATAATCAGATAATTAATTTTTCATTACTATTACACCTGAAAGCATATCATTTCACTAAAACGCTTCGCAACTTTTGAGCGCACTTTCCTGCCCCTACAAAACATACATGTCAGGCTGGTATGCTGCTGTGGTTAGCCAACCTGACTTTTAGCACCAAATTTATGAAACCAATTCAGAATGCTCAGTACTGTTGAGAATTTTTTCATCGGTTTGATGTAACCATTGACTGGTCAGAATTCCTGCAGTCATTGCTCCGCTAACATTTAACGCAGTACGCCCCATATCAATTAAAGGTTCTACTGAAATCAGCAATGCGACTAAAGTAACCGGCAAGCCCAATGCCGGTAAAACAATCAATGCAGCAAAAGTAGCTCCGCCCCCGACACCTGCAACGCCAACCGAGCTAATGGTTACCATCCCTACAAGGGAAATAATCCACAAAGGATCCAGCGGATTAATGCCTACAGTAGGTGCAATCATCGTTGCCAGCATCGCTGGATACAGTCCGGCACAACCATTTTGCCCGATAGTGGCACCAAAGGAAGCCGCAAAACTGGCTATAGATTTAGGCACGCCTAAACGCTGTGTCTGCGCTTCAACATTCAGCGGAATAGAAGCAGCACTGGAGCGACTGGTGAAAGCGAAAGTCAGTACCGGCCAGACCTTATGGAAATACTTAATCGGACTAATACCGAACATGCCCAGTAACAAACCATGTACCAGAAAAATCAGAGCCAGTGCCAGATAAGAAACCAGTACAAAACTGCCTAACTTAATAATATCCTGAACATTAGAAGCGGCCACGACTTTTGTCATCAGTGCCAGCACACCATACGGAGTTAACTGCATCCCCACCCGTACCAACTTCATAATCCAACTTTGCAATACATCAATTGCCTGTAATACCTGCTCGCCTTTATCTGCCTCGTCTTTCAATAATCTCAGCGCAGCAAAACCTAGAAAAGCCGCAAAAATAACCACACTGATAATCGAAGTTGGATTAGCGCCGGTTAAATCAGCAAACGGATTTTTGGGAATAAACGACAATAACAATTGCGGTACCGATAAATCAGCAACCTTACCAACATAATTACTCTGAATCGCTTGCCAACGCTCAGTTTCTGCCGCACCTTGCACCAGCCCACTTGCTGTCAGTCCAAAAGCACTGGTTAACAAAGTACCTATTAATGCAGCAATGGCGGTAGTTAGTAATAATATTCCTATCGTCATCACACTAATTTTGCCTAATTGCGCAGCATTATGCAGCTTAGCCACCGCACTAAGAATAGAAGCAAACACCAAGGGCATCACGATCATTTGTAATAATTTTACATAGCCATTGCCTACTACATTAAACCATTGGATCGAAGCCTGCATAATCGGATTCGCGGCACCATAAACCAATTGTAGTCCCAGACCAAAGATAATGCCCAGTACCATACCTAATAATACTTTTTTAGATAAACTCCATTTGTACTCTTGTGTACGAAACAACACCCATAACAACAAAATAAACACAATCATATTGGCAATTAAAGGTAGGTACATTTTTTACTCCTGCGCCGGCTAACAACCGAGATGGCTTAATCAGTGGCAAGGATACGCAAAAGTCTATTTATTGTGAAATAACCCTTAACTATGCACTTATGCCTTTTTATTATATGCAATATAAATATTATCCAAACTAATTTTTTATAATAATGTTCCTCATTGCTACAGTAATCTCAAAGACTCAGTCCTAACAGCTTTTCGGTTTGTAGCAAAGTACAATGTGACTTATATCAGTGCGGATATTGTGTGCTAACAAAAGCGTTAATTTATTGAGATTAAACTTCAGCATTACTATAAATAGATAACTAAGATTAAACCGGATTATTTAATTATATTGAAGACAACATACTAACTAGTGCTCCCCAGCACAATGTACTTATTTTATTACCTATCGATAGCATCACAAATTCTCTCTGTAGTTCCAAGTAAAAATCAATCACTATTATCAGTAGATTTAGCCAGTCTGACATTGTAATAAAAACTTGACATCTGCCCGTGGTTGCCATCATGCTTACATGATGTCTCAGGTCTAAATTCCTTATTTAATTCTGTTTAGTGGTTATATTTATGTCAGTTTATACCAGTGTTAGCGATGATGAAATGCGCAACTTTTTGCGTGACTATCACATAGGTCGGTTTATTAATTTACAGGGTATCGCTCAGGGCGTGACCAACAGCAATTATTTTCTGACTACCACACAGGGACGCTATGTATTGACTGTCTTTGAAGCCATGACACAAACTGAACTGCCTTATTATCTAGAATTAACCCAGCATCTGAGTATTCATGACGTCGCCTGCCCTGC
>JAIL01000194.1 GCA_000725195.1 Snodgrassella alvi SCGC AB-598-O02
GCGTTGTTACAGAATGAATCCTTAGTAGCAGAAATTTTACATACAGTTGTAGATGCCGTGGCAGTTCCGGTTACTTTAAAAACTCGTCTTGGCTGGGATGATAATCATTGTAATATTCTGGCTATTGGCGATATAGCAGAAAAAGCAGGAATTGCTGCTATAGCTGTGCACGGGCGTACTCGTGCACAGATGTATAATGGAGCAGCACGCTACGAATTAATCACTCAGTTACGACAACAAATACATGTGCCGTTATGGGTTAATGGTGATATTACCAGTCCGCAAAAAGCGTTTGCAGTATCTGAGCAAACTGGTGTACAGGGCATCATGATTGGTCGTGCGGCTCTGGGACAGCCATGGTTATTCAGAGATCTGCGTCATTTTCACATCCATGGAGTTTTGCCTGTTGCATTAAGTGTTGCGGAACATGCTCAGGTTATTCATAAACATATTCAGTCGATGCACGACTTTTATGGAGAATACTTGGGTGTTCGTATAGCTCGTAAACATATTGGTTGGTATGTGGCTATATTAGCTGGTGGTGATGAATTTCGCCGTCAAGTAAATAAAGTGGTTGATGCAAAACAGCAATTGCACATGATTGATGCTTATTTAGATCAACAAATAAAGCAGCTTTCTGTATGGCCATGCACTTACCGGCAAAACATACAATAGTCATTTTGTTTTGTTGTAAAAGGAAAATATTAATGAGTGAAGCACACAAAGTCAGTATAGCGCAATGCATTGAGACCAATATCAAGCAGTATTTTGCAGATCTGGATGGTGAAACGCCCTGTGCAGTTTACGATATGGTATTACAGCAAATGGAATTACCACTTTTGCGCTGTGTTATGGAAGTTTGTGAACAAAACCAGACTCGGGCAGCGCAGATTCTCGGATTAAATCGTAATACGTTACGGAAAAAATTAATGCAACACCATCTTATAGGTTAATTTAAATATATTATTAAGGGGAGATGATAATGGCAGTCATCAGACGGGCTTTATTAAGTGTATCCGACAAAACTAATTTAATAGAATTTGCACGTCAATTAGAGCAACTGGGTGTTGAATTAATCTCAACCGGTGGTACGGCTAAATTACTAAATGCGTCTGGTATTAAAGTGGTTGAAGTAGCTGACTATACAGGATTTGCGGAAATGCTGGATGGCAGAGTAAAAACACTTCACCCCAAAATACACGGCGGTATTCTGGGCAGACGTGATTTAGCTGAACACAGGGCACAAATGGAACAGCATAATATAGATACAATTGATCTTGTTTGTGTGAATTTGTATCCTTTTGCTGCAACAGTAGCTCGTGCAGACTGTACACTGGAAGAGGCAATCGAAAATATTGATATTGGTGGTCCGGCAATGGTACGTTCCGCAGCTAAAAACTGGAAAGATGTCACTATTGTCACCGATAGTAATGATTACCAACAAATTATCACTGAGTTACAGCAGGGAGAGATATCACAGAAAACTCGATTTAATCTGGCTCGTAAAGCATTTATGCATACGGCAAACTATGATGGGATGATTGCTCAATATCTGGCTAAAGTAGATGATGAAACATATTCGGTTCCATCTCCATTACCAAAATTTCCTCAGCAACTTCATCTAAACTGGATGAAAGTTCAGGATTTACGTTATGGAGAAAATCCACATCAGCAAGCTGCCTTTTACCGCGATACGGCACCTGTTCAGGGCGCTTTAGTTTCTTACCGGCAGCTGCAAGGCAAAGAATTATCCTATAACAATATAGCTGATGCCGATGCAGCATGGGAAGCGGTTAAATCTTTCCAACAGCCTGCCTGTGTCATTATTAAGCATGCCAATCCTTGTGGTGTGGCCATAGCTTCTGATACATTAACAGCCTACAGACTGGCTTTGGCTACTGATAGAACCAGTGCTTTTGGTGGCATTATCGCCTTTAACTATGAAGTAGATAAGCCAACGATAGACGCGGTGACTGAACAATTTCTGGAAGTATTGATAGCGCCAAAATTTACTCCCGAAGCTAAAGCCAGTATAGCCGCAAAAAAAAATGTACGGGTATTAGAGGTACCTTTATCTCCTAACAGTGATCAACTGCAGATGAAATATGTAGGCGGAGGATTACTGGTTCAAACTACTGATAGTCACCACTTGAAATCAACTGACTTACAAATAGTTACGGCGCGTAAACCGAGTTCACAAGAAGTACAGGATTTATTATTTGTCTGGAATGTAGCTAAATTCGTAAAATCTAACGCGATTGTATTTGGTAAAGGTGGACAAACATATGGAATCGGTGCCGGACAAATGAGTCGAGTTGATTCAACACGTATTGCTGCACTCAAAGCACAGGAAGCCGGCTTTAATTTAGCTGGAGCATGTGCAGCTTCGGATGCATTTTTTCCTTTTCGTGATGGCGTTGATGTGATAGCAGAGCAAGGCATTAAAGCAATTATTCAGCCTGGTGGCTCAATAAGAGATGAAGAAGTGATTAATGCTGCTAATGAACATGATATAGCTATGGTATTCACAGGTGTACGACATTTCCGTCATTAGTTAGAAAGATTGTTCTGAAGTGATGACAGTTATTTAGCTGTACCCTGTACCTTTAAAGTTGGATTTTGTGCCGAATGGTATTGAGTAAATTACAGATGATTTAAAATAGTTTCATTAACCAGAAAATACTTATTAAATTCTAAAATTTAATTCTACTTTTTTGGATATGAATTATTTAATTTAAAGGATAAAACATGGCTTTGCAAATGAAAATTATCCCGGTAACCACCTTTTTGCAAAATGCTGCACTGCTATGGGATGATGAAAGCCACGAAGCAGTATTAACTGATACCGGCGGAGAGGCAAAACTTCTACTCGCAGAAGTAGACAGACTGCAACTTAAATTACAGGCTATCTGGTTAACACACGGACATCTGGATCATGTCAGTGGCGTAAACGATATCACAGATCAAATTAAGTTGCCGGTTTTCGGGCCTCATCAGAATGACAATTATTGGTTAGAGGCTTTGCCGGAAGTGACAGCCAATTATGGCTTTCCTATCAGTCAGCCCTTTACCCCTAGTCGG
>JAIL01000195.1 GCA_000725195.1 Snodgrassella alvi SCGC AB-598-O02
CTGAGCTAATTGTCTTCTTATGTATTGAATGATAATCGAATGATCCACTATGGGCAGCTATTATATTTGTAGAATAACTGAATTTATGCTACTTGGCTGAAATTAATAAAACACTATTTTCTTTAACCAGTAATGCTTTATATGGAACTTATTTGGTTAGGTTCTGAATATTTATACAATATTTTTAGTCTGGGTAATAAATCTTGTCTTAATCTTTTTCTTATTTTGTTTATTTCTCGTCAAACCTAAATGCGCATAGATGAGAATTATTATTGAAGTTAAATTTTTTATTGATAAGCACTTATTCTCACTCAATTCAAATGAGAATATCTCTAATATTCTTAGTAGCGAAATCATGCATGGAATAATTATTAGTGAATTTTATTAAAAGTTTAATATTAGATTTTATTTATGTAAAATCTATTAATTAGATAATAGTTTATGTTAAAAATATGAAATAAAATAAAACTATAATCTTTAATGCTGAACAGGATTTTATTTATGAAAACAATAGGTTTAATTGGTGGCATGAGCTGGGAAAGTTCTGCCGAATATTATCGGCTGATTAATGAAGAAGTGCGAAACCGTTTAGGTAGCACACACTCGGCCAAAAGCTTAATGTGGTCTATGGATTTTGCCGAGATTGAAACACTACAACATGAAGGTAACTGGCAGGCGTTAAGCGAAAAAATGTGTCAGGCGGCAGTCAGTTTGGAACGTGGCGGAGCTGATTTTATTGTTATCTGTACCAATACTATGCATAAACTAGCAGAACAGGTTCAGGCCTGTCTCAATATTCCTTTGCTGCATATTGCGGATGCGACAGCCAAAGAAATAACCAGTAAAAATATAAAAAAGGTTGGTTTACTCGGCACTGAATTTACTATGAAGCAGGATTTTTATAAAGGACGGCTAGCAGATAAATTCGGCTTAGAGGTTTTCATTCCAAACGATGAAGATTGCCAAATTGTGCATCTAATTATTTATCAGGAGCTGGTTGCTGGCGTTATTAGAGATGAATCCAGACAACAATATCGCCAAATCATACAAAAGCTAGTTGATGCCGGAGCAGAAGCGATTATTTTAGGTTGTACAGAAATAATGTTATTGGTATCACCTGCGGATAGTGCTGTGCCTGTCTTTGATACTACCGAAATCCATGCTCAGGCTGCGGTCAATATGGCTCTTGCTTAAAATGAACTATGTATTGCTCAAAACTATAGAAAGAACAGAATAATAAAGAAAGATTTTCTTCACAGTAAATTATTCTGTTAATCGGTTTCGTAACCAGCGTACGGCGTTGCCTATTTCACTAGCACACAAACCGATTGGTCCGATGCCATTAGCTGCAAGCAATTCAGCAGCAACTCCGTGGAGCCATACACCACCAGCAATAGCCTGCTCAGGTGGCATACGCTGAGCCAGTAAGCTGCCAATAATGCCGGAAAGAACATCGCCAGAACCAGCGGTCGCCAATCCTGCATTACCACTTTGGTTTTGGCGTATTTTCCCGCTAGGGGAAGCAATTAGACTATGATGACCTTTCAAAACAACCCATGCTCGGTATCGCTCAGCCAACCGGCTGACTGCCTGATGACGATTATTTTGTACTTCTTTGATGCTGCATTGCAGTAAACGTGCTGCTTCACCGGGGTGTGGGGTAAGTATGAGACAGTCTTTAGGAATTCGATCATTTAGTAAACACGATTGTTGTGCCAGTAAATTGAGTGCATCTGCATCAAGCAATACTGGATGGCCAGTGATATGCAGACAATGAATGAGTAATTGTTGCGCAACAGTTTGTGTTCCCAAACCGCACCCAATAACCCATGCAGAAATATCTTCACGTTCCAGCAAATTTGTGGCTGTAGCTAACATTAACTCTGGCTGATGGGGAATGACAGCCAGCGGTAAATCTGACTCATTAAAGCCAAGCCATACTTTACCGCACCCACTCTTTAGTGCTGCACTACCTGCCAAAATAATGGCGCCAGACATACCCTGTTGTCCGCCTAAAATCCCCAGTGTTCCAAAAGTACCTTTGTGACTTTCAGCTGGACGAGACTGACATAGTGCAGCTAAATTCACTTTAGCATATCGCTGCCATTGATTGAGGATGTGACTGTCAATTTTGAAATGATACATATTGGCTCTGGTAGTGTGTGGTCTGTAGTTAGCGGATACTACTGTAATATGATTTGATCCAGTAAGGCATTTTTCAATTCAAGTTGTTGACGAGTTTCTGCTAGCTGTGGTGCATATACTAAAAAACTATCTTCAACGCGTTCATCCAGTGTCGCAATCTTGGCAAAACGAATGCTGATATTTAAATCAGATAATACTTCTGCAATATTGGCCAGTAAAAACCGTCGATTGGCGGTAATAATATCCAGACTGTACCAGCCTGCCGTTTCTTCTTCATATATATCAATCCGTGGTGCTAAACGCATATGGCGGCTTCGGCGACTAAGTAAAGCTGTATTTTGCGAGATTGCTGGTAACTGACCGTTAACAAACTGATTAAGGGCAAGATCCATTTTCCCCTGTATAAACAAATAATCTTGTTTTGGACAATTATCAGGCATTTCAAGAATAAAGGTGTCCAGAATAAAATTATGTTCGGTGATATAGGCTCGCGCAGCCAAAATATTCATGCCATTCTGACTAAATATAGTCGCTAACTGTGCAAATAATTTCGAACGGTTGGGCATATATATCATGACTTTGAGGGTATTGGTTTCCGGTACTAATTGACTATGTGATTGCGCCTGTTGTTCATAGTTAATCAATTTAGAGATATGCCACAATATGTCTTTCCATTCGTGGCGGACAAAATAGGCTTGTCCCAAAATTTGCCATAGCTTACGCTGTTTACTGGTTTCAAAGTGACATTTGTTTAGCTCTCTTACCGCAAGTTGCTGACGGTCGGTAATGATACTCTCAGGATTGGATTGCTGGCTGTTAAGTTGGTGTAAGGTAGCTTTATAGAGATTTTCCAGGAGGCTAGCTTTCCATGAGTTCCATATTTTGGGGTTAGTGCCGCGAATATCGGCTGTAGTCAGTAAAAATAGGGCAGTTAATCGTTCTTTAGTCTGCACACGCTGAGCAAATCTACTCACTACAGCAGGGTCGTGGATATCTTCTTTCTGTGCGGTCATCGACATTAATAAATGATCTTCCACCAGC
>JAIL01000196.1 GCA_000725195.1 Snodgrassella alvi SCGC AB-598-O02
AATACCGTTGTTACTCCTTTATTATTAGATATTGGCTTGGGTGTCATATCAATTGATTTTAATGCAGCAATAATGGGTTCGGTAGATGTTAGCTCGTGATCAACAGTGAGAATACGTTGCATTAAATTAAACTCAAGATGAATAATTCCTTCAATGCTCAAAAGTTTTTTTCGAATAAGCGCTTCTTCCATTGGGCAATCCATTTTCATGATGCGATAAACAGCGCGAGTATCTGAAGCATCATTAATAGGGGATATATCTGATAAAGGAGAGATTACATGTTCATGCCCGCAACATCCTCCACTGGAGTGGGCACTATCCGAATCATCTTCCCCATCATCTTCGGTACCTGTACAAGAAGTATGATGATGTTCGTTTGATACTTTATTTTGAGTATCGGAATGAGTATCAGAACTCGAACAACATGTTTTTTCTTGTTTATTTTTAATGGTATGTTCACATGAATGATTTAACTCATGTTTTGATTTGCAAGAACAAGTTGTAGAAGTAGAGCCCATTGTTCGTCTCCTATAATAATTATATACATTTGGGTATTGTTATTAGAATTTAACAATGGCTTTATCATTAACCTTAACCTTACGTTAGAGTCAATAGCTATTTTAATTTTTTTCTATGATATCGATCTTCTTATAAAAACAAGCTTATTTGACAATGTAATTCATGATTGATACATCATTTATATGATGGTCAGTTATAATATATTCTAGACAAAATTCTTTAAATGTAATTTTGCCTTTGCCATTTCGCACCTGAAAAAATTGATTTTTACCATTACTGCCAAATTCATAATAAGCATTCCCATAGGGCAAACTTAAAATCATAGAATTGTCTGATTTTTGTCTATAGTACTTAATTTTGTTCTTGGATAGACTAAATACCAATCCAAATCATCAAGTAACCGTCCTTATGCGTACGTAAAAGTTTGATCATTAATTCTAACAATAACAATTTTTCCGTCTGTTAATAGGCAACTAAATTCATTAGCAAAACTGGAATAACTTAATCCAGTTAGCATCATTGTTAGAAGAATTTGTTCATAAACTGTCTGTTATAAAATTACCACTTTAAATTTCAGTTTTGAATGACTCAATTAGAAGTGTGTGACCAAAGGGTTCAAAAACTCGTAAAATAAGACTAAACAAAAAAGACTAGGCACAAATAAAATTTAACGTTCGAAAAATATACAAATTAGCGCTGTTGGATATTCTGGAGAAAAAGTAGCAGCTAAAACAAGTTGTTTACTCTCAACCCCAAAACTGGCAATTGGGTTTTCCATATCCCTTATAACACTTGCAATTGAACTTTCTAGATCTTCATTTAATATTCTATAATGATATACCTTAACTGGTAAATTTTCTTGGACTTTTCGATAATCAACTTTAAATAACAGTTGAAGTTCATCTATTTCATTTTTAGAATTGAGGGCAACTAAATTGCTTTGGATATTTCCAAATACAATCGGTTGTTTTAATGTGATTAAATTTCTTCCCTGAATTCTTTCCTGTTTAAGTATGAATGGTTTTAATAATTTTGCTTGTTCAGCACGACTGTTGACACCTTTGCATAAAAAAGAATCTCTTAAAGCTTCAAGATTAGTTGTACTTAATGCGATCGATGAATAACTTAATATTAGTACAGCAACTAACAAATTAAATAATTTGTTTATTTTAACCATTATACTCTCATTAGATATCATCATTTATAAACGATGAAATTTTAAATTTTGATTTCAAAATTGTTTCTTCATTTAAGGAACACTTATAAAGTGTAGCTTGTATTCAATACCATTTATTTAATTTTTAAGCTTAAGTTCTCTTTTTGTAATCTCAAATTTAATATAAATACCTCTTTCTTAGTTTCAAGCATTCAGCATATACTTGAATATCGCCAATGTATTTTTTGGGAAATATAGTCAGCGTATTTGGAACTGAATAACAACCCTTCTAATCTTAAATTATTCATTGCTCGAATGTAATATTTCTTGGCTCAGTTTTCCGCCATAGTTTGATGTTTCCAATATTTCGTTATCCTTTTCTTTAATTAAACTTAAATTTTAGGAAAGCTATTTATCTGAATTTAGAAAATCAACTACAGAAGAAATAAATAAACTTCGCCCATATTTATCACGATCCAAATGTACAAAATGAGTGCCATTAGGTATTTGTACTAATCTTGCTTGTTTAGCTTCTTTAACCATAGCTAATGCGGCCTCTTTACGGCTCCAAAAATCATTTTGTGAAAAAATAACCAATATTGGCATCTTCAAATTTTTAGCTTGCCATTGTTTTTTGCCAATCGCTAATTCAAAGCTATCCGCCATAGCTCCAGTTGGTGATCGAAATTGTGGTGGAAAATGAGAAAAAGATTCAGGATCAGAATTGATAGCTTCTTCTGCATAAGCTTTGGCAACTAAAGGATCTCGCCATAAATCCTTTTCATCCAAAGGAATACTTGAATCCCAAGCAGCAAATAAGCTCTCTTTAGTATTAAACTGATAACCACCAATAGCATGATTAAATTCTGCAGGATGTTGTTTATCCTCAAAAACCGATCCTCTGCCTAGCAATTTGTGTTCGGTTATAGCGCCATATAATGAATTGTAAATAATCAATTTTTTTACGGTATCATGATGTTGTTCGGCATATGCTGCGGACCAATGTCCACCAGTGGCCCATCCTAACAAATTTATTTTTTGGGATTTAGTCCATTTTAAAATTTGATTTACTGCACAACTTATATCGTCAATGGCCATAGATGTTCTAACTAATGGTTTAGATTCATTAGGCGCGTTAAACATTTCTTTAGGACGAGTTGATTTACCGTATCCTCGTAAATCGATAATGTATACATCGAATCCCGCCTCAGCTAAATCTTCGGCTAATGAACCTCCTTTAACTGGCAAATCAAAAGAACCTATACCAGCTACTCTAGCGCCATGAATCAACAATAAAGGTTCTTGTTTTGAATGTTGGTTGTTATCTGTTAATTTAATCTGTCTAATAAAGATATTTTCATCTAAATGACAAGATTTAACAAATTGGTCTTTTTTTTCAATCATATTAGCACTACCTGCATAGGATAGAGTAAAAAGTAAAATTATCATAAATAATTTACTTATTTTGATTACATTAGGTATTAATTTCATTAATATAAATATGATTATGTCAAGTATATTTTTATACTATTGAAAATAGTAAAG
>JAIL01000197.1 GCA_000725195.1 Snodgrassella alvi SCGC AB-598-O02
CAAGCTAACCAGTGTTGCAGGATTGGATACCACCACTTCAGCGCTTTTTAAAGCTACTAAAGCAAGAAATAAACCGATGCCACCACCAATAGAAAATTTAAGAGAATTAGGTAAAGAATTAACTATCGCTTCGCGAACCTTAAATAAACTTAGAATAATAAAAACAATACCGGATACAAATACAGCACCCAGTGCTACTTGCCATGGAATACCCATACCATTGACCACAGCATAAGTAAAATAAGCATTCAGTCCCATTCCCGGTGCCAGAGCTATTGGATAATTAGCCACCAGTCCCATCATCATGCAAGCAAAAGCCGCTGAAATACATGTAGCCACAAAAACCGCACCAAAATCCATCCCGGCGTCTTTGAGAATAGTTGGATTTACCACCAAAATATAGCTCATCGCCAGAAAAGTGGTGAGTCCGGCTAACACTTCAGTTTTTACACTGCTACCACTTTCACTAATTTTGAAAAAATTATCTAAAAAAGAACGACCTGCAGGGTTCATACTCATTCCTTATGCAAGCAGAAGATAAAGGTTTACAACCTTCTATCAATAGCTTAACCAAAAAATCAAGACACCAAAAAATCAACTAACTCTATCTACAAGAACCTGCATTTTATCGATAATTTTTATCACCATTACAGCTTCCTTAATCCTTATTATTACTACTGACTATTGCATTCAACTAATCCGAAACAACCATCTGTCCGCGCAACGAAAACGTATAAGCTTCCGTTATTTCCAGTTCAACCATCTGGTTAATCAACCGTGGATGACCTGTAAAATTCACCACCCGATTATTGGCCGTACGTGCCTGTAATTGATCTGGGTCCTTTTTAGATACCCCTTCAACCAAACAACGTTGCACACTACCCAACATAGTTTGATTAATACGCGCTGTTTCTGCCTCAATGACTGAATTTAAAGCTTCCAGTCTGCGTACCTTTTCTGCATGAGGTATATCATCTGGCAAATTCGCAGCCGGTGTTCCGGGACGTGGGCTATAGATAAAGACAAAGCTCAGATCAAAAGCCACATCCTTTACTAATTTCAAAGTACGTTCAAACTCATATTCAGTTTCCCCTGGAAAACCAACAATAAAATCCGAACTCAGGCATAAATCCGGCCGGATAGCCCGCAACTTACGGATAATATGTTTATACTCTAAAGCGGTATAGCCACGTTTCATAGCAGCTAAAACCCGATCAGAACCAGACTGTACAGGCAAATGTAGATGAGATACCAATTTCGGTAAATCACGGTAGCACTCTATAATGGCATCCGAAAATTCACGCGGATGGCTTGTGGTAAAGCGCATTCTCTCAATACCAGGAATCTCATGTACGATACGCAGCAAAGTTGCGAAGTCACAAACCTCTCCATCTCCCATATCACCACGATAGGCATTAACATTTTGCCCTAAAAGATTAATCTCCTTGACCCCTTGCTGCGCTAACCCAGCAATTTCAGTCAGCACATCTTCCAGAGGTCGGGAAAACTCCTCACCTCGGGTATAAGGGACAACGCAAAAACTACAGTATTTAGAGCAACCTTCCATAATCGAAACAAAGGCTGACCCACCTTCTACTCTGGCTGGTGGTAAATGATCAAACTTCTCTATCTCAGGAAAAGAAATATCAACCTGCGACAAACCACTGGTTTCTTTATCCTGTATCATTTGTGGTAACCGATGTAAAGTCTGCGGACCGAAAACCACATCTACATAAGGTGCTCGCTGAATGATAGCTTCTCCTTCCTGAGATGCTACACAACCACCTACGCCTATAATCAAATCTGGATTTTTGGCTTTTAAGGGACGTATACGCCCTAAATCAGAGAATACCTTTTCCTGAGCTTTTTCTCGCACCGAGCAGGTATTAAATAAAATGATATCAGCTTCTTCAGCATTATCAGTACGCTCAAGAGGCTGCCCTTCTGCCAGTACAGATAACATTTTATCGCTGTCATATTCATTCATTTGACAGCCAAAAGTTCGTATAAAAACTTTCTTCATAATACTTTACAATCTTAATATCTTAATCATGATTAGATCTGAGTAATCGATCACGTTCCTCAGCAGTGAGTACCCATATCTCCTCAATGCGATTAGATCTGTCAACACGCACTCCTATTGCACGATTGCGAAACTTAGGTAATTTGTTATAGGTTACAAATAAATTATGATCATCGCGAATGCGAACGCCGTTACTCAATTCATATTTTTTATTTCCATTAACTACACCAAGAGTCACTGTTCGCAACCATGCATTTTTCGGTGCGCCTAAAACAACTTGCTTACCAAAAGCATCTTTTAGCGTCATAACATAAATATCATTAGGTAATATCCGGCCAGCCCAGCTAGCAGATGAAATAAAAACAAACAAAATACATAAACTCAATCGTATAAACTTCATCGCTCTCTCCCTGATAACAATTCAGCCATCTACAAAATTACACAACACATCCAAGTGCAAATTACGACTTTGGTTACAAAAAAAATTCTGATAAATAAGTTAACCACAAAAAAGCATGTATCGCATACAAAAATTCAAAATTAGATATCTATCGGAATAAAACCTTATTATCTAATAATATAAACAGGCACTAGTAAAATTTTTAATAAACAAGCCGAACTATACGATCTAACAAAAATATAAAATTTCGCTAGTAACGGTCAAAACTAGTATTTGCTCTGCTTAGATCACAAACTGAAGATATGGGTCTGTTAATAATATAAATGATAGCTTAGCTTAAGCATTCGATAATATTAATCAGCAAAATCACAAAATAAAACAAGCCAGCCTTTCGGGCTGGCTTGTTAGCGTAGCATAATTACTCGGCTACAGCTTCAGTTTCAGGTGCTTTCTCAACCAGCTCTACCAGAGCAAGAGGAGCATTATCACCTTTACGGAAACCATACTTCAGAATCCGTAAATAACCTCCATTGCGATTAGCAAATCGCGGACCTAATTCATTGAATAGCTTTACAACGACGTCACGATCACGGGTACGATTAAAAGCTAAACGATGATTAGCTAATGAAGGTTTTTTTCCCAATGTAATCAGTGGCTCTGCCACACGGCGCAATTCTTTAGCTTTGGGTAAAGTGGTTACAATTGCTTCGTGGGTCAACAATGAATTGGCCATATTACGCAACATAGCAGCACGATGTGAACTAGTGCGATTTAACTTACGGTTACCATTACGATGACGCATGTCATTATCCTTTA
>JAIL01000198.1 GCA_000725195.1 Snodgrassella alvi SCGC AB-598-O02
GGGTACAAAGTTGGGCGGGGAAATGGATCGATAATCGATGGGTTTGTGATAATAACATACTTATTGGTTTACATACAAAATCGCCTGCCATCTAGCACAGGCGATTTTTTTACAAACAAACTTCCTCTTTCCTACAATATGTCTTTGTATACTTGGCTTTTTTCAGATATTTAATCCGTTAAGTGAACTGTAATTTATCAGGACAGATTTAGCAAGAGACAAAGTTAATATAGTTTGAAAAACCAATTAACTACTCTTTTTTAACAGATATTGATTTTTTATTTCTTATTTGTAGATAAATATCTTAATTAATTGCTTTTATGTAAAAAAATAAAACAGGTGATACTAAATCACCTGTTTTATTCATGTTTTTAACTTTTATGAATAAGTAAAAACTACCTATTAATTCATTTGTGTGGCCTGAATTGCAGTTAAAGCAATGGTATAAACAATATCTTCAATCAAGGCACCACGTGACAAGTCATTAACAGGTTTATTCAGACCCTGCAGCATTGGTCCAACACTAAGGACATGTGCACTACGCTGAACGGCTTTATAAGTAGT
Organism: Snodgrassella alvi SCGC AB-598-O02; assembly: GCA_000725195.1. Classification (GTDB taxonomy): domain Bacteria; phylum Pseudomonadota; class Gammaproteobacteria; order Burkholderiales; family Neisseriaceae; genus Snodgrassella; species Snodgrassella alvi_G. The sequence goes on from JAIL01000198.1 coordinate 565, forward strand.
ATTACCGGTATTCAGATCAGGGAATACAAACACAGTTGCCTGACCAGCCACTTTACTATCAGGAGCTTTCTGTTTGCCTACACTCGGTACACTCGCTGCATCATATTGCAGAGGACCGTCAATATGCAGATCAGCACGTTTTTGTTTTGCCAGTGCAGTAGCTTCTTTAACCGTATCGACATCAGGACCGCTGCCAGAAGAAACTGTGGAATAAGAAATCATCGCTACTTTAGGATCAATACCAAAAGCTTTGGCAGAGTCTGCGGACTGAATTGCAATATCAGCCAATTGTTCAGCAGTCGGATTAGGATTAACGGCACAGTCACCGTATACCAGAACCTGATCCGGCATCAGCATAAAGAATACACTGGATACCAGACTGGCACCGGGGGCAGTTTTAATTAACTGTAATGCCGGACGAATTGTATTGGCAGTAGTATGAACAGCACCGGAAACCAAACCATCAACATCACCCGTTGCCAACATCATTGTACCCAATACCACGGTATCCTGTAATTGTTGTTCAGCTTGTTCTGGAGTTAAACCTTTGCTCTTTCTCAGTTCCACCATTGGTGCTACATAACGGCCACGAATACTATCTGGATCAACAATTTCCAGAGACGCTGGCAGATCAATACCCTTCGCTTTGGCTACTTCTTCTACTTCTGCCTGTTTTGCCAGCAATACACAACGGGCAATACCCTTAGTTTCACAAATAGCAGCAGCGGCAATTGTACGTGGTTCATTACCTTCTGGCAGTACAATACGTTTGTTTGCTTTACGCGCTCGCGCCATCATCTGATAGCGGAATGCTGCCGGAGACAAATGTTCGGTTACTGGTTTAGCCAATTCGCGGCACAATAAATCAGCGTTCAACTGCGAAGAAACAACCTGCGCAACTGAGGTAACCTGTGCCGGTTCAATAGAGGTTACGACAGCAGTTGCTGTACCCAGATAATCAAGCTGAGTTCCATGTGTGGCCAATGTATTCTGTACTTCCGCAACAAAATCTGCTGACAATGTAGTTGCCGAAGTCAGAATAAAACCACTGATCTGAGTATGACCAAAAGAATATTCATGTGCAGCCAACAATAATTCAGCAGCCACAGTAGCCGCCGTTTTGTCTGCCACCGCAGTTACCAGAAGAACACGGGCATTTAAAGCAGCTGCTATTTTCACATTTTGTGCAGCCAGATAACTGCGACCTGCTTCAGGAGCAACACCTTCTACCACCACAACATCATGTGCTGTTTGTGCCAGCTGGTCAAAATCAGCAACAAATCCCTCAATCGCATCATCGGCACGCCCCTGATACACCAACTCATCAAATTTGGTCACACAAAGAGGTGTCGGTAAAGTCTGCTGTAAAAGACCTTGTACCAGCGTAGCGGTATTCTCAGCAGCATTAGTGCTCACAGGTTTGAAATATAAAGGTTTATGTTTTGTCTGCACAAAAGTCTGTGCAACACCCAGACCAATTGCGGTCAAACCATTCAGTGCCCCGGTTGGCACAAGCAAAAATTGCGGCATAACTATCCTTTTCTTTTAATAACAACAGCAGCAAAGCTGCACTTTTTATCAGTCACAATTATAGATGAATACAGCTGACAACGTTCTTGAATAATATCAACTTTAGCATTAAAAATAACTGGTAAAACTACACAAATCATAAACAGATTTTTGCATCTACTACAGGCAATAATATCGCCTCTGTTATTATCAGCAAGTCATCATTCAATCCTTTGAATGCAGATGCACCAACCATTTTGATATATGCGGAGTATCCGCGCTTTCAAAAAGCGAATACTATTTTCCCTGATTAGATTAATCTTAATATAAACAGACCAAAGATACTATTTTAAAGACTGAGAAAATATCCTGAACATACAATTCAGAGTAGATAAATACAACTTCTTATATTACTCTTAAATCATCGTTAAGTCGCTTCCTTCACACATTTTATGTTTAAAAATAGCTCAATTAATATGTATCCAAAACTTCATCAAATTTCCTATATCGTCTATCATTTCAATACGAAGTAATACCCACACCATCAAAATATTCAGATAACAAATTAATTTATATTTATTTTAATCAGCACTTATCTTTAATAATCTTGCCCGTGAAGGATGGACACTTCTGGTTCTCATTAAAGTTATTTGCCCAGACAAAGCGTATAGCATAGAAAATGTCACTACAAATTGATAGAGAATAGCCAAACTAAATAAATAACTTACAATATAATGATTAATGCAAGAATTTGCACAATTTACTTAAAGGTTATACTGCCATTAAGACAACTATCATATTAGTAGTGCCAGTATTTAAATGTTCAATTATTACCTGCTATGGCAGTAATAACTTTTATTAACTTTATCCGCATTGTCTTTGTATTACGCAGATACATAAACGGCAAAAATAGGGTTTTCTTTAATATCAGTTTGCAATTTACCTATCTATATAGACATCTTGAACAAACTAATTTCAGATTAATGAATATTGTTCAATAATCCAATCTTGATATCCGATAAATGGATTATTTCAATAATGTCTACTCCTTTACATAACAAGATTAGATAGCACTACTTTGGTTCGTTACCAAACAATGGAGAATGCGAATTTTTAAGTCAAAAATTTAGATTTAGATATTATAATATCTGCGTAAAATTCACTTCTTAATCGCCATCAAACTGCACCTTATTATCACAAACCCATCGATTATCGATCCATTTCCCCGCCCAACTTTGTACCC
>JAIL01000199.1 GCA_000725195.1 Snodgrassella alvi SCGC AB-598-O02
AAATTTAAATACTCACAACGACCACTAATCCCGTAGATTATACAAAAATATGACTGCTGATTTGTTTTTAATCAGCACATAAACTGCAGATCAAGACGTATAGCCACAAAACAAGCAATCTTAATATGCAAAGCTTGCAAATTATTTTATTTCAGGTAGAATGCGCAGCCTATCTATCGAAAATGACGGATAGCAAGATGGGGGTATAGCTCAGTTGGTAGAGCGCTTGCATGGCATGCAAGAGGTCAGCGGTTCGATCCCGCTTACCTCCACCATTTAATATATTGATTAGTAAATATAATTTGACGCCCGCCAGCGTCTATTTTTTTATTTACAAAATCTTTGCGCGGGTTTTGCGCGGGTCATGCTGCTTTCTTTCTTACGATTGTGAGAGATTTTTTCTGTTGCGGGTCTGTTTCAAGCACTTTATTTGCCATTTCAATCATGCATTCAAGTGCGGGCGCTGAGTAATGCGTTGTAACACTTGTATCTGATTTGTGCCCTAATAAATCCTTTCTATTCTCTTCATCTACTCCGGCAACTCTAAGTCGATGACCAAAAGTATGTTTTAAATCATGAACGCGCAGACTTTTAAAGCCTTTATTAGGTGGCATTCCTGTTATGCGCTCATACTCTTTCGCTGCTCGTGTTCGGGCATTTTTCCATGCGCTGTTTAACATCCTGCCTACTGCATGGTTTTCATGTGGAAACACAAAAACTGGATGTAAGCCACGCTGAGAATCGATTACTTGCTTTGCAATTTTATTAAGGACAACTATCCTGTCATCAGTATTTTTTACACCTCCTTTTTCAGTACGACCGCCAAAATCAGCCGGGATAACAAAAATGCTGGTGTTAAGTTCAGGGACTTTAACTTCCCATTGCCAATTGAGCTGGCATACTTCCTGTTCCCGTGTTCCTGTATTAACCTTGAAGAGAGCCATTTTGTGTAAACGTCCACTTAATTCCTTAAAAAAGATATTTTGCTCAAGCCAAGATAATGGATAGGGTGGTCGTCGTTGCTTTTTTTCTTCCAGTTTTGTGATTTTTGGCACTGTTTCTAACCACGTTAACCCATTTTCATCACGCCATGAACGAGCTGCGCGGTTTAATATGGTAATCACATAATTTAGTGCAATATTAATTGTTCTGTTTTTTACCCCATTTTTTGCCTGTTTATTAAAACCGATTTTTTTTCGGTGCTGTATAAAAGGTTCTAATGTTCCATCATGTATCTGTGTTAATGGTAAGTCTCCTATAAATTTATCCAAATATTCAAGCTGCAAGGCTATTAAATCTATGCTTGGCTTATCTTCGCATTCAAGAAGATATTTTGTTGCTGCTTGCCTCCATGTATATTCTGGACGCTGTTTAAAATCTTTGATTCTGTCAATTTCAGCCATAATCTGGATTAGGACGGCTTCCGCTTCTTTCCTCTTACCTGTGTGAGTACTTCGGCGAATTGTTTTACCTCTGTATTGCTTGTGTATGTGCCAGACCCCATTACGGAGGGTGAGCCCTGACAGTCCTTTTGCGACCATTTGTAATTCCCTTTCCTACTTAGTCGCTTGCCACCGGTAATATTTTTATTTTTTTTTTCGGTATTAGCAAGATGTTCAGTCTTTTTGTCATCAATATATTTATCTATGTCATGCTTGTCATAAACTGCCCCGTTCTCAAATAACCAGACTTGAGCAGGCAGATATGGCGCAATATTTTTTCTAAAGTGAGTTACACTACAGCCACAATAGGCAGCTGCCTGAGTAATTTTCATTAATCGTGGTTGCATTTTTCATCCTTTAAATTAAAAAATTCAGCTATCGCTGGGACTTGTTCATTAATAATGCTCAATTAAAAAGCCGCTATTTAGCGGCTTGGTTCATAGATATTTTGTATATTGTTCTCTGGTTAAGGTTATTATTTCGATAAATTTTCCTGCCTTATAATAACCGGTCGTATCAATTTTCTGATCTAAGAAATCATTAATCAGTTTTTTTAATTCTTGGATTTCTTCATCTTTAAGGTTGAACAATCCAGCTTCTGGAAAATAATCAGACTGTACCATCTCATCAGATTCATCTAGCAAATCCGTTATCGCATCTTTATCAAAAGCATTGCATTCGCTTGGCTTGAACAAGTCTCCACGTTCACGAACTGCAATTTTTACTTCTGCTGGTGAATCTGCTTTAAAAAAAGGTATTGCAGATAATGCCTTAGCTATTGTGCTGTGATAGGTATTTTCATATACATATACATCTTTTTTATACCTAAGACAAACACCATACATATATTTATCTTGGTTATCTAGATAATCGTTATTCATAGTAATTCCCATTAAAAAAGCCGCTTTTAAGCGGCTTATGAGCTAAATCAGTTCATCATTTCAACTTATGTACTAGTTATCGTTAGTACCTATTCCTGCCTCAATAGCAAGATTAAGAAATTCTATCCAGTCTAGTTCAAAGGTTTTTCCAGTTTCGCGACAATAAACAGACATATTTTTCTGAGGGTAGGCGTGCGATATGTCAAATGTTAAGCCTCTGAACTTTATAACTTTTATAGATTCTTTTAAAAGGAAGTAGTTTTTACCATATAAAGTACCAATGCTTAAATTGTTTTGTTCAGTATGCATTTTTGCCTCCGATAAGCACTACTATGAAGTTTTTAGGTATGGCAGTCATATAAACAAAATAAAGTATCATCAGGTGCACTGTTGACCATTTCCCAGTACTTAGCACGCCATTTTTCACCAGCTTCTTGAGAAGACCCCTCTATATCCTCCTTAGAAAACCATTGGGAATCTTTAATTACAGCGTATGTAACATTGAATTGTGTGAAATCAATATCTTTTTTAAATGCGACAGGACTTACTTTTCCAAGCTTTAATTTAAAACCATCAAATCTTCCACCAAGCTGGTAACCTGCCCACTTCCCATTTGGATTAGTACGTTTAATTGCTTTAATTACTTTCCCGTTTTTTACAAGAACATAACCAAACCTGTGATCATCAGATATATTAATATTATTTTCATCATTAATAATGCATTCAGTATCAAGACCACCGCCATAAATAGCCTTTCTTAATGAATCACCGTTATTCATTTGGGTTATAATTTTATTTGTCACGTCTATATTTAGTACATACTCATCATCATCTTCGGTAGCTTCAAATTCATGATATTTCTGTAATTGTTGTTCTGGATTTTCTCCAATAACTAAAACTAAAAAATGCATCTAATACTCCTTGCAATTAAATATCAAAAGCCAGCTATTAGCTGGCTTTGAATCTGTTACATAATCAAATAATAATCTTGGGGTGTAGCTCTTCAATCGGACGATCTAACCTTAAGCTGTCACAATTTCCATCTA
>JAIL01000200.1 GCA_000725195.1 Snodgrassella alvi SCGC AB-598-O02
CCTTTAACCGGTGTAGTACTGACTAAAATGGATGGTGATGCACGTGGTGGTGCTGCTTTATCCGTTCGCCATGTAACAGGTAAACCAATTAAATTTATTGGTGTCGGCGAAAAAATTAACGGACTTGAGCCATTTTACCCGGATCGCATCGCATCGCGAATTCTCGGTATGGGTGATGTTTTATCATTAATAGAAGATGTACAAAAAGGTATTGATGAAAAAACCGCCCAGCAAATGGCAAAGAAACTGCACAAGGGCAAAGGTTTTGATCTGAATGATTTCAAAGCTCAGATCCAGCAAATGCATAAAATGGGTGGAATTGAGTCTATTATGTCTAAACTGCCCGGCGAAATGGGACAAATGGCTAAACAAGTACCGGAAGGCACAGCTGCTAAAGCCATGGCTCGTGTTGAGGCCATTATTAGCTCTATGACACCGAAAGAACGCGCTCATCCGTTGTTAATTAAAGCCAGCCGCAAACGCCGGATTGCCAATGGAGCCGGTGTATCAGTACAGGAAGTAAATAAAATGCTCAGACAATTTGAGCAATCACAAAAAATGATGAAATCCCTTACTAAAGGCAGTATGGGAAAATTATTACGTATGGCTAAAGGCATGAAAGGTATATTGCCACAGTAAGATAAGTGTTAAAAAAAACTGTCTGAATTTTTCAGGCAGTTTTTTTATTTTCAATTAGAACCTATAGCCCCAATATGACTAGATAATATCGCGCTCGTCATTATTGCCCGTGAACGACTTTTACTGAAAAAATTCTGTGTTGTGAATAATAATTAAATCAGCTATTTAATTTTAATGGATTACATCGCATATTCTGGGTTCTATTCAGCATAAATATACCAACAATCACAGTGCAGCAAATTTTATAAATGCATGACAGGCTTTCTCTGGATAAAATCTGCCAAAAGCGTATCGTCTTCAACCAGAAACCCGAGCATGCGTTATAATTGAACCCTTATTTTTTGTTTTTTTCCAATTAGTAACCATGTTAAATACCCAATATTCCCCCAGTGAGATTGAAACCCGTTGGTATCAGTTATGGGAACAGCGCGGCTACTTTGAGCCGACACTCGATTTAAGTAAACAATCTTTTGCTATTCAGTTGCCACCTCCTAATGTAACTGGCACTCTGCACATGGGGCATGCATTTAATCAGACCATTATGGATGGACTGACCCGCTATCATCGCATGAAAGGTGAAAATGTTTGCTGGATTCCCGGATCCGACCATGCCGGTATTGCCACGCAAATTGTGGTCGAACGTCAGCTGGCCACTGAAAATATTACTCGCCATGATTTGGGTCGGGAAGCATTTATTGCCAAGATTTGGGACTGGAAAAAATTCTCCGGCGGTACGATTACAGAGCAGATGCGTCGTGTCGGCTGCTCAGTAGACTGGAGCCGTGAATACTTCACCATGGATGAAACACGCGCTCAGGTTGTTAGCGAAGTATTTGTACGCTTGTATCAACAGGGACTGATTTATCGCGGTAAACGGCTGGTTAACTGGGATCCGGTATTAGGAACGGCAGTATCTGATCTGGAAGTAGAAAATATCGAAGAAAATGGCCATATGTGGCATATTCGTTATCCGCTGGCCGATGATCCGGATACGGCTTTAATTGTTGCCACAACCCGGCCAGAAACTTTACTTGGTGACGTTGCAGTAGCAGTACATCCAGATGATGAACGTTATGCATCTTTTATTGGTAAACAACTAATACTACCTTTATCTGGACGTACTATTCCGGTTATTGCCGACGAATATGTTGAAAAAGATTTTGGAACAGGTTGTGTCAAAATTACCCCGGCACATGATTTTAACGACTATGAAGTTGGTAAACGTCATCAAACTGCGTTGATTAATGTTCTCGGTCTGGATGCTACTATTCTTGAGCAGGCTGAAGTATTTAATTTTCAGGGTCAGGCACAGACTGCCATTAGCTTGCCTGAAAAATATGCCGGCTTAGATCGCTTTGCTGCCCGCAAACAAATGATCGCTGATCTGCAAGAACAAGGGTTATTGGTGAAAGTAGAAGACCATAAGCTGATGACCCCAAAAGGGGATCGCACTGGCAGTGTGATTGAACCAATGCTTACTAATCAATGGTTTGTGGCTATGACCCGCAAACCTGACAATACCATTTATCCGGAACCTGAATCCGAATTTAAAGGAAAGACTCTAACCGAAAAATGTATTCATGCTGTTGAAAGTGGTCAGGTTCGGTTTATTCCAGAAAACTGGGTCAATACCTACAACCAATGGATGAATAATATTCAGGACTGGTGTATTTCCCGACAGTTATGGTGGGGACACCAGATTCCGGCCTGGTATGATCAATCAGGTCAGGTATATGTGGCTCGTAACGAAGAAGAAGCACAACTACAAGCAGGAGCCGATGCAATCTTAACCCGCGATGATGATGTACTGGACACCTGGTTTTCTTCTGCCCTGGTACCATTTTCAACATTAGGCTGGCCACAGGATACTGATGAACTAAAAGCATTTTTGCCTTCTCAGGTATTGGTAACCGGCTACGAGATCATTTTCTTTTGGGTAGCACGTATGATTATGATGACTACCCACTTTACCGGTAAAGTTCCTTTTCATGACATTTATATTCATGGCATGGTGCGTGATCATGAAGGCAAAAAAATGTCCAAATCAGAAGGTAATGTCATCGATCCGGTAGATCTGATTGATGGTATTGATCTACAAAATCTGCTGATAAAACGTACAACCGGGCTACGCCGTCCGGAAAAAGCACCTCAGGTCATTAAAGATACAGAAAAACTATTCCCCAATGGTATTCCGGTATTTGGTGCCGATGCTCTGCGTTTTACTATGGCTAGCTATGCCAGTCTGGGGCTGGCGTATTCCGTTTATTCTCAGTGCTTTGATTGCTATAGCCGCTACAGTTATTCGACGTCATGTCCGCGAAACTCCAGTATTCGAACAAGAACAGACTCAACAAGCTGAATCAAAACAAAACCAGCAGCACATTAATGTTCAATCTGATCAAACGTTACAGTCTGAAAAATCCTTCTTTGCCCGTAACAAAGCTTTTTTTATCATGCTGGGTTTACGCATTGGTGAAAATGGTCCGTCTTATTTAGCGCAAGGTTTTATTCTGGGTTATGTTGTTAAATATTTACAGATTGATAAAACAGTAGCTACAACCGCCATATTTGTGGCTTCATTGCTTGGTTTTTTTGTCATCCCTTTTGCAGGTTGGCTTTCTGATCGCTTCGGGCGTCGCATTATTTATCGTTGGTTTTGTTTATTGTTGATGATATATGCTATTCCGGCATATATGTTTCTTGAAACACGAGACCCGTTAATAGTTGGCAGCATCATAGTTTTGGGCATGTGTCTGGCCTCATTAGGTATATTCGGAGTACAGGCGGCTTATGGTGTAGAGATGTTCGGCGTAAAA
>JAIL01000201.1 GCA_000725195.1 Snodgrassella alvi SCGC AB-598-O02
TCCTAACATAGTACAGCAAGAAAGTAGAAAATTCTCTTTAATAATTTAAGGAGAATTTCAACATGAAAAATTTTTTAGAGCATCAAATTGTTTACATTTTAAAATTTAAAAGAAGCTGAGATTGGTATCTCTGTTGTAAATACCCCATAGTTAGTACAAAACTGACGTAGAAAATCATACTGCTTGTCATAGGGTTTTATATTCAATCAGCGTCATATTATTTAATGCTTCATGAGGCATTTCGGTGTTATAACTTACTAGCCATTCTTCGGTTACCTTTCTTGCATGTTCCAGATTATTAAATAGATATAAATCTAGTACCTCTGTGCGATAGGTGCGATTAAATCGTTCAATATACCCGTTTTGATATGGTCTGCCCAGTTGAATATAATTTATCGTTATACCATGTGAATTTGCCAAATTTGTAAACGTATTTCAAGTGAATTCAGTTTCATTATCTTCTCGTATTTTTAGTGGATAACCATGATATTCGGCCAGATTATCCAGATAACGAGTAATCCTGCTAGCCGACAAATTGACTGCAATATTAATGCCTAACGCCTCACGATTAAAGTCATCTATCACATTGGAAGTCCTAAATCTGCGTTGATTGCGACTTCTGTCACTCATAAAATCCATTGACCAGCATTCACCTCGTTTACTGGGTGCCGATAGCTTTTTTGGGTTTCGTAGAGGAATGCGTTGTTTACGATTTATCCTGAGATTAAGCTTTAATTGGCAATACAACCGATAGATACATTTATGATTCCATTTATAGCCGAGCTTTCTGATGTAATTAAAACACTTGAGAAAGCCATAACGTAAATACCTCTCAGTGATAGCACTGAGTACTGACACAATCACCGAGTCATCCGATAATTTAGGTTGATAATAGTAAGCACAGCGGCTTAAGCCAGCAATTGCGCAACATATAGCAATAATAACAGGATAACTTTCTAGTAATTGCACAGCTCAAGCTTTACGTACCTTGTTAGGTACTATAGCTTTTTTATGATTTTCTCCTGGAGCTGAGATTTTAAACTCAGCTCAGCAAACATTTGCCTAAGCTTACGGTTTTCAGCTTCCAGTTTCTTTAAACGTTTAATATCAGAGGTTTACATACCACCGTATTTATCACGCCATTTTTAGAAAGTTGAATTTGACATGCCATATTTACGGCAGAGTTCTTTGACGGGGATACTGGCTTTGGCTTCTTTTAAAATAGCTACGATCTAATGTTCAGTTATCTTTTTCATGTTTAAATCCTCTGTGGGTTAATAAAGAGAATTTTCTACTTAGGAGCTGTACAATTTTAGGGGGTAGTCACACTTTCAAAGAACTTTGCCTTAAATGGTATGGCAGTCACTACTTTTTATAAATGGCAGGATAAATATGGTGGTATGCAATCCTCGGATATTAAGTGGTTAAAACAGATGGAAGCTGAAAATCGTAAACTCAAACAAATATATGCCGAATTAAGCTTAACCTCTCAGCTCCAGCAAAAAAATAATAAAAAAAGCTATAGCGCCGACGTCAGTACATTGGGGGTTTTCTAAGTGTTATCATCGAATCAGAAAACTAGGATATACGTGGAATCATAAGCGGGTTTATCATGAATTAAAACTTCATATTCGCTCTAAACCGAATAAATAATTGCCACAGTTATCCTGAGCCATTATCAGTAACAAGTTGTCTGGCAGAATGTTGGTCAATGGATTTTATGAATGACAGTTCTAAAAAACATCGTTGATTTAGAACCTTTAGTATTATTGATGATTTTAATCGTGAGACATTAGGCATTGATATAGCGGTCAGTTTATCGGCAGGTAGAATTACCCGTTATTTAGGCAGACTAGTTCAATATTACGGTTATCCACTAAAAATACGAGTTGATAATGGAACAGAATTTATCGCCAACAGGTCCACAAGATGGGCAAAAATCTCAGCCTTAAGGTGAAATCGATAATTTGTATGAAACATTTCTATGCTAAGCATCGACTAAGTATTTAGTGTTAACTATAATGATAATGGTTTTCTTTTAAACATTAATTTTCATATCACTATCAATACATTTTGTTTATGATATAGTTTTCCATGTTTTTTTTATGCACGTTAGTTAGGAGGCAAAAAGTACAAATCCCAAAAACTTATTCTCTGTTATTAATATAATTAAGATTTACTTGATTGCTTCATTTATCATTGAATCTATTGTTTGATACGAAAAACAAGTTTGGCAGATAGAAAATCTTTCACAGGCTAAACAAATCGAGAGTTTAAATATTTGGTTGCATTAACCACCATCATTTTACGCACAATCCTTGCTAAATATTTGGTTTAAAGCACTTTGTAGCATACATTGATTATCGTCTTCAAGTTCTTTAAATTACTTTATAATTGAAAAAAACATGTTGCTATGCTTTGAACACCTTTTATAAAATATAGTACTACCAATACCATGACAATGACATAAAACAAGAGATTTTTTTCTAATTCAACTTGTTTTAATTTTTTATTTTAATATCATTAAAATTGTTTTTTTTGTTGTAAAATAACTTATTAAATAGTTTTATCAAAATTCTACTTTTTAAATCTGTTTATTTCTTAAACGTCAATCATTATAATTCTACATAAAAATAAAAACTTAACTAAAAAACAAATAAATATTAATCATAATAATTAATATTTATTATATTGAACGAAGTTATAATAAAATATGACTATGATTATTACAGATATATCGATTAAAGATTTACTGATTATGGAACCAGAAATCATTACTGATGAACGAGGTTGGTTTATGGAAAGCTTTAATCAGCAAATGTTTGAAGAAGCTCTTCATGCTCGTAACCTATCAGTCCCTATTTTTGTACAAGATAATCACTCTTTATCGCATAAAGGAGTGGTACGAGGTTTACACTATCAAATACCTCCCTATGAGCAAGGTAAGTTAGTTCGTGTAATTCAGGGTCGTGTTTGGGATGTAGTTGTTGATATCCGACCGAATTCTCCTACATTTAGTCAATGGTATGGTATAGAATTATCAGCAAATAATCATCGCCAGCTCTGGATTCCTGCTGGCTTTGCTCATGGATTTATTGCCTTGGAAGATAACAGTCAGTTTTTATACAAAACTACCGCCTATTACGCTAAAGACTGTGAACGTAGTTTGCGTTGGAATGATCCAGAACTTGCCATTACTTGGCCAATCCCCAAAGATGCGGAAATAAGTCTAACAGTAAAGGACGCTCAGGCTCCAGGATTCGCACAATATAAACGCAATCCGGCGTACTAATTCAAAATATATTCTTTTTGCAATATTATTTTTACCTATCGTGTTAAAATTGTTTTTTCTATTCATTGAGATAAGTATAAGGCCATTTTCATTCTAATAAATATACATCTATTTTTATTCAAGTTACATTGATACTACTATTTAAATAATTCATGCTTGTATATAGAG
>JAIL01000202.1 GCA_000725195.1 Snodgrassella alvi SCGC AB-598-O02
CTCTGTAACGCATCCGCAGCCATTTTCTCGCTATTATCGGCTTTCTCTTCTTTAATTCTGATAACCTCTTCTTTTTCGCGTTGCAGCAGTTCAGCTGCGCGATTATCTAAAACATTGGATTCACAGTAAAGATTTGCTACTTGCTGTGCTTCAGCGGTTTTATAACCGGTTAATGAGCAAGATTCTAACAATGCGGTACTGTCCCATTTTTTTTGTTCATCAAGGATGGTGCTTTTAAAATCTGGATCAAGATTTGCCCATATTTTACGCAGCTTATTCTCTGCTTTGATGCGTTCCTGCTGGTATTTGATTAATAATGTAGTTAATTCTGCCGGGGTTCTTTTATTCAGTTCCAGTCCAGTAACATCGTTATCTTCTTGAACTGTTGCTGCGGTTTCGCTGGCAGGGTTACTTGCTTGTTGTGGCTGAGTAGTGATAACGCTGCTGGCCATGCTGGCTGCAGATGCCGCTGGTGTTTGTTCTTGCTGTGAACCGGATTGACCACCAGAAATAAACACAAAATACATAGCTGCCAGTATGATAAGACCAACAACAATGATTAATATGATTTTGACAATATTACTGTTTGATTTGTCATTTTGCTGCAATGCTGGTTGTACTCTTTTCGCCATGATACTCTGACTTTGTTGTTCGGGCGGCAGAGGATTGTTCAGGCTGGGGTCATTGTCCACTTTTTCTGCTAAAACTGTTTGCTCGGACGAAGCATTGTCAGTTTGAATTGGTTCTTGTTTGGTTTGTGATGACAGTAAGATTTTTTTTTGCGCCTCATATTCGTCTTTAGTAATGGCACCTTTTTCTAATAATTTAAATAATGCTTCCAGTTCTTCTATATGAGAAGATGTTTTATCCATCTTTTAACCCCAAAAATTAACTATGTCATTATGGATAACGTAAACTAAAGAGGTATTTAATGCAAGCTTTTTAGTTCGCCTTTGATATTAAAAAAAATCTTAATTGTAGTAAATTTTACTGAAAACTATGAGTCTGGCTTCAGGAGTTTGAATCATAAAATAGCTGTTAAATGATAATTCATCCTGATTAGTATCAATCTGTACACAATAAGAAAAATAAAATTTAAATAAGGTATTATAGTTATTTATTTGCTATGGACGGTCAATTGCCATAAGGAAGTAATTTCCTGGTTGCGGGCGTAAGCAAGAGGGTTGTGTTGTTGCTGTGCTTTAGGATGTTGTGGCTCAATATCACTTTTACGTACCAGCGCTAATCCTGCAGCTGCTATCCATTGGTTAAGTGCCTGTGGTGAACGTAAGCCTAAATGTTCGGCAATATCCGACATGATCAACCAGATTTGTCCGTGCGGATTGAGATGGTTCGCAGCGTTATTGAGAAAGGTTTTTAACATCTGATGTTCAGGATCGTAAAGAGCGGTTTCGATGCTGCTGCTTGGTTTGGCTGGTAACCATGGCGGGTTGCAAATAATCAGATCAGCATGACCATCGGGAAAAAGATTGGTCTGCTGTATAAGGATCTGCTTTTTAAAACCCAAACGCTCAATATTATTCTGTGCACAGCTAATGGCACGAGGATTGTTGTCGGTAGCGATAATATGCGGTACACCACGTTGGGCTAATATTGCGGCCAGTACACCACTACCAGTACCGATATCCCAGGCATGCTGGCATGCAGCTGGTAAGGGAGCCTGTGCTACTAGCTGTAAATATTCACCACGAAGCGGCGAAAATACGCCATAAGGAACATGTATTTTCTGCTGGTTTAATGCAGGTATGATGACGCCGGTTTTATGCCATTCATGTGCGCTGATATAACCTTGTAGCAAATGCAAAGGTATAAGTAATGGTTGCTTATTAGCTAAGCCGAAAATATCGGTTAGCGCCGCATTGACGTTGGGCGCACGTGAATTACTGATATGTCCATCAGGCCGGACTTCAATCAACAGGCGTTGAAATAATCGACTGTGTTGTGCTTGCTGGAGGCGGTGCTTATGAAAATCGTTATGCACTTTAGCTTTGCTATGAACGCGCTTTTTTATGGCTGCCAGTAGCTGTTTACCCTGATGATAGTCACCGCGCCATAATAGTGAAGTATTTTGATAAAATTGTCGCAATGCCTGTTCAGCACTAATCTGCTTTATGACTTCAATATGATCCGGAACGGGATGGCGATCATCACCTCCCCATTCGGCTTGCATGGTTTGATTTTGTTCTGTCCAGTTGATAATTGGGCGCATATGGCTTGAGTACAAATAATTTATTATAGAGATAAACTAAGCAATGTCTATGAAAAAAATAGACAGGGTTGTTACAACTATTATTTTATATTTTTTTATAAAAGGCTCCAAATAAACCCAGAAAAAATTAATGTATTTTCATTTCCGGCAATTTTGAAATAATTTATGATGCTATTTCTGCAAAATCAACATAAGCTTACGGTGAGCATGAGATAAAATATTGCCAGTCAGTATCAGAAAAAATTATGTCTGTGAACGTCTAAATTTATTGATGGTTTGCTATTAGATAGATTCAAGCAGAAATGGGTTTTAATAATGAAATTTGCTATTTCAAAATTGCTTAGGCCATTTATAAGTTTAGGTTTTTTTGCTGTTCGACAGTAAGTTTTTGCAGAGAGTTGCTTATCTGGTTTAAGACTAATATCAGGTTTTTGAGGGTATTGAATAACATAATGGTGCATATCAAGCTTTATGATGGGCAGCACAATGGTCATATGAAAAGTTCCTCTGCATCCGGATGTATTTTTAAGTGGTAGCTAAGAGTAAATTATGGTGAATCTATATTTTTAATTATTTAAGTATGTTTCATAGTGATTTTAGTTTATTAAATGCTGGTGGTTATTATTTATTGTAAATTATAATCTTTTTACTGTATGACAAGCTATCTGTGTGGTTAAAAGATGAATTTTCTGGCAATTTAAATTTGCGTTTGGATGTTATACGGACTGAATTTTTATGTTTTAGGTTCGATCATGGCGCCAATGTAGTTTAAAATGGATAGTTTAGTGCTAAGCAAATTTTTATACTCAAATTTAGTAAAGTCGATGATTTTGTTGTAGATGATATTTGCTTAGGAAAAATCGAATCAGGTCGAGATTGAGTGCAAACAGATATCAGTAACGTTGGGCTATGTATGGTGCCGGAAGTTTTTCAGTTTAGTTCGCTAGTAACAATAGTATGGTGCGGATGATATTGCCGAATTGAGGTAAGCAGGCATGCAGTATATGTACTCTGCAATTTGATTCAATTATTGATGAATTAAGAAGAAGCACTGCTTATGATTAATGTTCATTAGTGTGCTAAAGACAAGGATATGAGATCGTTGGCTGCTGCAAAAAGTATAACGGTCGAAAAAATGGAATTCTATTGAATGAAATGGATGAAAAAAATAATGAAATTGGCCACAGCATGTTTATGTGCCAATTTTATTTATAGTGCTCCTGTAATGGCAGCACCAGAAGGCATGGATACTGATGCTCTGGATCGGTTGATTCGGGAGCGTACCAGTAGGCCTGTGGCTAG
>JAIL01000203.1 GCA_000725195.1 Snodgrassella alvi SCGC AB-598-O02
AATATTGTTTTTTTCTTGCTTATCTATGGCGTATGCTAAGGTTGGCTTTAAAGAGATTAATTTGCCTACTGATACACTACATCCCTTAAAAATCGCGATTTGGTATCCTGCCAGAAATGACTCAGCAACGATAATGATAGCTGATAATCAAGCATTTGTCGGTTCTAACGTGATAAAAGATGCAGAACCCAAGGTAACCGCTAATAAATATCCATTAATTGTGTTATCGCATGGTTACGGTGGTAGTTGGCGAAATCTTAGCTGGTTAGCTGCCGAGCTGAGTCGTCAAGGTTATATTGTTGGTGCTCCTACTCATCATGATATTGATGTTACTACAGCAGCAAGACAGCAATCTACTAAACTATGGCTACGGGCACAAGATCTAAGCAAAACCATTGATGCTGTTATTGATGATGAGGCATTGAGCAATATAATTGATGTCAATAATATTGCGGCAATAGGACATTCTTTAGGCGGCTGGACAGTTATTGCTCTTGCTGGAGGCAGATTCGATACCAAGCAATTTCAACAGGATTGCCAGACTCATACACATTTAAAAGCATGCCAGCTTAATACCGCGCTTAGTCTTAATAGTTCTGCGTTAAATAAATCAATGCTTGATCCTCGTATTAAAGCATTCGTAACCCTAGATGCTGGTTTAACCAGAGGCTTTACTATAAATAGTTTAGAACAACTGAATAAGCCCTCCTTAATTATCGGTGCTGGAGTGGATATCGGGGATACGGATGTGAAACTTGAATCGGGCTATTTTCAACAATTTCTTGCCAAGCCAACTTCAACTTATGTCGAAATTGCAGATGCAATGCATTTTAGTTTTATACAGATATGTAAATCTGGTGCAAAGGCTTTATTAGAACAAGAAAATAAAGGTGATGCCATTTTGTGTGAGGATGGCGGTAGGCGGGAACGAGCAGAAATTCATCGCGAGGTATCCTTTTTAATTCAGGGATTTTTGTCCAAAGTATTCGCAAATCCTGATAGGTAGAAATTATTACTAAAAATAGCAAAAGAAAATCGCTTTTGTTTTTATCTTTTTGAAACTTGGTTATTGAGTAAGTAAATAACTTTTTACTTGAAGAGCTGTTCTGAATTGAAATTGTCAATAATGTAAAATAATAAATAGCTAATTTTATTGGCTAATATAGATAAATTGGTGAAAAATCTGGGCTGATAAATTACAATTAACTCAGTAATCAATCTGCTTTGAACATTGAGTTCTTTTATAAATGTCTCTATTGTGCTATATCTTCAATAGATAATTTTTTCACAAGTTTTGTGTGGTAATTCGGGGAATCAGTATGATCTGGCAACAAAAATGGGTAATCGGTAACTGGAAAATGAATGGCAGCCTTAAGACCAATCAGCAGTTATTGCAGGCTTTACAGACTTCTGTTTCGGCAATGGCTGAACAGGTATTCTGTGGTGTGGCGGTGCCTAATGTCTATATTGTTAGCAGCTGTCAGTTACTCAATAGTTTTGCGCTGGCAGTCGGTGCAGAAGATGTCAGTCGCTTTGCTGAATATGGTGCATATACGGGTGAAGTAAATGCGCAAATGCTGGCCGATGTGGGCGCTCGCTTTGCTCTGGTTGGGCATTCAGAAAGGCGCCTGTATTTTCAGGAAGATAATTCGATTTTGCTGACTAAATTACATAACTGTCTGGCGGCAAAAATTTTTCCAGTTTTATGTGTTGGTGAAACGTTGGCACAGCGCGAGGCTGGACAGGAAAAAGAGATTGTGAAAGCACAGCTGGCTTTATTATCTGAATTATCACTTTCAGAAGTGGTAGTGGCTTATGAACCTGTATGGGCAATTGGTACCGGTAAGATACCTACCACTACTCAGATTGCAGATATGCATCAGTTAATTTATCAGCAAATCTTGTCTTTATGTGGCGAAGGTGTTAAAATCCGCGTCCTTTATGGCGGTAGTGTCAACACCAAAAATGCAGCAGAAATTCTGGCTGTGCCGCATGTTGACGGTGCTCTAGTTGGCGGTGCCTCTTTGCAGGCAGATAGTTTTGCCGCTATTATTCAGGCCGCTTGTGTGCCTGCTCTATAAAAGTTGACGTCATGGAAGCATTTAAAACCATTATTTTGATCGTAAATATTTTTGCGGCACTGTTTGTTATTGTGCTGGTACTGATGCAGCAAGGCAAGGGTGCTGATGCTGGTGCCGCGTTTGGCTCTGGTAGTGCACAGGGGGTATTTGGTGCTGCCGGTAATGCGAATTTTCTTAGTCGCAGTACGGCGATCGCTGCCACAATCTTTTTTATTACTTGTCTGGCTCTTGGGTATATTTCCACTCATGGACGTACTGGTTTGGATTTCAGTACGGTTAATCAGAAACAGGCAGTACAACAGCCAGCTGCTAATCAGCCGGCCAGTGCTCCGGTAGCTCCTGCTAAGAAACCGGTGATACCTGAATAATACAAATTTAATTAACTAGCCGACATGGTGAAATTGGTAGACACGCCATCTTGAGGGGGTGGTGACCCTAGGTCGTACGAGTTCAAGTCTCGTTGTCGGCACCATAAAACAAAAGGGCAGCCTTAGGGCTGCCCTTTATATTTAACAGTCTGATTAGCCTTTAATAAGATGTTGATTGCTTTAATGCAGTATATGGGGCTCACCTCAGTAAGTATACACTTTAGTAAGTGGAATAAATTTTTATGAAAAATACCGATGCCTTTGACTATTTAGAAGATCTGAACAGCCAAACAACGCAGGAATTGATTAGAAAAGCCAATGATCAGACACAGGCTCGCTTTGCAGCTGATGCAAACTATCGTGCTATTTGTACTGACATGATTAAGGTATTGCAGGATGAACAGCAGATACCATTCTGTCAGGAACATCGGGCACGCATGTATCATTTTTATCAGTCTGCTCAGTGGCCAAAAGGCGTATATCGGGTTTGTTCAGCATCCAGTTATCGTGCCGGTATGCCACAATGGCAAGTTTTATTTTCGGTGGCTGACTTTGATGATGTGCTGCAGGATGATGTCTATTTACAGGGTGTGGCGCATTATGTGGATAATCCTGAACAGGTGTTAATTAGCCTGAGTGCTGGTGGGGCGGATGCGGCCTATACTATTGAGTTCAATTTAGCCGAACGCAAAATTGTGGACGGTGGATTTCATTTTCCACTAAGCAAAAGCATTATTAGCTGGCGCGATGCAGATAGTGTCTGGGTTTGTCCGGCCTGGGATGAGCGACAAAAGACACATGCCGGTTATCCGCGACAAGTTTGGTTGATGCAGCGTGGGCAGACATTTGCTGAAGCAACGCCAGTACTGGAAGCAGATGTTGACGCTATGATGGTCAATGCATGGCGCTATCTGGATAGTCAGGGCTCTCCTATCGATTTGCTGGAAGTCGCCGGTGGTTTTTATCATAAGCAATACTATCAGATCATGCAGGATTTAAGCGCACAGCCACTGTCCTTGCCAGATGATTGTGAATTAATGGGTTATTTATATGGACAGTTGCTGGTGCAGTTACGTAGTGATTGG
>JAIL01000204.1 GCA_000725195.1 Snodgrassella alvi SCGC AB-598-O02
ATTTTTTCATATTGAAATTCTCCTTAAAAATATCATAGAGAATTTTCTACTTTCTTGCTGTACTATTTTAGGGGATAGTTACAATCTGTAGATAAATATATTAACTGACTGAAATAGAAAATTAACATGTCATAATTTGAAGATTATTTTGATGGGTATGATGATACATAAAACAAAATAAAGCAAAATAAATTTTTCAATATTAATCAGTATGATATAACTGGTCAGAGAATTAAATTCTGACTATAAAATAGCAAGTGGTTAATTATGAGTTAGGTTAATTATTAAGTTAATCATTAGAAAATGTACACTGTTCTACGTTAACAAATCATCTTTGTGCATAAGTATATGTTGTCAAAATATGGAAAATTCTCATTGCTAATGATTAATGTATTCAGGCATTTCTTATTATACTTATAATTTTTTCTATATATATTAAAATACCAAGTAAAATCTTTAACTTGTTAGTTAAATATGAATTTAACTTTTATGAATTGATTAAACCATATCTACAATTGGTATGGCGATTTTTATTGCTACTTTTCAGCCAATCTACTATATATTACCAATCATCGAGTAGCTACTTTTCAGCCAATCTACTATATATTACCAATCATCGAGTAGCTACTTTTTCAGAATTAACCAAGCTTATAGCTAAATCAATTTGCTTGTTGATTTTCTGTGTATAACTATTTTCTATTGTAGTGGAATAAAATTGTCTGTGTTGTATATCCATTAGCTAAATAATAGTCTTGATCCAATTATTTTTTCTGTAGATAAGAAATAGAACCAACTGGATATAATGGTGAGGAGATAATCATTGCCATACACTTGTAATAAAGAATTATTAAATAATGTTTTTTTTTAGTAAACGATAATTGATAAATATTAATTATTTTTATTACAATATAGCTGCATTGTAGTGTTTTATTATCTTTTGTCAATAATATGATTAAAATTATTTAAATTTATGATTTTACTGATTTATTTGTGTTAAATGAAATTAGTATGCAAATAAAAATGATATCAGAAGTATTGATGATTAACTAAGGGTGTTGTTTATAATATGGAATTGATAAATAAAATAACAGGTGTTTTTCCTGATCGTCCTTTAAAAGTAAATAAGCTGAAAAATGAAGCTACTTCACGACTAAGATTAATTGGTATATTTTTTTTCTTATTATTAGGGATATATTTAGCGGTGGATAATTATCCAGATTTGATTGATGATTATAAAATATCTCGTAATCCAATTGTTGTGGATCATGAGATTAGTGGCGAATGCAGGGTTCGACGCATGATTACTCATTGTTCCGTAAAAATTAATAAGGTTGGTGGTGGTATTATTAAGAAAGATTTTTCTTTTTTGGGAAATAGCAAAAGATATCAGGTACAAGTCATAGCTTCCGCTGATAATCCGTCGTTAATGACACTAGATTTAGCGATTAAAACTATGTTTAATCGATTTTTGATTGTTACGGCTCTTATACTAGTAATATTATGGGCGATTTGGTTAATGGTTGATCTATTATGCAGGGCACGTAATTCAGCAAAAATTATTGATGAAATAAATGGACATAAACTGAAACCAGTTAGCGTTCCGGTTAAGCTTAAATTTCTTCAGGCAATAACAATAGCAATATACAAGGGAAAAGATACACAGGGTAAAAATAATAAATATTCAGCTACTTTTAATTCTAAAACAGATGGTGGTCCTATTGTACTCAAGCAGCATTCAAAAAAGAAATACGATGTTTTAGGTGTAATCAGCGATAATAATCCTACACCTATTATTCTTGATGAAAATTTTTCCCGTTGCGATTTTACGGATGAAGAGGTTCGCAGAATCAGTGAAATTTTGCAAAAAGGATAAATATTGTTGATAGGCAATATGAACTTGTTACCAATTTTAAAATATTGTCTGTTATTTGAGGTAAAAAGGGCGAAAATTACGCCCTTTTTTATTAATCATAACCACTATTTAAAATTTAACGGTTAGATTGTTTTACAAACATTATTTGTAAGGCAGAGCACAATCTATTAATTCATCCAGGCAGAGACATTATATTTAAGAAGTAATAATTGATAAATCTGTTCGCCATATGCCATTAAATTTATCTGTCATTTTGTAATGATGAAACACAGCCAATAGTGTGCCATCTATAAACTGATTTTGTGGATTTATTACTGGCTGCATTGAGTTGGTAAATTTAATGAGACTCATGCAGTTTGGTCAGGGAAAAAAATACATTATAATAAATGCTCTAAGTATTTCGGGATTGGTTTTATCCAATCGACTAATCTGTACAGCATTAGCGTATAAATTTTTTCCTGACATTCATTATTTAGTCTGATTTAACCTGTACAAAACCATTGTCATCAATTTTTACCACATAATGAGCAACTGAGTAATGTTCATCTTCTAGACAATATCCATCTTTCAGACGAAAACGCTGCTTTTTCAGCGGACTGGCTACCCATAACTCATTTTCATGTTCACCAATAATTCCCCGAGAAAGCACACTGGCATTGGCAAAAGGATCAATATTACTGATAGCATAAAGCTCATCACTATTGTAAGGGCGAAAAATCGCCACATGCTCTTTTCCAACTAAAGCGCATACCCCTGTTTCAGGTAAAATATCTTCAAGCTTACAAACTGTAATCCATTGGCTCATAATTTATTCTCCTAATATAGCTTGACGTTCTTCAAAGGTAGCTGGTCGATGCTGTTGCCGTTCAGCTACAAATTGGACATTATCGTCACGCTTAGGACTATTAATAAAATGAGCAAATCGAATTTGGGCTTCAGGGCTATCAACAGTTTCTTTCCATTCACATACAAAAAGCTTACGAATGCGAGCCATCTCTTTTTCTAGTTCGTCATTGATGCCTAATTTGTCATCAATAATCACACTACGCAAATAGTCCATACCACCTTCAAGGTTCTCAAACCAGACTGAAGTCCGTTGTAATTTATCCGCTGTACGAATATAGAACATCAGAAAACGATCTAAATAGCGAATAAGCGTTTCTCTATCTAGATCTGCGGCTAACAGATCAGCATGGCGTGGTTTCATACCACCATTACCACAAACATAAAGATTCCAACCCTTTTCCGTTGCAATAACGCCAATATCTTTTCCCTGCGCTTCAGCGCATTCACGGGTACAGCCTGAAACCCCGAGTTTAAATTTGTGAGGTGCCCGAATACCTTTATAACGATTTTCTAATTCGACCCCTAAACCGACACTATCGCCAACCCCAAAGCGACACCAAGTACTACCCACACAAGTTTTTGCCATACGTAATGCTTTGGCATAGGCATGACCACTTTCAAAACCGGCATCAATAAGTTCTTTCCAAATAGCCGGAAGATCATCTTTTTGAGCTCCAAATAAACCTATACGTTGTGAACCAGTAATTTTTGAGTAGAGATGATATTTTTTCGCAATCTGTCCGACAGCAATTAAGCCTTCTGGGGTAATTTCACCACCAGCACTACGAGGAATAATGGAATAGGTACCATTTTTCTGGATATTACCTAAAAAGACATCATTACTATCTTGCAAAGGTACAAGATCGGGCTTGAGAATATAATTGTTCCAACATGAAGCTAATATTGAACCAACCGTTGGTTTACATACTTCACAGCCATAACCTGTACCATGTTTTTTAATCACTTCATCAAACGAGGTTAATCCTTCAACCCGTATTAAAT
>JAIL01000205.1 GCA_000725195.1 Snodgrassella alvi SCGC AB-598-O02
GGTTACCTTATAAACTTGTTACTATCTTTATTATTAGTGAGTTTAAATTGAGATCAGTCTTTAGTTGCATAGACCAACTACTATCAATCCTCTTATTTTTCTGTTGGAATATATTTTGTCATTTTATATAAATATCAGAAATTTTTATTATTCTGTATCATCTCTTTTCCTTTATATAAATGACTTAATACTTCTCCAGTTTGCGCATCTATAGCATAAATATTTTCAAATACTGGTGGAGAAATAAAATTCTTTATAATCCAAATATTTTTATTTCCTAATAGTTTTGATGTTGAATCATTTTTTTCTTTTTCTATAAAAGTAATAGATAACTCACCATTTATTTCTTTAGTATGATCATTATATAGTTTTTCTTTGATCAAAAATGCAATTATATCTTTATAATTTATATTATTATATTTCTTATCTTCGTTTATTTCTCTGATTATTTTCCCATTTTTATCGAATTTTTGCGTAATACCAAAGGCATTACTATTTGCAAAATAAAGTGTCTTTCTTTTTATTTTACCGTTTGGATAAAATTCTTTATACACTGAAAGTAAAGGATTCTCTTTTAAAATAGTTATTTGAATATATTCCGGGTCTTCTTTTTTAATTGATTTAAAATACTCTCCTCCTGACTCTATAACTTTATTTCCTAATTTATCACTATAAATGTATTTTCCCAGTTGAGCATTTTTATCAAACTGCTTTTTATTAAAACTGTCTGTTTTAAAATTTAGTATTTTTATATATTCATATTTTTCCAACGCCAGACAGTCTGTAAACATAAACATGGTTAATAACAGAAAGATTTTTTTCATAGATATTCTGTTTGATAATTGAAATTTTTATGCAACTTAAAATTCAGCTAAATATATATCTATTTATCCGGAAAATTTTTTTCCAAGTATAGTAAAACATCAGTTAAGGAATATTTCATCCCTGCTCGTCACAAGTAAGAAGTAATGCAGGACAAACTTTGATTTGTCAATTATTTATCGATTTATAAGCATTGTCCATAGTTTTTGCGCTGTAGAAACTGCTTTAAGTAGATATTATCCTGATATTTCCAACGCTTTCTCCTTTATTCAGGCAGTTCAATTTTAATATTGATAGAATTCTTCATTGATCATTCATCCTGCTTTGAAATTATATTCTCTAAAAAAAATTAATCAATACGGTTATGTTTTTTTGATTCCCAATCAACTGCCCCTAACGGGAAAATATTTAAATATATTTATAATATAAATAACTTTCTTTAGAGTCTGATATCCCCGCCGCGCATGATCAAAATTTAAATCAAATTTCAGTATATTATCAAATAACCTGATATGTATACCTACCTCCTTAATGGACTCATACACTTGGTTGGGAATGAAATTAAAAATATCTTCTTATGATTTTTTTTGCTTTATTTATTGTGATATTGTCTGGTGTTCAACTGCTGATTCAGTATTATTCGCCCACAGAAAAATAAGAAAAATTTTTCTAGACCGATATATTGACTATAATTCAGTAAACCAGCAGTTTTATAAGCTCCAATGGTAAAAATTAAACAATTATCAGAATTCAGAACGTCGGAAGTCACGTACCCGAAAGCCCATCGCAAACAAGGCACCAAAATATAAAACTATTCCCACTAAAATTAAGGCACTTAACTGTCCAACTTTTGCCAGCCCGCTAGTATGCCAGTTAAAGGGAATGCACTGCTGTAGTGCCCACAATCCGCCACCCATTACCAACAAGGCCACCGCCAGTCGTATGAGAAAACCTATCCAGCCCGGATTTGGTTTATACAAACCTTGTCGCAGCAATAATGTAAATAGTAAAGTCGCATTCAGACAGGCACCTAAACTGATGGCCAGAGCCAGACCAACGTGCTGCAATTTCCAGATAAATAGTAAATTCATTAATTGAGTCATGCATAAAGTGAAAATAGCTATTTTCACGGGCGTTTTAATATTTTGTCGGGCATAAAATCCGGGAGCAAGAACTTTAATGACAATCAAACCAATCAACCCCACGGCATAAGCGATCAAGGCTCCTTGTGTCATCAATGCATCATGAAAATTGAATTGCCGATACATAAATAATGTAGCAATCAACGGAAAAGATAATACTGCCATTCCGACTGCTGCGGGCAAGGTCAGCAGCATACACAAACGTAAGCCCCAGTCCAATAATGCAGAAAAATCAGCAATATTATTACTGGCCGAATGCTTGGATAAAGTTGGCAACAAAATAGTACCGAGCGCCACACCCAGCACACCCGTAGGAAGTTCCATCAAACGATCGGCATAGTACATCCACGATACTGAACCAGATTGCAAATAAGAAGCAAAAATAGTATTGATTACTAACGATATTTGCGCTACTGACACCCCAAGAATAGCCGGAGCCATCTGTTTGAGGACGCGGGTAACAGCCTGATCCTTGAATTTTATTTTGGGTACAGTTAGAAAGCCCAGTTTAAACAGAAACGGTAGCTGGAACACCAATTGTATCAGTCCGCCAACAAATACTGCCCACGCCAGTGCCAGCACAGGCGGATGAAAATAAGGTGCCAGCCACAAAGCAAACACGATAAAAGACAAATTTAGAAACGTTGGCGTAAAGGCCGGAATCACAAATTTATGATAAGTATTGAGGATACTGCCAACCAGCGCAGATAAGGAAATCAGAAAAATATACGGAAATGTAATCCGCAATAGTTGCACAGATAACATAAATTTATCCGGATCTTTTTCAAAGCCGGGAGCAGAAATATAGATGACAGCTGGTGCAGCCAGTATGCCGATAGCAGTCACAATCACCAGCACAAATGACAGCAATCCTGCGACATGCTGGATAAACGCTTTAGTCGCTTCATGAGAACGTGTCTCACGATATTCGGCTAGTATCGGCACAAATGCCTGTGCAAAAGCTCCTTCTGCAAAAATACGCCGGAGCAAATTGGGCAATTTAAATGCCACAAAAAACGCATCGGTCGCCATGCCGGAACCAAAACTGCGGGCAATAATGGTATCGCGGACAAAGCCCAAAATTCGTGACAACATAGTCATGCTACTGACCTTAGCCAAAGTGCGCAGTAAATTCATCGTTTTTGCAAACTGAATAACAAAGGCGCGAGTGTACACCCGAATTGGTATTTGTATCCAGATGGTTGATTTAGTTGTAAAGCAACATCAAGATCCTGTTATTTTCCGAATAAGCACAACAATCAATAGGGACATTATTTAAATAAAGGTTTACAAACAGCGCAAGTTTTGGTTAAAAAGACAACATTAAATTCTGACAGCAGAAAATTTAGATAACTTTAAATAATTTAAGGAGCATCCTGTGAAAGTTGGTTTTGTTGGTTGGCGCGGTATGGTTGGTTCAGTGTTAATGCAGCGAATGAAAGAAGAAAATGACTTCAAGCACATTAACAATGCCCATTTTTTTTCAACGTCAGCCAGTGGCACAGCGGCTCCTGATTTTGGTCAGTCCGCCAAAACTTTGCTGAATGCTCATGATTTAGATGCACTGGCACAGATGGACGTTATTGTCACTTGTCAGGGCGGAGATTATACCAAGGCGACTCATCAGCCCTTACGTGAGCGTGGCTGGAACGGATACTGGATTGATGCTGCTTCTACCCTGCGTATGGCTGATAATGCGGTCATTGTGCTTGATCCAGTTAATCGCGAAGTTATCGATAATGCACTAGCCAATGGTACTAAAGATTTTATTGGTGGCAATTGTACTGTATCACTGATGCTGATAGCGCTGAATGGTCTGTTTAAACAGGATTTAGTTGAATGGGCTACCAGTATGACTTATCAGGCAGCGTCTGGTGCCGGTGCACAAAATATGCGTGAGCTGATCAGAGCAATGGGCGCCATTGAAGAACAAGTTACAACAGAGCTGGCAGATCCAGCCA
>JAIL01000206.1 GCA_000725195.1 Snodgrassella alvi SCGC AB-598-O02
CTCATAGAAAAATAAACACCTGTATTACATAAACCTATTTACTCAAGTTTACTGCCATTATAGATGTTTGACTAGGGGATGAGTATACTATTAGAAAATTGCTGATTTATTCAAGGGTGATTAAAGTGACTACAGCACAATGGAAAAAACTTATATATCTTAGTTTAGGATTTTATTTATACTCTATATCTTCAGTATATGCTTTTGATGCTAATAATTGTGATATACGAAAATTAGAACTCACCCAAATGCAAAAAGCACGCTTAAGAATTATTCGCATGCAGTATAAACGAAATTCTACTGCTAATTTGCAGCATATTGCTAATAATACCCGCAAGAACGAGCATTTGAATCAATTATTAATGCAAGCAAAATTCAATGAAGCGGAGGCTAAACGTTACGTATTGAACTATTATATGCCAAGAATGCAACAAGATGTTCACGAATTAAAAGTCCAACATGAATTCTTACAAATCTTGAATCACCAACAACGTCGCAACTGGATTAAGAACTGTTTACAATAAATATATAATTGGTTTTAAAATATCTATTTTATTCTAATAGTTTCACTACTATTTTAAATTCAAGAACGTGGATTTTCTATATCATTTTGTACATTTACTATTGTTAGATACACTATCAAGACTTATTAAATCAAGGCTTGCATCACAAGTATATAACATTGCCTCTTCACTACCCAACCATAATCCTTTAGTTATTTCTTTTCCTTTGGGTTGGGCATACAAATGATATTTTAAACAATTATCATCAGCACATTTAACACCAAAATCAAATTTCTGTGCAGCATTATTGCTAATACCTGCATTAGCTTTAACAATTCCTTCAATATTAGCTTTTGTAATATTACCTGATAGCATATTAATTTTATTCTGAGCTATCTTCATATTTATTGAAACTAGTACAGTTGCTGCATCTGCTAAATCAGCTTTCATTTTTGATCCATTAAAGGAAGGAATAGCAATAGCTGCCAGAACACCCAAAATAACCATTACAACCAATAATTCTACAATTGAAAAGCCTTTTTTTCGATCAATTATCTTCATTTGTGATTTTACTCTTCATAAATTTTAGACTTAATTAATACAAACTAGCTTGAACCGTTTCTTCAACGATACTGGTTGTTCTTTTATTTTTACCCCATCCTTTGGATGTGATCCGAAAAATATAAACATCTGGTGTTCCAGCATTATCTGGGCCAAGATATTCAATCACATAACGATAATCACCACCTGAATCTGATATTGAGGGATCACCAGCGGAATTAGAAAAAACATTATTTCTTTTCCAAACTTCTTTTAATAGAGATTGATCGCAAGCTACAACAATAGCTAATTTTGTATTTGCTTTTGATGGATCTACATCTTTGGCTGCACATAAACCATTTTCGCAATTACATCCAAATGAAAACGTAGTACCTTTAGATGCCCAAGTGCTGATGTTTTCCTGCGCAGCTTTTAATCCTTTTTGAGCATTTTCAAGCGCAAATTGGTAGTCACTATCATTAGCAGAGGTACGAGAGTTAGTAGACGTACCATGCATTGTTGCCACAACCAAAAATGCAATTACTATCATTATTATTAATACCATATACAAGGAAAATCCTGATTGTTTGGTATATATTTTTTTTTGCAATTCGTTCATATAAAACCATCATGTTTATAATAAAAGTGCCATTTAAATTACAATTTAATTGCTTAATATTTTAACTACAAACTTCACCTTTTCTTACCATGGCCTTGATACTATACTCAGTAGTATTTTCTTTACAACTACCATTACTTTCATATTGTCCACTTGGACAAATTGTTAATTTTGCCTCAATTAAAACTGGCGGTCTTTCATATTTCGTTAGTATATCGCCGTTTGTTGATGTTTCCAAAGAGGGGTCGAGTTCTGGAGAATTGGCATTTTGTGGACAATCGCTTTGATCGTGTTGATCATAATTAAAAGTAAAACTCATATTTTGGACATTTTTTACAACGAGTTGTGGTTCTGTCCAGCTTTTATTTCTATAATCTATTTTATATAAACTTTGCACACCATCAAATTCGGTAGTTCCAACCACATAAACACTCCCATTTATATTATCTTGTATTGAAGGAATGGCTGTATTACATTTCTCTCCAGTTATGCTATTTGCGTATTTTCCATCAATATAGGTAATCAGCAGAGGCTTGATATTATCCGCTTTTGTGAGTCCAGGTATACTGAAATCACTAGTAGAAATAAATTGTTTATTATTGGCGTCAAATGCACCGCTAAACATGGCTAAATCATTAGGAGAAGGCTCTTTCATGCATCCAAAGTTACCGAGTTGACGGGAATCAGTTCGCAACAAATCACCAGCATTGCGCACATCTTGTTCATAGTTTATACGTTTTTTTACATCTTGATTTAATCTATAAGTTGTAATAAATGTAGAGCTGGCTGCTAAAAGAACAATAATACTGATAGCTGTTGCAACTAACAACTCTATTAAAGTGAAGCCTTCCTGTTTACAAACTATTGAAGTTGACAGGGAATTAGATTCACCACTTAACTTATTTCCAGTCTGAAATTTATTGATTTTGCTTTTCATTCTTGACCTGCCTGCAATTTATAAGTATAGCTTTGGTCTGGATTAGCTACTTTATCGCCCCATTGCACAGTAATCAAACCATCGCTTGTTATTGTGCAGCTAGTAACCTCATCATTAATAAGATTCAGGTTTAAGTTGGCAGCACAATTGGTGGACTGGAAATCGGAATAATTTTTGAAACTTGTTAAGATAGTTGAGTTATTAATAGTTGTTTCTTTTAAAGATATTTTAGCTTTAGCTCTCATTTCTTCAACATAATTTTGCACTGCTCTAGTTACTTCGCTTTGATTAGCTGAATTAATTGAAACATTTACCGAATTAATCTGAGCAAGCATAAGTGCCAATATGCCAAAAGACATTATAAAAATTGCCACCACCGCTTCTATTAACGTTGAACCATGTTGAGAAAATTTGTTCAAAGTTTTGTTAGATCTTAGAATACTGTTTGAATATTTCTTCATGATTTATCCATGCTTTACGCTAATTAAACAGTCATGTCTGCGGTACATAAAGATAAATTACTTGATTTTTTACCACAGAAGTAAGTGTTTCCACTAGGCAAAATAATTACTCGACGTTTAAGATCAGCTTTCGACTCACTATCAGTTAATTCGATAATGATATATGTATCTCCAATACTCCAGTTACTTTTATTTTCGCCAGATCCAATGCCAAATTGTCCATTAGGCATAAAACCTAAATAGTTAGAATCAAGGTGTTTATTAACACACGTTCTTAAAGAGTTACTACCGTTAGACTGAGATGTACAGCTCATACTGATAGCAGAAATTTTTGTTTTCAATTTAGATTTGATCTCAGCAGCTGAAGCATTGTTACTTATATTTTGATTAATGGCAACTACCTTAATACTATTATCGTTAGTTGCATCATATTTACCATTCAAATCCATATCATTGAATGCCATGAACCCCTGCCATCCCTTCCCATCATCATAATTATTAAATGTTACACAACTGTTTGCCGTAGCTACATCTTTACGAATTGCTGTAGGACAGATTAAAACAGGTTTATTGGTCCGAAGAGCTTCACTTCGTGCAAACTGGAATAATGCTATAAGCTGATCAGTCCGTGTGTTTAATCGTTGTGTTGCTACTAAACGATTCATAGCTGGTAAAGCAATAACAGCTAAAATTGCAGTTATAGCTAAAACAACCATAAGTTCAAGAAGCGTAAATCCTTTGTCATATCGTTTTAATTTAATCATAGATTTAACACTATATATAAAATTTTTAATAAATAAACTAAGCTAGTTCAAATAATATTCTACATTATTTTAGCTTTATTGAGTAAAATTATTTTAATTTTTTGTAAATTAATTGTCGTAATAGTGTTCAGGAATAATAGTATTGTCAAATTTTGTATATTGTCCCTGAAAAGTAAGATGAACTTTACCAGTAGGCCCATTACGGTGCTTTCCAATGATGCATTCAGCTAGCCCTTTGAACTGAGTATCAGGATGATAATATTCATCCCGATACATGAACATAATTAAATCGGCATCTTGTTCAATTGCTCCAGATTCGCGCAGATCTGACATCATTGGCCGTTTATCTGTGCGTTGTTCAACGGTACGAGATAATTGTGATAAAGCAATTATAGGTACTTGTAACTCTTTAGCCAATGATTTTAGGGATCGGGATATTTCGCCTAACTCAGAAGCTCTGTTATCCGAACGCCCAGACCCAGACATCAATTGTAAATAGTCTAGAACAATTAGTCCTAATTTACCACCCTGCTGCCTGGCTAATCGTCTTGCTCTAGCCCTCACTTCTAATGCAGTAAACTTGAGTAAATAGGTTTATGTAATACAGGTGTTTATTTTTCTATGAG
>JAIL01000207.1 GCA_000725195.1 Snodgrassella alvi SCGC AB-598-O02
CTTCTGATTTGGTCATCATCATCTTTGTTAAAGCTAGTTGTAACGATGCATGATCTAAAAGAGGGTGATGACCCACTGCAAAGCAGGCATTATCCAGAGACAGTATGCTCATAACTAATATGATAATAGGAAATTAAAGAATCTACAGGGTAGTATTGTAACAGTTTACAGCATCTGAATGCTGCGCTTTAACGATTAAAAATTGTGCAATTTTTATCCAAACTAATGTGACCGTTAAAAAAAGAGTTATCCTCTTCACAGTTGCTTTCACTTGTCTGGCACATGATTACCATACCATGACGGTTTATTTTTAGAATGCGTGGCTCTTTTTTATTATCAAGTGCCACAGCTTTGATTGAAAATGTATCTCCGGAATGAGATCGTGGATTTCCCATAATTTTGAAACAAAAATGCTTATTTTGGGAAATATACAGCTTTGGCCAGCTGGTTGAATTAAGCTTATAACTCAGGTGTCGCTGATAATGTTGCTCCATGTACTGACTATTCTGCAATAAAACCACTTGGGCTTGTTGTAAATGAGTGTACTTTTGGTAGCGACCAATATACCGAATAGCTATGACAGCCAGAACACTTACGGTAATTAGGCTAAAAAGTATTTGAATGAGCGTGAATCCGCTATGAATATTTCGGTGCTTTTTTAAATTAAACATGGAAATAACATAGTACAAAGTCATTTGTAACTTATTATATATACTATATTAATATATGCCAATATTATTTTTTGCTTAGCAATCTATTCAGTTTATAAAATTTTTTTCATAGGCGCATAACTAATGCAAATCATTTTCTTCATATTCACTGAATGTATCCACTTTTTAAAATATTTAATGTTGTTGGAGTAGGTAATATTTTAAGTATTTTAATGAAAAATAATTAAATTAATTATGATAAATAAATTAATCAATCAATCAATGATATAGATGGTGAGTTACTATTAATTAGCCTAGATAACTTATTAACTACTTTTTTTCGACGAACTATATAAAATAATTAGCGTGAGACGTAAATAGAGACAGGTAATAAATTAATTCATTTTAAGTTAGCTTGATAATACGAACTGATTAAATAATATATTATGTAATTTGAATTTATTGGTCATGATTGGAGGGACTTTGTAATATTTATTTTAACTAACTTAAATTATTTAATCCCAAAACGTTATTTTATTCAGCTATTAATAGCAAGAACTTAATGTAATCATGTCCATTAAAATGGAACAGAATAATTCAATATGATTTAAACGAATGGAAAGCATTTACTTGAAGAAAATGCTGGAGGGTTAATTTATAACTAAATGTCAGCAAAAAATAATAAAAGAGCAAATGATTTTTTGATTCATTTGCTCTTAGTTGAACATTAAACAGCCTAGCCGTTTACACACTAAACAGGCAAATAGGCATAAGAGAAATAAATTTTAACGTTTATGCAGGCTTTCCATCCGAATCATAGTGACCGGAGACATGACACGTGCTAGAGCCTGAATACGGCGAATAGATTGCTTGATAAAACGTTCCTGTGTGGAATGAGTCAGAATAACAATTTCGGCAGATGTCTGATCGATTACGCCTTTTTGAATCAGCGCTTCAATAGAAATATTTTCTGCTGCTAGAATATTAGCAATTTCGCCCAGTACCCCCGGTTCATCCTGTACCGATACGCGTAGATAATAACTACTGATTATTTCATCCATAGGAAGTATGGAAATATCTTCTAGTGAATCTGACTGGAAAGCAAGGTAGGGAACACGATAACTTGCTTCGGCATTCTGTAATCTAGTGACATCCATTATATCGGCTCCGACGGCACTGGCGGTTGGATCGGCACCGGCACCGGCACCATAATACATAGTTTGACCAATCATATCAGCCTGGACAGAAACAGCATTCATCACTCCCTCGACTTTAGCCAAAAGTCTGCTTTCCGGTAATAAGGTCGGATGGACACGCAATTCAATACCTCTCGGTGTTTTGCGAGTAATGCCCAGTAGTTTAATGCGGTAGCCTAATTCTTCCGCATAGGCAATATCAATACTTTTAAGCTGACTGATACCTTCCAGATAACAATGCTGAAAATTAATCGGTGTACCGAATGCCAGTGCCGAGATAATGCTTAGTTTATGCCCGGCATCCTGACCTTCAATATCAAATGTCGGGTCGGCCTCAGCATAGCCAAGCGCCTGAGCCTGTTCCAATACCTCTTTAAATGTGCTTCCTTTAGCACGCATTTCGCTAAGAATAAAATTACTGGTGCCGTTAATAATACCTGCAATAGATTCAATATGATTAGCAGCAAGTCCTTCTCGTAATGCTTTAATGATGGGAATGCCACCGGCAACTGCAGCTTCAAACATCACCATAACATTATGTTTTGCAGCCAACTGAAAAATTTCATTGCCATATTCTGCTAATAGTTTTTTTATTAGCAGTAACAATATGCTTACCATTTTTTATTGCCTGAATAATGGCATCTTTAGCAATAGTGGTTCCACCAATCAGTTCCACGACAACATCAACATCTTCAGCATTAACAACATCAAACACATTATTAGTGATTTTTATACTATTACCACAGATCTGACGCGCCCGATCGAGATTTCGGTTAGCTGCATGTGTAATAATGAGCTCTCGCCCAAGACGACGAGTAATTTCACTGCTGTTATTTTGTAATAACTTTATTGTTCCGCCACCCACTGTGCCCACACCGAGCAAACCAATACGAAGAGGCTGCATACTCACTCCTTGATTCAGACAATCTTAATTTGTATATTAGTGTTAATTTCCTAGCTAAGCTGCCAATGCTAACGGAAATATGTTTTTTTGACTACCATTAGTTGTAGAGAATTTATCGTCAGGAAAAAATACTTATGCAAATTAATGAAACTCGTAATATACAAGGGGTGTGGATAGATGATGTCGGAGTGGAAGGTATCTGTATCAATGGCCATTGCTATCAACAACCCATCTGTATTACTAATAGTGCAGTACAGCCAGTAATTAAAAGTTCAGTAACTGAGTTAAGTGCTGAAGATTTTTGTGAGGCTATCTCTTATCATCCTGAAATTATTTTGATCGGTACCGGCAGCAAAACCAGATTTATTGATCCGCGATTAAATGTAGAATTAGTGCAACATGGTATAGGGATTGAGTGCATGAGTACAGACGCAGCCTGTAGTACGTTTTCCGTACTTCTGGGAGAGGGGCGAAATGTCTGGGCATGGTTGTGGCCATTATCAGACTAAGAATTGGTCTGTGTTGTATAGATATCAATTAATCATCCTGCTACAAAAGCAGCAAATACAAAAACAGCTGCTTAAGATTGTTAAAAAGCAGCTGTTCTATGATTTAGTTTAATAATTTAGTGTTATTTACCTGATGTGGTCAAATTAGACTGGCCTTTCACAATACTCATACCAGCGCTAACCAAGCTACCAATATCAGCTACATTTGCAGGCATAATCAAAGTATTGTTGGTTTTAGCCAATTTAGCGAATGCTTCAACATATTGCTCGGCAACTTTTAAATTCACTGCCTCATTGCCACCGGGTTCATTAATTGCTGCAGCTACCAGACGGATTGCATCGGCAGACGCCTGCGCTACCAGACGTAAAGCTTCAGCTTCACCTTCAGCACGATTAATTTGTGCTACTTTAGCACCCTGAGATTCATTGATGGCAGCTTGTGCTTCACCTTGTGATTTCTGAATTTCTGCCTCGCGCTGACCAGAGGCCAAGTTGATTTGTTCTTGTTTAACACCTTCTGACTGAGCAATACGCGCACGTTTTTCACGTTCTGCAGTAATTTGTGCCTGCATTGAACGTAAAATTTCCTGTGGTGGCACCAAGTCTTTAATTTCGTAACGTAATACTTTTACACCCCAAGATACGGCTGCTTCATCCAATGCATTAACAACGGTGATATTAATATCATCGCGTTCTTCAAAAGTTTTGTCCAATTCCATGCGCCCGATAACTGAGCGTAATGTTGTTTGTGCTAACTGAGTAATAGCTACGATAAAGTTACTGGTACCATAGGATGCCAGTTTAGGATCGGTTACCTGAAAATAAATAATGCCATCTACAGTTAACTGAGTATTATCTCGTGTAATACATACCTGACTCGGTACATCCAAAGGAATTTCTTTTAAAGTATGTTTGTATGCTACTTTATCAAAAACCGGAATAATAAAATTTAAACCCGCTGTCAAAGTAGCATGATATTTACCAAATCGTTCTACAATATACACTTCCTGTTGAGGTACAACTTTCAGTGCCATTGAGATGAATGCACTGATAGCAATCAATATAGTTAAAATAATTGTAAAACTCATAAATTATTCCCTTTTTCAAAATTAGCTGCAGATGTTAAGTTAAGTACATTACCATTATGACCGGTTATCAGCGCGGTATCACCTGATTTCAGGGTTATGGGGTCAGCAAAGGTTCCTTGCCAGATGGTGCCACGATATCTTACTTGCCATAAATTTTCATTAAGTTGGTCGATAAGTATTACAGTTTGACCATAATCAGTATCATCAGCGGGATTGGACAAATTCTGGCGAGGATGCT
>JAIL01000208.1 GCA_000725195.1 Snodgrassella alvi SCGC AB-598-O02
TGTGTTGTTGCCTTAACCAGTACCTACCATACCACTTCTTCTACAATCCAGAATTAGGTAGCATTTTTCATCTTTAAAAACAGTATACTGGCAAACAACAACATAAAGCTCGGATTTTAAAATCGCATTGGTTTAAGGGGATATTAAAATGGGAGAAGCATATTGGGCCGCTCGTGAGGGAGATGTACTCTTACATACCTCACTGCTGGCCGATGTTGTTGGCGCTGCCGTAGAATTAATCTGTGATGCGGCTATCATAACTGTAACATCGATTGCTATCGCTAGTATATTACTCTCTGCAGGAGTTACTGAAGGCTCAAGCTTATTATTATTAGCTCCTACTCTCGCCTTTTTTCTATCTGGGGCGTTGGAGAAACAAGTCTCCAAATTGGCTGATTATGTCAGTAGTTTTATCGCTCCTTCTGAGGACGGCAAAATCATATCCGGTTCCAGCAATACCCGCATCAATGGCAAACTGGCTGCTCGTGCCGCAGGTACAGTAGACCAAAGTATTCCCCTTCCACCGGAGCAACCACAAACTTTCTTCGATGTCGTTTCAAATATGTTTGCCCAATTGCCACATGTAGTTGGCGATTTGCCAAATATATTAATAGAAACGGCTAAACAAATGGTCAGGCCCACTGTCGCTTCCCCGGATCCAAGAGCTGAACCCAGAGATGACGACAAAATTTCCTGCAAAAAGCATCCGCGTCCAAAAGGTAACGAAGAGTATCTAGCCGAAGGCTCCAAAAAAGTGTACATCAATGGACAGCCGGCCGTTCGCAGCAACGACCGCAGCACCTGCGAAGCCAAAGTCACGGATGATCCAGCTGGGGGTGAGAAAGTTTCCAATAACGTGCGTATTGGTGGGGAATCCATCGTTGTACGTGAAATCAGAAGTGGCAAACACCCCATTGCCCTGTTGGTTTCTATCGCAACCTTAATTCTCTGCCCCAGAAAATTTTGCGTCAAAATCAGAGATTTTGGGCTATGTTTTGCAGAAATGGTTGCTTTGAGCTATGTTGCCAGAAGTGCTGGTCAAGCCCTTTTCGGTGGTCATCCGGTTCACCTGCCCACTGGCGCGAAACTGCTTTTTAATTCAGAAGATCTTGATTTCACCCTGCCAGCGCATCTTCCCCTCAAATGGCAACGCTTTTACAGCAGTGTTGATAGCCGTACCCATAACATGTTTGGTGCAGGTTGGAGTGTCCCTTTCGAAGTAGAAATGGAAATCGACCCACAACCAGATGGTTCCTGTGCAGCCGTTTATACTCAAGAACAAGGGCGGCGTCTTGAAATCGAAGCTCTCTATCCCAACGATGGTATTCGTGGCATTGATGAAAACCTTACCGTCCGCCGTGGTGAACAGGACTGCTGGGTAATTGAAGACGATGACGGTCTCTATCGTCTGTTCCAGCCCGATCCCAATAATCCTAAACGTCTGATCCTAACCAAGCTGCAGGATCGTAACGACAACCAACTGCTTATCCATCGCGATGACTTCAGTCGCATCACCGAAATAACCGATAACAATAACGTCCTCAGCATCAGCCTACATTATCAGGATCAACGTCATCCCCAACGCGTCACCGAAATCAGACAACGACTACACGACGGCAGCAGCAGATTACTAAACCGTTACCAGTACACCGAACAGGGCGACCTGCAACAAGTCATTGATGCCGAAAATCGCCAGACTCGCGAATTTGCCTACGACAGTGATCGGCGCATGAACTATCACCGCCTGCCTACCGGTATGCAGTGTTATTACCAATGGGCGCGCTTTAACGGAGCTGATGGCATAGAATGGCGAGTAACCCATCACTGGAGCGAAGCCGATGGCAAACGCCATGAAGACTATCGCTTTGACTACGACATGGAACAACGTCTTACCCGTGTACAAGACAGTCTGGGACGAGTCAGCCACCATTACTGGAACGAAACCTACCAAATCACCCGTTACATCGACGTCCTGGGACAAACCACCGAATTCGAATGGAATGACAACCAGCAACTGGTCAGCGTAACCGACCCGCAGGGTGGACAATGGCGTTACAGCTACGACGAACAAGGACGCGAAACCGCAGAAACCGATCCGCT
The DNA here is from genome assembly GCA_000725195.1 of Snodgrassella alvi SCGC AB-598-O02. Taxonomy (GTDB): domain Bacteria; phylum Pseudomonadota; class Gammaproteobacteria; order Burkholderiales; family Neisseriaceae; genus Snodgrassella; species Snodgrassella alvi_G. The sequence continues at coordinate 2,101 of JAIL01000208.1, forward strand.
GGGACGAACCACCCAAACCCAATGGCTACCACACTGGGCCTTACCCACCATCAGCATTGCACCAGATGGCAGCAGCTGGCGTTACTACTATGATGAGCGAGGCAACCTGCTCACCACCATCGATCCCTTAGAACAACGCACCCATTACCAGTACGATCCACATGGACAGATCGTCAAAATCACCGATGCGCGCGGAGGCAACAAACATCTGCGCTGGAACGAAAACGGTCAGCTAAGCCATCATATAGATTGTTCCGGCTCCATGAGCTACTTCTATTACAACGCTGCCGGAAACCTAATCAGCGCCACCAATGCCCTTAGTAACAGCAGCCAATACCAGTACAACGCCGCCGGTCAGCTTATCGGCACAACCTTACCTGATGGTCGTCAGGAACACTATAGCGTCGATGCGGCTGGTCAGCTACACAGCTATACCGATCCGGCGGGTCACATCACCCGCTACCGCCGTGATCAGCGAGGATTAGTGCATACCCGTATTGATGCAGCTGGTCGCCAGCTTGGCTTTAACTACGATGCCTACGGACGTCTCACCGCCCTGCGTAACGAAAACGGCGAACAATACCACTTCAACTACGATGTCGCCGATCGCCTTATCGAACAAACCGATCTGGATGGGCGCAAACAACAACTCAGCTACGACCCGCTTGATAACGTCACAAGCGTTCGCTTTGCTGCTGGCAGCCCACATCAAATCGAACACCATTTCAAACGCGATGCCATGGGTCGCTTAATTGGCAAATACACCCCGGACGGAACCACTGCCTATCAATACGACAAAGCCGACAACCTACTCAAAGTCGGCTTTAAATCTGCTGGTCTGCCACCGGAAGCCGAACCGGAACTAATCAGCTTCAGCTACGATGTGCTGGGCAACCTACTGAGCGAAACCACCGCACAGGGCGTCTTACAGCATCAATACGACCAACTAAGTAACCGCATCGCCACCACTCTGCCAGACGGGCGTACCATCAACCACCTCTACTATGGTTCTGGCCACCTGCACCAGATCAACCTAGATGGAGACATCATCAGCGACATCGAACGTGATTGTTTGCATCGTGAAGTGCTGCGCACACAAGGGCAACTGAACACCCAGTTTCAATACGATAGTAACCAGCGTCTGCTAAAAAAAAATACCCGTCGCCAGCAACAAGATATACTGTCTGATTCACTGATCGAACGCCGATATCAATACAACAGCCTTGACCATCTGGTAAGCAAATACCACAGCAGACAGGGACAAAGTGACTATCGCTACGACGCCACCGGTCGCATCGAAGGCTGCCGCAACGAAGCCTACTGGGACACACTGCAATACGATGCTGCGGCCAACCTGCTGGATCTACAACCAAAAGAACAACCCACCAATCAAAACCTGATTCGCTGCAACCAATTACTAAGCTTCAGAGGCCATAAATACCAGTATGATGCTCATGGTCGCATCAGCAGCAAACAAACCGCCAGTGGCACCCAGTACTACCAGTACGATGCCGAGCACCGTCTCACCGAAGTACGTATAGAAGAACTGAACAACACCCATCGTTATGGCTATGTCTACGATGCATTAGGACGACGCCTTGAGAAACACCGGCTGGACAAAGACAGCCAACCCTATAACCGTACCCGCTTTATGTGGGATGGTTTAAGAATGATAGAGGAAACCAGCCCAACCCGACAGCAAAGCCTGTACCTGTATACTGATACCAACAGCTATGAACCACTGGCACGAATAGACCGAAACGGTAATCAGGAACAACACATCTACTACTTCCATACCGATGTAAACGGTATGCCGGAAGAACTGACGGATGAAGCAGGAGAAATCGTTTGGGAATGCTCATATCAGTTATGGGGCAAACCGATACAGGAGATTACCCATACAGAGATACAACAGAACCTGAGGTATCAGGGACAATATTTAGACAGAGAAACCGGACTGCACTACAATACTTTCAGGTATTATGATCCTGATATAGGTCGCTTTACCCAGCCGGATCCGATTGGGTTGCTGGGTGGTATTAATCTTTATCAGTATGCACCGAATGGATTGACTTGGATTGATCCATGGGGCTGGGCATGTCATAAACATCATTCTGATCCGAAATTTATGGGAGGGGACAAAAAACAAAAATTAACTACATTAGATGAACAAACTCACAGAGAGCTGCATAAAGATTTGAATGATTTTTTAGTGAAAAAAACTAGAACTATCGAAGAAGAAACATTCCATATGCGACCACAGCGTGGAAATAGTAGGTTTAAAATTGAAAAAAATTTTACTCGAGAAGAAAGATTGCAAGCTTTAGCGGAGTTCTATAAGGGACCGGGAGCTAAATATGGAGATGTGGCGGAAGATTTCTTTAAACAACATCCGGAATTAAGATAATGAATAATTTAATAACCGTGGGATATGCCTTATACGGTATATGTAATCACGCATATTTTTTTGATGACGCACCAGCTACCTCAAGATTATGATCCTGATTATACTACGTTTGTTTATATTGGGAAAAATAATCCCTTTGCTCAACAACAGCTAACTTTATTAAACTGGCAAAAAATTAATGACAAAAATTATGATTATTTAGCTCAAGCTTATGGATTGGATTACTATGTAACAGAATGTTTTTATTATGATTCTCCTGCTGGTGGGAGATTGGTGGTTAAGAATAAAAAGAATAAAATCTTATTTAATCAATAAAATCTATCTTTGGACAGCCAAAAACGACACTATAAAAGCCAAAT
>JAIL01000209.1 GCA_000725195.1 Snodgrassella alvi SCGC AB-598-O02
GGGAGCAGGGTAGCAGTGGTGGCGGTGGTCGCTTTGATTTATCTTATTTTGATGAAAATATTCTGCAGCAATATGTTGATACAGCTGTTGCCCAGGCATTAACCAATCTAGAGGCACGGCCGGCGCCTGCCGGAACCATGACCGTAGTTCTGGGTAATGGCTGGCCAGGGGTTTTACTACACGAGGCTGTAGGTCATGGGCTGGAAGGTGATTTCAATCGCAAAGGTACCAGTGCATTTGCCGGTCATTTAGGTGAACGCGTAGCAGCAAAAGGTGTTACCGTAGTGGATCAGGGAAATATTTCTGGCCGGCGAGGTTCTCTGAATATCGATGATGAAGGCAATCCCACTCAGCGTACGGTATTAATCGAAGATGGAATACTTTGTGGTTATCTGCAAGATGAAACCAATGCCCGCTTAATGGGTATGAGTCCTACTGGCAATGGTCGACGAGAAAATTATGCCTCTGCACCTATGCCACGCATGACGAATACCTATATGGAAAATGGTCAGCTCACACCTGAAGAAATCATTGCTTCAGTAGATAAGGGTTTATATGCGGTAAACTTTGGTGGTGGTCAAGTAGACATCACCAGTGGCAAATTTGTATTCAGTGCTTCTGAAGCATGGTGGGTAGAAAATGGTAAACTGCAATATCCGGTAAAAGGTGCCACCATCATTGGCAGCGGTCCGGAAGTATTAAAACATGTCAGCATGATTGGTAATAACAGTAGTCTGGATAGTGGTGTAGGCGTGTGTGGTAAGGATGGACAAAGCGTTCCGGTAGGTGTGGGACAGCCAACATTGCGCATTGATAGCGGACTAACCATTGGTGGCAGCCAAACTTAATTTTCTATCTTTAACCAATCCAAATATGGGCATGCTTTAATTTCATGCCCATATTTATTTGTATAGGAAATAAGTATATAAATATCTACGCTGAGTTACTTGCAGATAATGCAATTGATTGTAATAACTGTAATATATTGATAAAAATTTATAGTGAGAAAAATAAATATCTCAAACAATTAACTGATCAGTGATGAAGCAAAAGCGGATAACGGCCAATCCAGAAATGATGAATAACAAAAAATAATGCGTATCAACAGGAGTAATCTTCTAATTAATCTCCATCATCAACTATGTGCATAAACATACAATATTAAGCAGTAGGCAATATAAAACATAATTACACCCACCAGACAATCCAATATTACCCACATTTTTTTTTGCTTAAATAGCGGTGTTAACAATCTGGCACCATAACCAATACCAAAAAACCAAGTAAACGAAGCGCAAACAGCACCAATTAAAAAAGCATACTTTTGTTCTACGGTTAATGTGCCGGCTATACCACCAACAATCACTATCGTATCTAAATAAACATGTGGATTAAGTAGAGTAACCGCCAGAGTGGCTAAAACAACTTTAACTAAACTATTATTAGTGAGGTCTTTCGTTTCAACTTGCATACTACTGGTACCCTTAATAGCGCTTTTAAAAGCACAGAATCCATACCACATCAGAAACAGCGCTCCGAGAATCGCTAAGGTATTAGTGATCAATGGATTAGAGCTGATAAAAGTACCTACGCCAAAAATTCCTATTGCCATTAAAATAAAATCACACAGAAAACATATAGCTGCTACATAAAAAATATGATTTCTTAATAATCCCTGTTTAAGAACAAATATATTTTGCGCACCAATGGCAATGATTAAACTACCTAAAATCATTGCACCTCGTAATATTTCTGCAAGCATTAAATTAACCGGATAAAAAAATTGATCAAAGCATCATAAATGGCGTTACCAAATCCCATTGTTATACTATACAAATAGTCGCCAATAAAATAAACACCAATTTTGCTATTAAAAGGTTATTAATACGACTAATACCTAACAGATCAGTAAATCATCCTGATTAAGCTTTTTCAGACTGGTTTTCCTCCTCAAGGGTTTGATCAGATATCGTATCACCTTAAATAAAATCTCTTAATACAATTAAATATTTTGGCGAATTGTTCCGTCTTAACAAGCTGAAACAGGCATATTTAATTACACATTGATTTAATCAATGCTGATTAATTACCGAAAATTACTATGTCATCTCTTATCAGGTATCAACAACTACTTTCATGACCGGCAACATACCAATATCTTACAGACATGGCTTACAGATGATTCAGTCAAAACAGCAGCTAACATTAAATAATCCAATTATATTTACCTTAACCATATGGATTAATAACCACTTCGGTACACCCTTCATAATTATTCAATAATGCCTGATAGGTTATATCAAAACTCATCTGTACTCCCATTAATTGGTTTATAAGTTTCATGCATTAAATATTTATTATACTGATGATTATATTTGGTTATTCTGCTTAATATATTCAAGAGCAAATGATAAATAACAATCCTAGTTTTTCTGTTCAATATTAGTTTATCTAAATAAGCCAGTAAGACATTTAAGACTTAGCTAATTAAATTAGCTGATGGTCAAAACCTCGTCATAAAAATTATTTTTATTAGTTGCATAACAAACAATATCTTAATGGTATGATAATAATGTACAATAATGTTGAATTTCGTGTGTTATGACTAAATATGATTAACAAATACTTTTCATTTCCGGCAAAAGGGGGGGGGCAATATGTTCAAATTACCAAAATACTCTATTTCAGCCAATATTGTTAAACTTATTTTTCTCAGTTTGGCGGTCTTTGCAGGCGAAACCAGTCTGGCCAGTGATTCACTGGATAACTCTGTTCCTCAGGCCCGTATCCGTATGTATGGTCAGAATGGGAAACCCACTAATATGAAATACTCCTTTAATGGACATACAGTTAAAAAATCCACCGGTGGTTCGGCTGGTGGTGCTTTTGCTTCCATGTTAGGCATGGCTAAGAGCAGCAGTATCGGCATTCCTGCCACCAAAACTCTGGAAATCATGCGCCAACACAATCGAGCCTTATCAAAATTATACTATCAAGAATTTACTATTCCTGCCGATGTACCAGTTATTTTTTCTAATGCAGTCATTGGCTTAGCTAATGTTAACAATAGTCACGGTAATGGCAAAACAGTAACTTATCAACCTTCATGCAATGGCAATAAACTGACCTTTGTCGCACAAGCTGGAAAAGATTACGAAGTGATTGCGTCCTCAACGTCGGCACAGTGTGGGGTGACAATTCAGGAGGTTTTACCTGATGGTCGTGTCGTACCATTAACCGCTAATTAACAGCAATACCAATCTTGAGCATCTGTACACTCAATCAAATATGCTTTTGGTAAAAACTCGACTTATTCATACTCATGGAGATAAAAATTACCCATGAGTATGTTTAAATTTCAAATACAAACTCTTTGCGGCGATAGTTACCCGACATTGATTTTATATGCAGTACATTATTTAAAAAATAATATACACATTCTCAATATTTCCATAATCATCAACTAATAATTAATTTAATAAAAAAACAAATATATACTTATTTAAACCTTTGCTATTTACTAAACGCTTTCAGCTGTAAATAATTTTAATATTCTGATCAAAAAATACCGTAACCATGCTAAATAGCAGGCACAGATTTATTTCTTTAAGTATTTTCGCAGCTACTGGTAAAGTCAGTTAATTGATTAACTTGGAAGTTCAGATCTAAATAAAATAGTATAAAATGATAAAGTAATTAATCAAAAATCATAGAAATTGATTGTATTAAGATTATGGTATTAAAACATAATATTGAGTTAATCTGGGATCTGCTCAATAAAAAATTATATTTATACTCAATCATATAACTATTCCGCCACCAATTAGCAATACAATACTATTAATAAACTGAAGACAGAAATTATAATTTTAATAACTTATAATTAACTAATAACAAAAAAACCATAAAGCAAAAATGAAGCAAACTTTATGGTTTAATCGGGTGTACTAACAATGATTGATTAGTGTGATGATTCAACACCTACTTTTACTTCGCCATAAACCTCTGTGTTGCCACCACCACTTGATCCAGTCGTTGCGCACGCACTAAGCAATAACAGCGCTAATATTGCGCCAATGCTCATTATTTTTTTCATTAATATGTTCCTTGTCTTTAGTAAATCAGCATATATATAACATAAACTAACAATAACACCAACTCATTGCTGCCGGTTAGCTAGTATAAATTATCTAGCAAAGGCAATGAATCATAATAATATTTGTTACTGAATTTTGCGTGGCTAGTCTCGTTATTAATTAAACAACCTTTTTTTTTATTGGTTTTCGCTTAGATCAACTACCCAATCTGATTATTTTTATAATTACTCATTACCGTCACATAATGCATAGCTGAATAAGGTAAAAATACTCGTTCTTTATCTGTTAATGGTCGGATTTTTTGTACCGGTGAACCTACATATAAAAAACCACTTTCTAAATGTTTACGAGGTGGTACCAGGCTACCCGCGCCAATCATAACCTCATCCCCAATAACAGCATCATCCAACACAATGGAATTAATTCCCACCAATACCCGATTACCAATGGTGCAGCCATGCAGATTGACATGATGGCCAATAGTTACATCCTCACCAATCAGTAAAGGGGATCCATTAGGTTTATCCGCCGTTTTATGACTGACATGCAACATACAATGATCCTGAATATTGCTTCGGGCACCTATTTCTATTCTGTTCACATCAGCCCGTATCACGGCAAATGGCCACACCGAAATTTGTTCATGTAAAATAACATCACCAATAACCACTGCCATATCATCAACATAGCAACTGTTATCAATTTGTGGTTGCATATCTAAATAAGAACGAATATTGTTTTTCATGAAATTGACCTTATCGTATTACATAATGTAGCAATATTAATAGCAGAAGCAGTGTCATTGCTCCTGTTGCCCCCAATGATTTACCTGAAAACACTAAATTTAAGGGTAATTTTTCAAGAGAATACTATGTCTGAAAATGTCTTATTAAATCTGGACAGTGAACCGCGTTTTGACGCCATATCTGCTGCTGATATCGAACCGGCCATGACCGAAGCTATGAATACAGCCAGAACAGCTATCGAGGCCCTTAAAAAAGAAGCAACTGTAAACTGGGATAATACC
>JAIL01000210.1 GCA_000725195.1 Snodgrassella alvi SCGC AB-598-O02
TGGGAAACAACTATGTCAAACTTTCAAATTAAAGGTTGATTTTTTGTTTTATTACAAAAAGCACCAACCAGCAAAAGACCACAAATAAAAAGCCATAAACTTGAGGCAAAAGCAATCAGCAAAGCACTGACTGCCACAACTGCATACAAAGAAACGATCAGCTTCTTGTTATCCAGTACATCGCCTAGAGGCACCAGAAAAATTAGTCCCAAAGCATACGCCAGTTGGGTTAGCGTGATCAACATCCCGCTATGAACAACATTCATGCCAAAATTACTGGCAGCCACCTCAATCAGCGGAAAAATAAAGTAATTACTGGCTACCGCCAGACCAATGGCTAAAGCCATTAAAAATGTCTGTACAGTCGATAGCCCAATCCGATCATTCATAAAGTAAAATCACATATTAAACACTACCTATTAATAATAGCAGTCAGTGATTTTTACAAGGACACCCCATTGAGCATAGCCACAGTATTAACATCTTTATCACCGCGACCTGATAAATTAACCAGAATAGTTTCATTTTTAGACATCTTTGGCGCATTAGCCACTGCCCAAGCAACCGCATGGCTAGACTCCAGTGCCGGAATAATACCTTCCTGATGACACAGCAAATAAAAGGCCTCCATCGCAGCTTCATCGCCTATCGCTTCATATTGCACTCGACCAAGATCATGCAGCAAACCATGTTCCGGTCCTACACCAGGATAGTCCAGACCAGCAGAGACCGAATAAGTATCAATAACCTGACCATTGTTATCCTGCATCAGATAGCCACGAAAACCGTGTAATACCCCTAAAGGACTACCAGAACTAATCGGAGCAGCATGCTGATTACCACCTAACCCCAGACCACCAGCCTCCACGCCAACCAGCTTCGTTTCAGCAACATGAATATAGGGATAAAAGAGACCGATTGCATTTGATCCGCCACCAACGCAAGCTACCGCCACATCAGGCTGCCGACCAATTGCTTCCTGCATTTGTACTTTTGCCTCTTCACCAATCACACATTGAAAATCACGCACCATTTCCGGATAAGGCATAGGGCCAGCAACCGTACCGATAATATAGTAAGTATCATCTACTCGCGCCACCCATTCACGCAGCGCTTCATTCATGGCATCTTTCAGTGTCTTAGATCCAGAATCTACACCAACAACCTCAGCACCAAGCAACTTCATCCGAAACACATTCGGAGCCTGTCGCTTGATATCTTCCGTACCCATAAATACCGTGCATTCCATTCCAAAGCGCGCAGCTACCGTTGCCGAGGCCACTCCGTGCTGTCCGGCTCCCGTTTCCGCAATTACCCGCTTCTTACCCATGCGCTGCGCCAGCAAAGCCTGTCCGATAGTATTATTAACCTTATGAGCGCCGGTATGATTCAAATCTTCACGTTTCAGATAAATCTGCGCACCACCCAGATAAGCAGACAAACGCTTAGCATAGTAAACCGGACTAGGGCGACCGACATAATGTTTCAAATCATCATGAAACTGCGCCCAGAAAGAAGGATCAGCTTTAGCTTCATTGTAAACTTGTTTTAATTCACCTAACGCTGCAATCAACGTTTCTGATACAAATAGTCCACCATGCTGACCAAAAAAACCCCGATCATCAGGATAGTGATAATTTTCCATATTTCTTTCCATTGAACGACTATTCAAACGCAAAATAAAATCATCCGGACATATTAACACTTTTTAAATTCATTAGCCTGTTCTCACAACATATTAACAACCTTCTTACAACAACCTCACTAATCATCAATCATATTTTATTCATAACAGTACAGAATTAGCATATCCATAAACATATCCCTATATGAAAATTGACTATAAGAGCCTGCCAACCCATAATACACAACAAAATTACTCAGCAATCAACAACATGACAAAGTAATTTAAACTAAATATAAATTTAGTTTATTTTATAAATTGAATAAAAACTTATTATGCAAGCTATCGTTCCAAACCAGAATAGCAACCACCTTCAGCACCATGACAATTCATTCTGCTAGCTAATACATTCAGACTTATTAAATACCAAAACACTTGCTACCAGATCAATATGACTGATTCTTATTGTATAGACATATTAGCGGCTAGCGGCGCATAAAAATGAATCTACTTATTACTCAAGTGATAACGCACATTGATTACGGCAGACATCAGCATTCAAGAACTGCTGATGAATCCAAAATATAAATATCAAAAAAACAACTGAGCTTAAATTAACCTTAGCCATACAAAATAAATTCAGTTTCAATGATACTTATAACTCAATTATCATAAAAATGAAGCATAAATTATCGATCACCACAAAATGCCGTCCGCTATAGAGACTTTTGATCGATCAATCCGCTGATCAACCATTCAACCCCAAAATTGTCTTCTCCTTTTAACTTAAAACTGCTTAATTTTAAAAATATGTACGATATCTACTTGTTATAGTTATAATCTTAGCCGTTATTCGGATAAAAAAAATGGCTTCTCAGTCAAGCTATTTTGTCCATTACAATATAAAAAACCAACCACTAGGAGAAGAGTTTACAATGAATGAGGGTCTAAAATTAGATAATATTGCAAAATTTTTTGTAGGAAATGGATTACCACACTTTGACAGATCATCCATTTTATGGGGCTATATAGACGCAAAACTATGGCAATATACTCTTTTTTCCGGTTTCGCTGTTTTTGATATTAAAAATTTCCTTATCTATTTTAGCTCGGAAGAAATTATTCTAATTGGTATAACCACATTGGGCGATTTTAGCCAAACCATTATTAAAATTCCGATGAATGACATTACACATCTAAATTTAAAAACAGGTCTGATTCAAAGCAAACTCAAATTTACTTTTAATAATGAAAACTATATTTTCAAAATACCCAACTTCGTTGTGGTTGCAAAATGGCAAAAGGCTAATCTAGTCACAATAACTACTACCTATATTAATCCTTAAAGCCAGCCAGACCTATTTTTATCTAGCGGTGAATTTAGCGAAGAAATCAATTATCAGGCAAAAAAACACTATTCTCACAACTAAACCTAATTAAGCATTAACAAAAGCAGTAACCCCAGCAAATAAATATCATAACATTATGAATGAAAAATCATTACCCAGGTGGATTTGGTGCACAATTAATTATCAATCAATAGCCGAAACTGATAAACTAAAATAACATTATTGCCGATTAAAGTTATAAAAAAACGCGCAATAATCCTAACACCATAAAAAAATAATTAGATACAAAATCAATAATAAATTAATTCTATCTGAAAAGACAGAAAACTCCCTGACCGCAAGCTTCATCATAATAGATCTGCCATCTTTGCCTGTACGCACTAACATACAAAACAATATTCGATTATTAGGCTATTTTTTATTCCTATTATATAGCAATGAATCAAACAGCATAATTTTATTAATATACTATAAATAAAGTTTATTTACTTAAAGAAACAATTGTATATTATGTGTAATAAAAATAGTAATAAAAGTTAATATAATATCTTTATTCAGCATTTAATATCAAATCCAAAAATTAATTGGTTAATTTTATTGATTTTTATATATACAAAATCTAAACTTAACCACTTTTTTGAAATAAGGTGTTAATTTAATTTAATAAAATAGAGATAAGTCACTATTTAAAAAAGATAATTGTGATCAACACTGGGAAACAGGTATGAATAAAATTTATAAAATAGTTTGGAATTCATTTAAAAAACAATGGATTGTAACTTCAGAGCTTGCAAAAAGAGGAAAAACTAAAAGCACAAAGATTGTAGTACTCGCCACTCTTTCCACATTACCAATATTATCTTTAGCTGATGTATGTACGTCAACTAATAACCAACTTGTCATTAATAGTTCGATGAATTGTGTAAATTCAGAAAGTAGCATAAATAATCCAAACACAGATACTAGTGCAAATAATTCCCCTGTTATTGTTAATCCAGGAGGAACTGTCACTTTTAACAATAACAATAATAAGGTTGAATTGTCTAGTCAGGGTCAAAATCATGCATTAGTTATTGGTACTCCCAATAGTTCAGCAACAATAGGAGGTAGTGTTACAGTTAATGGTAACCTTACAGTCCATACTGATGCAATGGTAACGACAAATCATAATAAATGGGATACCAAAACCAGTGGTATCGTAATAGGTGAGAATAGTTCGCTTGTAGTAATGGGTGACTTGACTATTAATCATAAAGATAATACAGACTATTGGGCAGCTACTAATCCCACTGGTTATGAATCTGGTGCTGCTATGAGTATATGGAATCAAGACCATGGGAGAAGCACCGTAGTGATAAATGGTAAAACTAAAATAACAGCTCTAGATGGTGACGGTATTCGCAATGGTGAAGAACATCGTCCAGAAATTAAAGGTGGAAATCTGACCTTTGGTGGAGCGGTCGAGATCAACGCTAGATGGGTTGGATTGAAAAATAATGATGGCACGATAATATTTAACGATGATACTATTATTAATGCTTCAGAAGGTATAGCAATTACTCAGCGTGGAGATGCGGCAAAGCTTATAGCCAATAAAGACCTTACCTTATCTGGTCAAAATAGTTCAAATAATACCCTAAATATGCAGGGCGGTACATTTACAGTTAAGGGTAATGCCACAATCGAATCAAAAGGTAAAGGAATCTCTGGCAATGACGATTATCCATCTGCTGCAATTTTTCAGAGAGATGGAGAAATCTCCTTTGGTGAGATGTTGATAGCAAGTACCGACAATGATGAATCAGGTGTAAATGGGAAGAGCCCTGGCGATGTAATTAGAATAGAGAAGGGGCAATTAAAACTGGGTGACACAACTACATTGGAAGCTAAGCGGATTGGTGATGGTTTAAGTGTGCAAGGTGGAAATGTAACGCTTGGCAAAGACACTACTACCATCTATATTAATAACCCTAATAATAATGCCATCAAAATAACTGGCGGAAGTATTACTGCTGAAGACAATTCCTGGTTAACAATTAATAAAAATAATGGGAGCGCCATAGAAGGTAAAGCATTAAATGTTATGGGTGGAGTAATCAGCCTATATAATTCCAAAATTACGTCTGATAATGAAAAAGCTATTGATTTATCGGGTGGTAAGTTTATTAATAGAGGAAATCTAGAGTTCAGTTCTGCTACAGACGAGGCAATCATCCACGGAACTGCTGGCATGAATGAAAAAGCATCATTTCAAAATACAGGAGAGCTTATAAAGTCGTCATCACCATCTCTGAAATACCTAATTGCTAATGATAATACCGGAACACTGGAGGTAATAAATGATGGTAAACTTGAGCTTGTTGAAGGATCTAATTCTGCTGTTCTTATCAATACCAGCACCGGTATTATTGATGCGACTAATAACGGTATTTTAACTGGTACAATAACAAAAGGTCAGGGAACGATAAACTTAAAGAATACTAATCTTTGGAAAATTTCAGCTGATTCTACACTTTCTAAACTTACTAATACAGGTACAATTCAATTTCTCCACACTCCAACTCACGGCTTGCGTGATTATTACAAACTTGATGTTAGCGGTGATTATGAAGGTGTAGTTGGTAGCATTATTAAGATGCATACTGAATGGGATGCTCCGGGCGATGCTTCTGGCGCAGGTTCCTCTTCTGATCAGTTAGTTATCGGTGGAACGGCTACCGGTTCAACCAAAATCATTCCAGTTTCAACTAATGCTGACCGGCCTAACATCATTGATGGTTCCATCCAACAAATTAATGAAATCCTTAACACCATTCCAGTTGTCATCGTTAATAGTGGCAGTAACCAAATGAATTTTACTGGCACAGCCAATACCGATAGTGCAAGTGAAGCTCAATTAGTCAAACGTGTAGGCCAAAATGGTAGTGATGAATACTACTGGACTATTAAAGCCGTTAGCCCACCGACACCACCATCTCCGCCGACGCCACCATCTCCGCCGACGCCACCATCTCCGCCGACGCCACCATCTCCGCCGACGC
>JAIL01000211.1 GCA_000725195.1 Snodgrassella alvi SCGC AB-598-O02
GAGGTAGACATAATGAATAAAAGATTGATGATAAGTAATTGAAGTAAAGAATTGTGCCTTTTTTTTAAATATTATGCAATTAAGTGCAACAATTTTTTATTGTACCTTTTTACTGGCTCCTTGAACCTGTCGGTTTTTCAGACAAACATCTTTACACAAAATTTAAATTTCCATTAATAAACATTAATTTATAGCAATTGCTTCTACTTAGCCCAACACAATACACATCATTTCCCAGCATTTCGATCGCAAACACTTTTGAGAGTACAGCTTTGATGATTGATATCAGTGTTTCAATTTCTGTAATCGATTTAACTCAATTAATTCATCGACAAATAATCTTTTTTAGTACGAAGTTTTAACTATCAATAAATGGCTAAGAATTCTATATAACTGATTATAAAATTTTTTGAGTTTTAGGTCTTTTCAGTTTCAGCTAATATGTACTCATTTCATTCATCCTTTGAGCAGCATAGCAAACAATTAAAACCAATTCACATCTGATGAAAAAAGCGAGCTGGTTTGACAAGTAGAGTTTGATATTTACAGTAGAAAACGGGAAGATAGCTTTAACAATAAGCATTTCTTACCTTTCAGGCAGCTTAGTCAGTATAAAGATGAGGAACTTGGAGGACTCTTTTATTATCGTTTCCAGTACCATACTCAGAGACTGGTTCCTACATCTCCAAAGACCCTATAGGACTCGTCAGTAACGAGTCCTGATTTGTATGATTATATGCACGATAGTAATCGTTTGCACTAAGTGTGTGCGGAGAAAATAGTTGGAGTAAATTTCAAATACAACATAAAGGTATTTTTAAAAATTCATTAGGAGATTCTAAAGCTTATATTGAATTAAAAATTAATAAAAATTCTAGACCGTATGATGATACTTCTAAAAATGAAGTATTAAATTCAAGGAAAAAAAGTATGAATGTTCATGAAAGAGGATCACTAATACAATTAGACGTTTCACCAGCTGATAAAATGGATTATCTTAAACCTACTTCAAACTATAAAATAGAATAAATAATTATGATTAGCAATTTTAAAATTGATACTTCTGAAAAAAATATATCTTGGTTAAATGACGGTTTAATAATCAATAAGCGTTTTAAGATGAAAGTTTTTCAAGTGGTAGAAATTAAATTTTTGAATCAAGTATTAATTATATCCGATTATAGAGAAATGGGAGAAAAAAATATGTTTATATACGACCAAAACGGAAATTGTATATCAAATCCCAATATGCCTTCAGAAGAATTTTATGGAGTTTATTCTATTTGGTATATAGATAATAATAAATTACAGACTATCGTATTATTGAGTAATGATAATTGCTGTCAGGAGAAAAAATGTATTTTTAACCTTGAAACTTATGATTTTTCAAATTTTTCATTATCAAAATAGCGCTAAAGATAAAACAAGACAATAAATTTAACATTACTTCGAGTTGGTAATTTGATCAGTATGAGGATGAGGAACTCGGAAAACTCTATTATAATCACTCCCAATACTATGATAGTAATTCAGGAACTTAATATAAGCAAAGATCCCATCGGAATCGCGGAAAACAACCCGAATTTGTATGCCTATATCTACGACTCGAATACGATGGTCGATCCGTTTGGATTAGATATTATTAAAGATGCCTGAAAAATAGTTGAGCAAAATATAAATAATTCAAAAACAACAACAGTTTTAGGACATTTTGCTAATATAAGTAAGGGAGAAACTTTCAATCATATATCGAAAAAGCAATAAGAAAAAAAGCCAATTATTCTAATATAGGAGATATATGGAATGAAGTTCAAAAGGTTACAGGCCCTTGGACTTTATATGAAAGATTTTTAATGGTCATAACAGACACGGGAGATAAAGTACTATTAAATATTCCTAAAATAAAATAAGATCTGGATTTTATTTAGAGAAGGAAATAACTTCTTTAGAAAAGAAAGACTATAAGTAAATAAATCAATGGGCTTTAGTTAAAAAATGTAAATGATGAATAGTTTTAAATATTGAGTCATGAATAATTTTCAAGGGAAAATATATACAGAATATAATGTTTTGTATAAAAATGGATTTGAAATAAGGCTATAGAGGATAATGGGTCTCTATTTTCATCAGTTACCTGTATAAATAAAATAACGGGCATGATTTTTAATTTTACACTTGAAAAAGGAATGTTATCTATTTCTTTGTCTACAGATGAAATCTTAAAAGATAAAAAAATTAAAAAATATGATAAATATATTGATCTATTTTACTTAGTAAAATTATTAAATCCATCTATTAATTTTAAAAAAATAAATTTTTCAATTTATCCTAGTTTCATAAATGATAATTTTAATAAATTGCTTTTATTATTTGATAAAAAAAACATAAATGAAACAATTAAAGAGATTAATGAAATATCTAAAAATTATAATAAAACAAGGTGGAAAAATAACTAAGAGTTCGAGTTCATCCTCAGAAAGAAAGATTTTAATAAGTCTAAAAGCTTATGGCTGCTGGTAATTTCTTTACATTGAAATACACAAAGCCGTACACAACCCTAAAGGCTCATTAATTCGTTTTACATATGATGCTTTAGGAAGAAAAACGGCTAAAATTGTTAATACAAAAATTTATCGCTATTTTAAGGAGGGTAATGTTTTTTTATATCAATGGAGCTATATGCTAGGTGAGCGACCTAAAATTTATATAAGAAAAACCTATTAGGCTTGCAAGGAGTAGTCCGAATTGGTATATGCATGATAGAAACTCGATGGTTGACCAGTTCGGGCTAAAAAAAGTTGATTTAAGAATACAAAGGCATGCTCAAATTTTAGATGGCAAAATTGGATATAATATTAACCCCATTTAATAGAATGCTTCCCCTTTATTGGTAGAACAGGTACTTCCATAAAGTATAAAAAAAGCATTAGAAATATTAGGAGACTTTTTAGGGTAATCAAGAATAACATTCCACAATTAGTAGCTAGTCAACTGGAGTTGAATCCCAAATAAAATTGGTTCCTTACAAGAAGGGTTTTAAAATTAGAGAAGTAACTGATATTCTATCCCAAGCGACAAGAAGTTTATTAGAAGGTAATAGGTTTTCTAAAGGTTCTGGACAACACCTTTCCTGATGGATCTCCAGAAATGATTAAAAATTCTTTACTAACTAAGAATAATAAAACAACGAAAAGTATCATTATTGCAAATATTAATTATAGACAAATGAAAAGTTATATTTTAATTCATGAGTTAGCTGGTTCACGTATTGTTGTACACTGTGATGATGTAAAATTACAGCGACTATTAACATCTTTAGGTTTTATTAAAGAACAGAATGATTTTTTTATTAAAAAAGTTGATACTGAGCAACAAAGAATCCACATTATTAAAAATTTAATGAAAAATTATCAAGTATTATTTGCAGATGGGCAAGATTGGTGTCCCGCTCAATTAATCTTGTATTATAGAGATCAAGGAATTATTAACGGTAAAATTAAAATCATTTCTTGGCAAAACCAGCATAAATATAAAATTATAGAAGAATAAAAGCAGGCTGACTTTGGCTTTACAGGGAACAACCGTAATTTAAATACCTATCTGTATAGCAAAATTCAAAAAACATCTACTAGATTCAGCTGATAATGCATGGTTAGATCTTTTTTAGAGCGAAAAGTATGAATAATTTATTATTGAGAGTAAATAAAGCAATTGAAAAGATTTCAAATTCTTCAATTCATGATATTAAAGTAAGTGAAAATCAAAGGGATATTATTTTGAATTATTTAGATAAAGTAAAAAACAATATTTTATCAAATAATTATATCGAGCTAATCGATGGCGTTCAAATATCATATTTTATAATTGATTCATGGAATTATAAAGAAAGTCTCACAAGTGAATTATTATCTATTATTCAAAATTATGATAAATGGGTAAAAAAAAATTAATAACTAAACAACAAAAACTAATTAAAATGAGTTGGCTTTTTTGTTTCAACTAGTCAACTTCATAATCCTATAAAAGGTATAGGAGATGTGCATGCTAGATTAATCCATTCGGATGGAGTAGATGGATTTAATGATAGTAATTTGAAAAAATATCTGATAATTTTAAATGTGCTTAAATAGTATGGAAAAAAATATTAAAGATCATATTCTTTCTAAAAGAAATAACAAAATTTTAGCATTTATTGATGTTTATAAAGATTCAAAAATACCATTTCTATATTCAGATAAAATAGTTCAAAATAATTTTCCTAAAGAGCTTGTTCTCATCCTAGATAATTATGTAAATGCAGTTAATGACTTAACTTTTTCTATTTTTGATGAAATTAAAGAAGAAATAAATAAGTATGATCTATATTTAGATAATAGAAACATAAAAATTTTTTTACCTTACATAGATGAAGAAAATCAAGAAATATTTTTTTATACTAAATACCCATCTTCTAGTGGATTTCTTGACGATTATCCTTAATTAAGGATTTAATCTAAATGATAGTAAACCCAAAAGCCAACTTATAAAAGTTGGCTTTTATCATTTTAAGAGTTTAGTTTATCCAAGAGCTCCCACTCCTCTTCCAAAGTGGAAGGGACAGGATATTGATATGATATACCGGATAGAGTTTCTTCAATTTGGACTCTCCATCAAGGGAATGTTGCGGCTACTCATATATATACTAATCCTAGAGTAGGTGGTGTTTATGCTGGAATAAGCCAACAAACAGTTTATAAAGAAATTACAAGTTAACTTCCATTAGCAGATAGGGTTTTAGTAACAAAAGAATTTTCATTAGAGAATGTATTAGATTTAACCGATCCAAATGTTAGGAATAAATTAAATGTATCTTTAGATGATATTATAGCCCCAAGCGGTAATTATGATATTACTCAAAAACTTGGAGATTTTGCAAAATCTAACGGTTTTGATGGAATACTAGCGCCTTTTGCACCAGATATTGCAGGTAATAATATTATAATATTTCACGGATTATAAATTATGTATGAATTAGAAAAATACTATACAGGAGATAAATGGGAAAGTTTTGTTCATTCATTTGAAGATATATGGAATAAGAATTATTTAGATGTAAAAAAGATAAGTTTATTAACTTTATTAAACAACCATACCGATCTAGCTAAAGTTGTGTATGGTAAAATTGGGAAAAATTATGAAGAATGGTTAAATTATAAAGCCCCTGTATTAGATTATTTAACTCCATTGGAATGTCTTAAATCAAAAGACTTGATTAATAGATTAAGAGAATGTCTTAAAAAAGAAAAATCCCATGTGGATAGGCTACACTAATTCGTACAACTTTTTTAAGGGATAAGATAAACTACTCTAAAAAAGGAAAATACGATGAAAATAAAACGACGAGAAAGACGAACTTATACAGATGATTTTAAACAGCAGATGGTAACGCTATATCAACAAAGTAAAACCCGCTGTGAATTAGTTTTACAGTATGAGCTAATGCCATCAGCATTAGATATATGAATAACACAATACTTCACAACGAGTTCGTTCAAAACTAAAGATAATCAAAGTACTGAAGATAATGAGTGGCTAGCCTTGCGCAAAGAAAATAAATGGTTATTGATGGAAAACGATATCCTAAAGTAAACCACAATGATAATGGCACGAAAATCGCAGTGATACCATCAAATCGACATCACCATTGATTAAGGTTGTTGTGTCGATATTTGGGTATATCAAGTCATTACTTTTATTATCAGTACAAAACTCGCCTTGAGAAAAAAATTTACAGTATGCACACGAGATTCAATCTATTTTTAATCATAGCTATTAATCTTATGGTACGCGAAGAATACGAAAAGCGTTGTCAAATCAAGGTATAATCATATCGCGTCGTTATGTGGCTAAAGTCATGAAAGCATTATCATTGAAATCAAAATATACCGTTAAACGTTATAAAAACCATTCTAAAGAAGTTAATTCAGTTGCGATTGCCAATGTATTACAGCGAAATATTACTGTTGGTGCAAGAGCAAATGTTATTGTC
>JAIL01000212.1 GCA_000725195.1 Snodgrassella alvi SCGC AB-598-O02
TTTTTATAATACTTTTATCTACTTTAATAGTATTATAAATTATTTTTATGGTTACCTCTGCACCCTATTATGCCCCGCCGGCAGATATTAAAGTGAAATTGCAACCTGTTTAATGCTGATTTGTGTTTTAAATGATTAGCTGATGGTTTACTGCATAGTATTGGCGACAGCATTTAACTATGGTTGATGGGATAGTTATAAATAATAGCGCATCAACCATAGTGAATTCTAAGTAACTAATTATCTGCTTTACTTATCCAGACCCTGCTGCACCATATGCGCCGCTCTGATTACTGCTCTGGCTTTATTTTGAGTTTCCTGCCATTCCAGTTCTTCATCTGAATCAAAGACGATACCGCCACCACTTTGTACATATAGTGTATTGTTTCTGACAACACCAGTACGAATAGCGATACATAAATCCATATCTCCGGAAAAACTCAGATAACCGGCTGCTCCGCCATAAACACCGCGTTTGTTTGGCTCCAGCTCTTCGATGATTTCCAGAGCACGCACTTTTGGTGCGCCTGAAAGCGTACCAGCCGGAAAGGTGGCAGCCAGTACATCCAGATTCGATGTTCCATCCTGTAATTCACCTTCAACATTGGATACCAGATGCATTACATGAGAATAGCGTTCGATAATCATTTTATCAGTCACTTTTACCTGACCGATTTTACTAATGCGTCCGACATCATTGCGTCCAAGATCAATTAGCATGACATGCTCGGCCACTTCTTTGGGATCATTTATCAGATCCTGTGCCAGTGCCTGATCTTCGTCTGGTGTTCTGCCCCGAGGACGCGTTCCGGCAATAGGACGAACTGTAACGCTGCTTTGTTCACGTCTTACCAGAATTTCCGGAGAAGACCCCACTACATAAAAGTCGTCAAAATGATAATAAAATAAATAAGGGGAAGGATTCAAAGTACGCAAAGCACGGTACAGACTCAATGGATTATCATGAAAAGGCATGCTGAGACGCTGACTGGGGACAACCTGCATACAATCGCCATTGAGAATGTACTCTTTTACTTGTTTAACATAATTTTTATATTGTTCTTCACCAGTTTCTGCCACTGGCTCAGTTAATTCACTACCAAGAGACAATGGCAACTGCACACTCTGACGCAGCGCGGTACGTAACTCCTCCAAACGTGCCCTAGCCTGCTGATAACCATCTTTTTTACTGGTATCGGCATAAACAATCAGATAAATTTTGCCTGATAAATTATCCACAACCGCCAGCTCTAAGGAAAGCAGCAGAAAAATATCAGGCACGCCAATCGGATTAGGTTTGTCTGCCTGCTTCAGCCGGTGGGCTATCTGTTCAAAGTGATAAATGGTTTCATATCCGAAATATCCTACCAATCCGCCTGTAAATCTTGGCAGGTCTGGAATATCAGGAGTTTTATATCTGTTCTGAAATGTTTTAATGAATTCCAGCGGATTACCCTGATGCGTTTCTATTAGCTGATTTTTCTGGTATACCCTTGTGTTTTGTCCGGATATTTTAATATAGGTATCACAGGGCAAACCGATAAAAGAATATCGACCAAAACGCTCACCATTTACTACCGACTCCAGCAAATAGCTGAATGGTTTATTTGCCAGTTTCAGGTAAAGTGACAATGGTGTATCCATATCTGCCAGCACTTCCTGTACTAATGGAATATGAGTATAGCCGGCAGTCATTTGTTGCTGATATTCAGCTAAAGTGATCATGATTTATGCTTGGTGTTTAAAAGGTGTGGTTTCTGATTGGAAATTTTTACAAATAGTACTATTTTCCTTTTCAATATCATAACTTAAATCCGCTTTAAAAGCATTTATCAGATGTATACCTAAAGTAATGGAATGGTCTCTGACTCTGCAACTCATTTTCGTATTATCAATGGTATTGCTTATTCCATAAGCAATTACCTTTCTTTGAACTATATACTATCCAGAATTTTCCAGTCGATTTTTAACTCATATAAGCTAATAAAAAAGCTGCTTAGTGTAGCTAAGCAGCTTTTTAAAACAGACCCGTTTAGTCTTCGGCAGGCATTTCACCATCAGTATCATCCAACTGCCCTTCGGTATTCTGAGCAGTGATACCTACTTTATTGCGAATTTTAAGATTAATTTCGTTGGCTATTTCCTGATTATCTTTCAACCATTGACGTACATTGTCTTTACCCTGACCTATTTTGCTGCCATTGTAGCTGTACCAGGCACCTGATTTTTCAACAATGCCTAGCTTAACGCCGATATCAATCAACTCACCTTCCCAGCTGATACCTTCGCCATACAAAATATCGAACTCAGCCTGTTTAAATGGCGGAGCTACTTTGTTTTTGATTACTTTAACGCGTGTTTCATTACCAATAACATCATCACCTTTTTTAATCTGGCCGGTTTTACGGATATCCAGACGTACAGATGAGTAGAATTTCAGTGCATTACCACCAGTAGTGGTTTCAGGATTACCAAACATGACACCGATTTTCATACGAATCTGATTAATGAAAATAACCAGAGTATTGGTTTTTTTGATGTTACCAGTTAGTTTACGCAAAGCCTGACTCATCAGACGGGCTTGCAAACCAACATGACTGTCACCCATTTCGCCCTCAATTTCAGCCTTGGGTACCAGAGCTGCAACCGAGTCAACAACAACCATGTCCACCCCGCCACTGCGAACCAGCATGTCACAAATTTCCAGAGCCTGTTCGCCGGTGTCAGGTTGAGATACCAGTAATTCTTCAACTTTTACCCCAAGTTTACGGGCGTAAATCGGGTCAAAGGCATTCTCGGCATCGATAAATGCACATACACCACCATCTTTCTGACACTGTGCTATGGCTTCCAGACACAGCGTGGTTTTACCGGAAGATTCCGGTCCGTAGATTTCTACGATACGACCACGTGGTAAACCACCCACACCCAGAGCCAGATCCAGTCCGAGTGAACCGGTAGAGATTACTTCAAGATTTTCATCGGTATGGCTGCCATCCATTTTCATGATGGAACCTTTACCAAAATTCTTTTCTATCTGCGCCAGTGCCGCAGCCAAAGCCTTGCTTTTTTCATCTGACATTAAATTACTCACTTACTATAATAATTAACCTGATACGCGGATTATCGCATAAGCGTATGCTCAGGTGTTTAGCAAAAGTTTAGTTATTGGAACTATTTGAACTTAACAATCAATGTGTTTGTGATTTGTGGCGCAATTGCCCATTATATGTAATATGCAGACAACAATGATAGTTCCGTAGGAAAAAATTTTTACAAATATTTATTTGTGCAGACTGCATTAACAGCAAATGCAATAAGTGTTCAATAAAATGATACACTATATTGCTCTGAATATTGTATTTATTCCATCTTATTTGTAACAGTTGTCTGTATTCATTTGTTATTAAGGCAACTGAGGACCTGATAATTATATGAGTACTTTCGCCAGTTTAGGCTTATCTGAAGAAATTGTATCTGCTCTGACTGAGCAGGGCTATCACACACCTACTCCGATACAACAGGCTGCTATTCCTAGAGCACTAGCCGGTATGGATTTACTGGCTGCCGCGCAAACCGGAACAGGTAAAACTGCTGCTTTTATGTTGCCCAGTCTGGAAAGACTGAAACGCTATGCTAATACCAGTACATCTCCGGCAATGCATCCTGTGCGTATGCTGGTACTGACGCCAACCCGTGAGCTGGCTGACCAGATTGACCAGAATGTACAGGGTTATCTGAAAAATCTATCTTTACGCCAGACCGTGCTGTTTGGCGGGATGAATATGGAGATTCAGAAACAGGATTTACGTCAGGGCTGCGAGATTGTTATTGCCACAGTTGGACGTTTGCTTGATCACGTACAACAAAAAAATATCCAACTAAACAAAGTAGAAATTGTGGTTCTGGATGAGGCAGACCGAATGCTGGATATGGGTTTTATAGATGATATCCGCAAAATTATGCAGATGCTGCCAGCACAACGTCAAACCTTACTGTTTTCTGCCACTTTTGCACCTGCCATTCAGCGTCTAGCTCAGGATTTTATGCACCAGCCGGAGGAAATTCAAGTTGCGGCACAAAATACCACGTCAGCTAATGTGGAACAGCACATTATCGCTTTAGATAATGGTCGCAAACGCGCCTTATTGCAACGCTTAATTCTCGATCTGGATATTGCTCAGGTAATTGTATTTTGTAATACTAAGCAAAGTGTTGATCAAGTAAATCGTGAACTAAACCGCCGTGGTATTAGTGCTCAGGCAATCCATGGTGATAAATCGCAGCAAACGCGACTGGAAACACTGTCTCAATTTAAAGAAGGGAGCCTGCGCGTACTGGTTGCTACCGATGTAGCTGCCCGTGGTCTGGATATCGCTGAGCTACCATTTGTTATCAATTATGAATTACCGCTGAATGCTGAAGATTATGTACATCGTATTGGTCGAACCGGACGTGCCGGCGCAGAAGGTATCGCTATTTCATTAATGGATGAGCAAGAGCAGAAGATTTTTAATGCTATTAAAGAACTTACTGGTAATGATCTGACGATAGAACGTATTGAAGGCTTTGAACCACGCTGGTGGGGAGACACTGTATCGGAAGACAGGACAGAAAAGCTACCCAAAGTAGCAGGAGAAAATACTTCTACCGCAACATCTCAACGTAGAACCAAATCAACTCTGAATAAAGTAAACAATCGTGGCAATAAATCTCAAGATAGTAAAGATATAACCATTGATTGCCAGCATATTCCTGGCCGCACCCGCCGTTTCAGCCGTCATAACCATCCCCAATGCGCTTTGTTACAGCGTAATTTTGGTGCTCAAGAGTTGAAAATCAGAATTTAATTACCCGTTCAATTATAGTAATGAACTGCCAAAACTTATTTGAGATCCAAGTAATTATATTATCGTATTTTAATACTGAACATCACAATTAAATTACCAGCAATTTCGCATATCGGGTTTGCTGGCTGTGTAAATAATGTTTTATTAGTTTAATGGTTAAGACTTAGAGTCAGGGATTAGTAGGCCAGTTTTTGCGAAGATTTTATCTCCTGTAGCGGATAGTTGGAACGATTTTTTATTTTGATCACTACAGATTATATGCGATTAAATATCTGAATATTTTAAATTAATGCATAAATTATATTGCTACCAGTGATATGCATTGATCAAATAATGTTACTGTTTCATAAAAAAATAGTTGGGCAATGTCGTGATTATCAGTATAATGCGCTTCTGTGGCGGGTCTCCCCGCATGGTTATTTAGGACAACGGGTCAGGTGCGGAAGCAAGCAGCCCATCTTAAAGCGACCAGTGCCGGGGGCTTGGCTCGTCACCCTCCTCTCATTATCTTCAATAGTGTTATTTCCCTTAAATACAACTCGTCTTTTCATTATTTGTAGCTGATTTTTCAGCAATTACGTCTCTATATTTTCTTTTTCTCTTAGTAAAAAGAATGGCAAAATTTTTTAATACCAAAATTTAACACTTCTTAGAAAAAGTAATACTTTCATGCGTGCATGAAGTTATATGCACTATTCAACATTCAAACATTATTTTCACCCAAGTGACATGCTTTTTTGCTAAACTTAAGCACATGCTATTAAAAGCATTGAAATTGATGTGGCCAGTACTAAGAGCTAATTTCGATTTTAACTTTGTTAATTAAATAACTTGTTATACTGGTAAATGTTCAAAAAAATAGCAAGAACAGTAATTAGTTAGATGATTTTGAAAAGATGTAACTGATCTAGTTAATAAGATATTATCGTGACCAAGTTAGCGAAATTAAATATCAAATTATATGATAATGGCATAGATAAACGGATTTTGTAACCATAAAAAATAATTCACAATATTATTAAAGTAGATGAAAGTATTATAAAAAAACAGGGAAAAGTAAAATGAAGCTGATAAAACTAATATGGCTGATATTATCAGTCTTTCCTCAGCTAATCATAGCTCAGGAAGTGTTTACCGATTCTTATGGTAAGGAATATATATATTTAGGAAGTACTCAGAACCAAAAACAAAATTTTCTTAATACTGGTAACGGATCCATAGAATGGATAAATATTTCCACTAAGCAGAATATGACGCAAGCAGGTATACTTTCACCATCTGATTTCTGGAATAAATTAACACAAAATTCAATCGGTTTTCATGCAAGTGGTTACGAACCATTCTGGGATGCCAAAATTAATCAAAATCAATTGCAATTTATCTCAGAAAAAGAAGGGTCAACAAATATTGTTATTGATCTGAAAAACTCTTCTTTAACAGACAACTTTGTGGCCTTTTTTCATTCTCATGATAATATTTATGGCTTCATCCGCAGTGTAAGTACAGAAGCATTTTGCGAGGCTAGTCTGGATGAACCGGCTTCAATTTATGAAGTTTATATTGATTATCAGGGTAAAATTTTTGAAGGGTGTGCCTATCTGGACAAACTCTAACAATTCAATATAATTAAATAAATTGCAAATAGGTGCAGATTACAATCCAATCCTAAGAATAACCATATAGACTAATGTCATATTGATGCAATATGGTTCCATAAATAAACGGATTTTGTAACCATAAAAATAATTTATAATACTATTAAAGTAGATAAAAGTATTATAAAAA
>JAIL01000213.1 GCA_000725195.1 Snodgrassella alvi SCGC AB-598-O02
TTTTGTATTTTTCTTTGTTGATTTGTTTGATAGTACCGGGGTACTGATTGGTGTTGCTGGTCGTGCAGGTTTGCTCGTCGATGGGAAATTACCACGGGTAAAAAAAGCACTTCTGGCCGATTCTACGGCGATTGTGGTCGGAGCTGGTCTAGGTACATCTTCTACTACTGCATATGTTGAATCTGCAGCTGGTGCTGCAGCTGGTGGTCGTACTGGTTTAACAGCAGTTGTAGTTGGAATTCTAATGCTGGCAAGTTTATGGTTTTCTAAGCTGGCGGCCAGTGTTCCTGCTTATGCTACTGCTCCTGCATTACTATATGTGGGGGTATTGATGATGCGAAGTATGACAGAAATTGACTGGAAAGATGTATCAGAGGCAGCACCGGCATTTTTCACATTGATTTTCATGCCTTTTGCTTATTCTATTGCTGATGGTATTGCTATGGGTTTCATCAGCTATGCTTTAATTAAGCTTTTTTGTGGCAAGGTTAAAGACGTTTCTTATATGGTGTGGATTATTGCGGCATTATGGGCATTTAAGCTATTGTGGCTTGGCGCTTAGTTATTTATTTACTTAGGCAGTCTGATGACTGCCTAATTTTTTATAAAATACGATTAATGTAAAAATCGCTGGTAAATTTATTTTGAAAAATGCTGTAAATTTAAGATTTATATGAATCTTTTGGAAAGAAGTGGGCTCATTTTTGAATTATGGTTTATGAGAATAATGCTGAATATGTTTAATATATACGTTAATTAATAGTGTATTACTCTTATCTTTCCGCTTTAATTCAGCTTTTTTATTAAAAAAATACATTTCAATAATTTATGCGTTAACATAACAATCAAAATAAATAGAACAATAAAACTAATTAATTTGAATATATTCTTCATAATTAACTTTGCTTTTGTTATTTTTGGGTAAAATTTTGACTGTAATAAAATCAAATAAATATTAAAAATGGAGCTAATCCTCAAGCTAAGCAAATCAATTTGCCCTGTAAAAAACCAGATATTTTGCCATTGCTACTTTATAATTCGAATCTGAATTCGTTCGCCGTGAAATTACTTTTTTAACTACTATTTTTTCTATCTTTAAGCTGATTCAAGTTTATATAATAAGGGAAAGAATGAGTAATTTATTGGATCCGGTATTTAATAAGTAATTAAATCCCTTAGATATAAGGTATACATAATATTATAAATTTATATATGCCGTTAGTAAGGTTTATCAGAACAAGATAGCGAAATAATACTCTTATCTTCTTTGCTGAGACTTACAGACTAAAGTGAGCTAGAAGAGAATATGTTGGTAAGAAAACAAGCAGAAAAATATTGGATATTACTCAAAATACCTCATCATGTTTGATATTAAGACGTATAAAATACTGATTATTAGATAAAATCAATAATTAGAATTTTGTTCATGCCGGATAATAAAGGCACTTATATCATCTTTAATTTGTGAATGGGGTATGAAAGTATAGAAATATTTCTATAATATAATAGGTTACTGATTGTTCTGCAACACGAGTTTGGTTTTTAAAAATTACCACAGCATGAAATAAGGTGCTGATTGACGGTATAATGGTTTAAATTATTGATAAATTAAAAAGCTGATTGCAATTCAGCATGTGCATACAAGGGAAAGGATACAAGATGTCTTTAATTGAAGAAATTATGGATTTTAATCATAAGTTCGTCAGTGCTGGCGAGTATGAACAGTTTTTTACTGATAAATATCCAGAAAAAAATCTTGCTATTGTGTCCTGTATGGATGCCCGTATTCTGGATTTGCTACCTCGTGCTTTAGGGCTGAAAAATGGTGATGCTAAAGTAATTAGAAATGCCGGAGCGCTAATCACTCATCCATGGGGTTCAGTTATGCGTTCATTGCTGTTAGCTGTATTTGAAATGAATGTCCATGAAATTATGGTAATTGGTCATAATGATTGTGGCATGCAGGCTTTACATGTACCGGATATGCTGGATCGAATGCGTAGTCGTGGTATTACTAATGAATGTATTGAGACATTGGAAAATGCAGGCATTGATTTTTACAAATGGCTGACGGATTTTGATCGGGTTGAAGATGCAATTACATATTCTGTTAATATGATACGTAAACATCCCTTGATGTTGCCAGAAATTAAGGTGCATGGTTTGGTGATTGATCCGATTACGGGTCAGTTGACTGTCGTAATAAATGGAGATGAAAACGCTATTGTATGAAACGTATTGGTTTGTTTGGCGGTACATTTGATCCTCCTCATAATGGTCATATGCATATTGCACGTGCTTTTGCAGATGAATTGCAATTAGAAAGTGTCATTTTTATTCCGGCAGGTGAGCCCTATCATAAACAGATAAAGTCAAATACAACTAATACACAACGGCAAGATATGGTGGAACGTATTATCGCTATTGATAAACGTTTCAGTATGTCTGATTGTGATCTGTTACGTAAGGGACCAACTTATACTTTTGATACGGTATCACGGTTTAGACAAGTGTTCCCGCAGGCACAAATTTGGTGGTTAGTGGGGATGGATTCGTTATTACAATTACCGGCTTGGTACCGCTATCAGTCGTTATTAGAATGTACTAATTTGGCTATTGCTGCTCGGGGCAATGCTACAATTGCCTCAGTACCAGCACAGTTACAATTATGGCTTGCTGATGCTTTAAACAAATTCAAATCTCAGCCTGATGGTAATGATGGTGGCAGGGCCTTTATTCTAAAGGCCGATTATTTACCAATTAGTTCAACCTGTATTCGCTCTCATTGGCCAGATGGAGTTCGTCATGATGTTCCCATGGCTGTGGCAGAATATAACGACCAGCAAGGCCTTTATCAGGCATAATTTGTGTCTTTAGTCATTTTTCTGAATATGGAAAGAAAATAAGGTAGTTTTTTATGGATAAGGATTTGATTGCGCAATGGGATACTTTAGTTGCCATTGCTGTTAATGCGTTGGAAGATATCAAAGGTAAAGATATTATTGTACTAGACACATCAGCTAAAACTTCTTTGTTTGCACGAATGATTGTTGCCAGCGGTGATAGTACTAGACAGGTCAAAGCTCTTGCTAATAATGTTGCAGTTGAATTAAAGCAGGCGGGGTTTGAGATTATTAGTACTGAAGGTTTGGACAGTGGTGAATGGGTGTTGGTAGATGCCGGGGATTTAGTGGTGCATGTTATGCAACCTGCAGTACGTGATTATTATGATATTGAAGCATTATGGGGTGGTGAAAAACCTTCTTTTCACAATGGTGTAGCAAAACCGTGGCAAGCAGCTGACTAGTGCGATGTAGCAATCATTATAATTTAAATGATAATTAATATGGATTCGTGCGCTGCTTTAGTTAGTGTGATAATGAATATTTTATTTAAAACCGGAACCAGTATGACAGGTTATTTTCTATCTACAGAAGATTTATATTTCTAAAATTGCCATGAATATTACAGTGTTAGCAGTCGGTACAAAAATGCCGAAATGGGTAGATCAGGCAGTTATTGAATACAGTAAACGATTTGCGCGAGATATTCAATTTAGATTAAAAGAAATTAGGCCAGAAAAACGTGGTGCTGGTGTCAGTGCAGCTCAGGGTATGGCCGCTGAGGAAGAACGTATTTTAGCGGCAATCCCACCGCAAAGTTTTTTAATTGTTTTAGATGAGCGTGGCAAAGCACCTACGTCTATGGAATTGGCCGACTGGTTAAAAAAATGGCAACAGCAAGGTGAGAATTTATGTTTTGTAATTGGTGGTGCTGATGGTATGACTGCAAGTTTAAAGGATCGGGCACGGTTACTAATGCGTCTTTCCAGTTTAACTTTGCCACACGGCATGGTTCGGGTTTTGCTAACCGAGCAGTTATATCGCGCTCAATCCATTTTGCATAATCATCCCTATCATCGTGAATAATGGTTATTGCTGTATTGCAGTATCGCGGTAGTAGGGATGATTATTTTTGTGTTCTAAAATTTTTCGGTATTTAATATTATTATGATGCTATATAATTTGCTATATAATCGGTTAAATATGGTTAAATAATGCAGTTTGGAAACTGCATTGATAAATAAGTGAAGCTTGAACATGACACCTACTCCCCTGCTAGACAAGATTGAGTTTCCACAAGATATACGGCGCCTGCAAAAGTCACAATTGCCACAGTTGGCCGACGAATTAAGATCCTATTTGCTTGATTCTGTGAGTAAAACTGGCGGTCACTTTGCCAGTAATCTTGGTGCAGTAGAGTTAACTATCGCGCTACATTATGTTTATCAAACTCCCCAAGATCATTTAGTATGGGATGTCGGTCATCAAAGTTATCCGCATAAAATTCTGACCGGACGTAAAGAGCGTATGCATACGATGCGCCAGTATGGAGGTCTGTCTGGTTTTCCAAAACTTAGTGAGTCTGAATATGATGCCTTTGGCGTCGGTCACTCGTCTACGTCCATTGGTGCTGCCTTAGGCATGGCCATAGCAGATAAATTACAGTTTAAACCCAATAGAAGTGTAGCTATTATTGGCGATGGTGCGATGACTGGTGGGCAAGCATTTGAGGCATTAAATAATGCCGGAGATATGGACGTCGATATACTGGTTATTCTTAATGATAATGAGATGTCAATTTCTCCCAATGTTGGAGCATTACCCAAATATTTGGCAAGAAATCCCTTACATGAAGTGAAGGATCTAGTTAAGTCTTTCAAACATAAATCTGAACGAGTATTAGGTTTAGTACCGGGTGCTCTGGATGTAGCGCAAAAAGTAGAAAACAAGATTAAGGGATTAATAGAAGAAAGTTCTGATTCCGATACGTTATCATTATTTGATAATTTCGGATTTGTTTATACAGGGCCGGTTGATGGTCATGATGTCATCCAGTTAGTAGAAATCTTAGAGGAGATTCGTAATCGCAAGGGACCACAGCTACTGCATGTCATGACTAAAAAAGGGCAGGGATACCAGCTTGCCGAAAATGATCCGGTTGCCTTTCATGCTGTCAGTGCATTTGATCCGGCACATGGTCTGAGTAAATCAAGTTCTGTAATGCCGCTGACTTATACACAAATTTTTGGACGATGGATTCTGGATCAGGCTGCGGTGGATGAGCGCTTACTGGCGATTACCCCGGCCATGCGTGAAGGAAGTGGTTTGGTTGAATTTGCACAGTGCTATCCACAACGTTACTTTGATGTAGGGATTGCGGAACAGCATGCTGTCACCTTCGCTGCTGGTCTGGCCTGTGGGCAGATGAAGCCCGTGGTGGCTATCTATTCCACTTTTCTGCAACGAGCTTATGATCAGTTGATCCATGATGTTGCTTTACAGAATTTGCCGGTTTTATTTGCCATTGACCGTGGTGGAATTGTTGGTGCAGATGGACCTACTCATGCTGGTATCTATGATTTGAGTTATCTGCGTTGTGTGCCGAATCTAGTGATAGCAGTGCCCAGTGATGAGCATGAATGTCGGCTGTTATTATCCAGTTGTTATCAACTTGATCAACCTACAGCAGTGCGTTACCCACGTGGTGTGGGAACAGGTATTGATGCAGGTACTGATTTGGAAACCGTGGCTATTGGCAAAGGAATTATACATCGACAGGGTTCGAAAATTGCCTTGATAGCTTTTGGCAGTATGGTGCAACCGGCACTCGTCACCGCAGAGGTGATTGATGCGACTGTGGCAGATATGCGTTTTGTTAAGCCTCTGGACAAAGATTTATTGTTACAACTTGCTCAAGAGCATGATTATCTGGTAACTCTGGAAGAAAATAGTGTTATGGGCGGAGCCGGAAGTGCCGTACTTGAATCATTGGCACGATCTGGATTAAGCCGTCCGGTATTGGTTTTGGGTATACCTGATAAGGTTACAGAACATGGTGATACCAATCTCTTACATGATCAGATGGGTCTAAGTGCAGCTAAAATTCAACAGCAAATTGAAGAGTGGATACTCACGCAAAATCATTCCGAACTAAAATAATCTAATAAACTTTTAACAATTCTTGGTTAAGAGTTTTGAGCTGACTTTAGCGATAGCATTGGATTGTTTTTTTAGAATAAAACCAATGCCATTATTTTATTTTTGGGTAATTATGTGTTTTCTATGGTTACTAACCAATCAATAAATATTTATAGCTTCTTCAAGAAAAGCATCGGCAATATCATTATTTTTGTTTTCTGTGTTATAGCAGCGGTGAAAACTGAATTTTTAAATAGAATTTTAAGGCGAGATTTGAAAAATAAGATTTTTGGTTCGACTTTGATACACAGCGGTTTCTGCAAAATCTAATTACAAATTCAGAGCGCAATAAGTTAATTATCGCCAAATTAATCTGGTGAAAATCGGTATGATCAGCTTTAATGATTTTTGAAAAATTACTGGAGAAAAATTGGCTTGGTATAGAAAACTATTTAAAACTAGCATAGAAAAATTGATAACTAAAAAAACTGGTTATCAAATCTGTATTGTCTCAATTATTTTATTTGCTGCAGTTAATTAGAGACTTTAGCCGCTGTTTATGATCTCCAGATTAATCTAATTAGGAGTATTAAGCTAATGACTATTGATCAGATATTGTTCCAATATATTTTAAATGTAATTTTAAGTATTTTAACAATCAAGCTAAAAATAGGCTCAATTATCTGGAATTAATCTTATTTAATAAGTAACGGTGTTATCCAAAACATACGACCAAGTAAGGCTTTGAATTTGTGGATTGGAGTTATTGCCTAAAAATTGTACAATGCAATCCCATGCCTATATGGGCAGTTTTGAGTTTATGTGATTAAATGATGCAAATAGGTTCTTATCAGCTTAATGCGCCTTTCGCTCTGGCACCGATGGCCGGTATTACTGATAAGCCATTTCGGCAAATTTGTCGTGATTTCGGTGCAGGCTGGGCAGTAAGTGAAATGCTAACCAGTGACCCAAGTTTACAGCAAACACATAAAACTTTGCGTCGGGCAGATTCTGAGGG
>JAIL01000214.1 GCA_000725195.1 Snodgrassella alvi SCGC AB-598-O02
AAACTGATAAAGGCAGGCTTTGATGTAATAGTGCATCTTCAAAGGTTTTGATGCCGTTCGCACGAACAAAGCTGTCAGGATCATGTTCTGGAGGTAAAAATAAAAATTGCAAATTTTTATCATCTTTTAACTGCGGTAACGCGTTTTCTAAAGCTCGCCATGCAGCTTTTCTGCCTGCTGAGTCGCCGTCAAAACAAAAGTATATGTGATCACTTTGACGCATTAATAAGCGGATATGTTCGGTTGTGGTGGATGTACCAAGTGCAGCTACTGCATAGCCCAGACCAAACTGTGCTAGTGCAACGACATCCATATAACCCTCAACAACTAATACACGTTGTGCTTCGCGAATGGCGGCTCTGGCTTCATACAGGCCATATAAATTTTGCCCTTTATCAAACAGAGTGGTTTCAGGTGAGTTCATATATTTAGGCTCACCTTTATCTAAAATTCGACCGCCAAACCCTATAACTTGTCCTTTGCCATCGCGAATTGGAAACATGATCCGATCGCGAAAACGATCATAATATCGGTCTTCTTTATTGATAACCATGCCAGTTTGAACAAGAGCATTACTTGGGTAGGGCTGAAATATTTTGGCTAATGGTTGCCATTCATCAGGCACATAACCTAATCCATAATGGGAAATTACTTCATCACTAAGACCACGTTTCAGTAGGTAATTTTGTGCACGAGCTGAATGTTGTAGCTGATGTTGATAAAAATCCGCAGCAGCGCTAACAGTTTCTTCCAGAGTTTGTTTATGTTTTTTAATTGTTTTTCTGGTTTCCTGATTGTTGCTTTTGCCTGCTTGTTTGGGGACAATCAAACCAATGCGATCTGATAAGAATTGTACTGCATCCTGAAATCCTAAACTCTGATATTCCATTATGAAACCTATGGCCGAACCATGGGCACCACAGCCGAAACAATGATAAAACTGTTTGCTTGGGCTGACAGAAAAAGAGGGGGATTTTTCTTTATGGAAAGGGCAGCATGCAGTATAGTTTGCGCCGCTCTTTTTCAACGGTACATATTCTTCAATAATGTCGACTATATCGATTTTATTGATTAACTCATCGATAAATTCGGTTGGAATCATGCAATTTATACCTGATACTGCCCATTTATTTAAGATTTGCTCTGAGTATTTTAAAGCAAAGTAAATTAAAATCTCAGGATTTAAACTAATAATTGTTTAATTTTTTTACTTACTTCACTCATATCGGCTTTACCCGATAATTTATTTTTTAAAACGCCCATTACTTTGCCCATATCACTAGGTTGTGAGGCTCCAGTAGCGGTAATAGCTGCTTGAATTTCTGCTTCAATTTCTTCTGAACTAAGCATTTTGGGTAAATACTGCTGTAGCAAATCAATTTCAGCTTGTTCTTTTTTAGCTAAATCTTGTCGACCACCTTCATTAAACATACGTACAGATTCTTTGCGTTGTTTAACCATTTTAGTGATCACAGCAATCAATCTGCTATCATCCACTTCAATACGTTCATCAACTTCTATTTGTTTAATTGCAGCTAAGGCCATACGAATGGTTGATAAAGTAGCAGTATCATGATTGCGTAAAGCAGTTTTCATGTCTTCTTGTAATTTTTGTTTTAAGCTCATAATAAATCCTTGTAAACTTTATATAGAGACAAACTGCAACTCTGATCTAATAATGAATGATACAAAGAGCACTTTTGTCTGCAATTACTAAGTACAATAATACAAACGTAAAAACCGCAAGCCTGAAGCCTGCGGTATTGGTTACCATTATATTAACTGAAAATGGAGCAATGATCAGTTAATTAATAAAATTTAGGTGGTAATTGTTGACTGCGCAGACGTTTTTGTAAACGTTTAACTGCGGCAGCTTTTTTGCGTTTACGTTCAGTAGTTGGTTTTTCGTAGGCTTCACGAGCACGCAATTCTGTCATCAAGCCAGTTTTTTCAACAGAACGTTTAAAACGGCGCATTGCAACTTCAAAAGGTTCATTTTCTTTTACACGAATAGAAGGCATGTTTTTTCCAAAATTAATTCAATAATCAATACTAACGAAAAATTAGTCTAAAAAAATTAAAAAATGGCCATTAAATGGCTAATGTGGTTTTACGGTACCACTAATCCGGTACAACATCACCTCCTAAGGTGCAGTAAGATAGTATTTTAAAGACTAATACTATTAAATTTATCATTTACAGAATTTTAATTATGACTGATATATGATCTTCTGTCAACTAAAAAGAATAACTATATCAATAAGCCTACTACATATTGTCTATATTCGCGTTATTCGTCTGATTTCGGGAATAGAGTGTAAATCTCTCATTATCTGATTGAGTTGATCTAAATCTTTTATATGCAGAACAAAACGAAATTCGATGAAGCCCTCAATGCCTTCGAGTTTTTTAGAAGTGGTTTCGACCGCTTTGATATCACCACCATTGGTGGAAATGGCTTGTGCGATGGTGGCCAGTAAACCATGATTGTCTAAGGCATTTAAACTAAGTATGGCTTGATAATTATTTGCCTGTAGTGTATCCCAGCTGGCGTCCAGCTGAGTATCCGGATCGGTTTTTAATATATTATTGCAGGTATCGCGGTGAATAATAATACCCTGATCTTTAATTATTAATGCCTTGATTGAATCGCCAGGAATAGGGTTGCAGCACTTGGCTAAATGTACATGGGAAGATTCATTGCCACTAATGTTGATCGGGCTAAGTTTAATGGTGTCGTTAAAATGTTCGCCGGCCAATTCGGCTATATGCATAGCTACAGACACTGGTTGCAGTATTCCCATTCCGACATCACATAAGACATTTTCAAAAGATGTATTTTGGTTATTGAGGTCAGCCAAGTATTTATCTTTCAAGCTGTCGGATAATAATACATCAGCGGGTAATAAACTGGATAGGGCTTTTTGTAACAGTTTTTCTCCTAATTTAATCGCATCATGACGTTTCATTTTTTTTATCTGACTGCGAATAGCACTTCGTGCATGACTGGAGACGGTAAAATCCAGCCAAGCTGGTGTCGGATGCCCGTCACTAGAAGTAATAATCTCAACAACATCACCAGTATGAAGTTTAGTACGCAGTGGCATCAAATTATGATTGACTCTGGCTGAGACGGTACGATTTCCTATATCAGTATGTACAGCATAAGCAAAATCTACCGGAGTTGCACCTTTGGGTAAGGTAATTATTTTGCCTTTAGGTGTGAATACGTAAACTTCACTTGGGAATAAATCGGTTTTGACATGCTCAAGGAATTCAATAGCATTTGCGCTGTGTGCTTGTAAATCCAATATGCTTTGAAGCCACTGATTAGTACGCATTTGTGCTTGATCGAAGCTGGTTTGTTCACCATTTTTGTGTACCCAGTAACTGGATATTCCTCTTTCAGCAATAATATCCATTTCGTAGGTACGTATCTGTACTTCTAAAGGTAATCCGTAAGGACCGACTAAAATTGTATGCAAACTTTGATAGCCATTATTTTTGGGTATGGCAATATAATCTTTTATACGACCGGGCTTCGGTTTATAAAGGCTATGTAATGCTCCTAATGCTGCATAACAGGCTGGTATATTGTTGACAATAACTCGAAATGTGTAAAGATCCATGACGTCAGCAAAATGAAGATTTTTGGATCGCATTTTCTCGTATATGCTGTAGAGGTTTTTTTCACGTCCTTTAACTTGGGCTTCAATATTGGCGCTGACTAAACGTTGACTGAATGCGCGTAAAACTTTGCCAACAATATCATGCCGGTTACGTCTGGATGACTGAATGGCTTTTTCAAGTACTTCGTAACGGTGGGGATACAAATATTTAAAAGACAGATCCTGCAATTCGTGGTAAACGTAATTTAAGCCTATGCGATTAGCCAGTTGTGCATAGATTTCCATGGTTTCCTGAGCAATACGTCGTCGGCTAGCGGGTTTTTTGGCCTCTAACGTCCGCATATTGTGCAGGCGATCTGAAAGTTTAACGATGATAACGCGAATATCCTGCGTCATAGCCATAATAAGTTTACGAAAACTTTCTGCCTGTGCTTCCTGTTGGCTATTGTATTCCAGTTTCTCCAGTTTGGATAAACCGTCAACCATGTTGGCAATGGTTTCTCCAAAGCTGGCAATTAATTGTTCTTTGCTGGTTCCGGTATCTTCGAGTACATCATGTAGTACCCCTGCGCATAAAGCTTGTATATCTACATGCCATTCGGCCAGTTGTGTGGCCACTGCTAAAGGGTGGGTTATGTAGGGCAGACCAGTGTTGCGGAATTGTCCTAGATGAGCTTCTGCACCAAACTGACAGGCTTTATTTAGTAATTCCAAGTCGTCACTACTTAGATATTTGGCAGTCCGAAATAATTTTCCTTGAGCTTGAGCAATAATTGCCTGATAGCTAGACTCAATCTGTTGGCAACAAAGATCCAACTGAGATTGAAAGTCCTGAGTAGAATGAGTATTTATTTGCTCAAAAAAATGCAAACCCACCGGTCCTAAATTGACTTTAAGCGGTTTACTTTCCTGATAGTGTAAATCTTCAAAGGCAGTTTTGATTAATACAGCAGCCAAAGCCTGTATACGTTGCTGGTCTTTGGCTAAAGCAGTTGTTATTGCAAAACTGCGCTCTAATAAAGCAATTTTGCCCAAATTATGGGCAATGGTGTAAATGTAGGCACAGCTTTCTTCAAGAATTTCCCAGCGTTCAATTTTGCCCAAATATTTAGTCTGGGCAAAAAGATGATTGCGCCACTGATCTACAGGGGGATCATAAGACAGGCTGGGAGCAAACATGATAGATTGCCTGCTTTATTTTTTTTGGTTTAATAATTCTGCACCAATCTGACCGGAAGCAATTTCACGAAGAGCAATCACAGTAGGTTTATCATGATCTTCTTCTACTAATGCAGTAGCGCCGTTGGCTAGCTGACGTGCACGCAGAGCGGCAATCATGGTTAAGTCAAAGTGATTAGAAATGCGCCCGATGCAGTCTTCTACAGTAATACGTGCCATAATAGTTTCCAGTAATTATAAAATTCAAAAATGAGTATTATTCAGACAAAATTTTTTCAATGCTCTGATGCTGCGATTTAGTCCGCAAACTAGCTGAACGAATTATCGCCAGTAAATCCAGTTCTGCTTGATCCAGATCTTGATTAACAATCACATAATCAAATAGATAACATTGTTCAATTTCTTCTCTAGCTTTGCCTAGCCGATAGTTAATTACTTCCTGACTATCCGTACCGCGGTTTATTAAGCGGTCATTTAATTCAGCCATAGAAGGCGGTAAAATAAATATGCTGGTTGCTTCCGGCAATAATTTACGAATTTGGGCTGCGCCTTGAACATCAATTTCCAAAATAACGTTAAAACCCGCTTTTTTTAGTGATTCTACAGAAGCCAAACTGGTCCCATAGTAATTACCATATACCTGAGCATGTTCAATAAACGCTTTTGCTGTAATCATGTCTTCAAATTCATTTTTGCTGACAAAATGATAATGCACGCCATTTTGCTCACCTTCCCTTGGTGCTCTGGTCGTATGGGAAATAGAAACACGGATATCTTGTTCGTGGGTACTAAGGCGTGATACCAGTGTTGTTTTGCCAGTACCGGAAGCAGCAGTAACTATGAATATATGTCCAGTTTGAAGCATGATACTATTTTAGGGATTTCGGTGATTAATTATGCCACAACCTTGGGTAATGCGCTAATATCAGTAAGATGAAATTGCATATTATTGCATTTGAAGTTTATGGAACTACCTTTCAATTAAAGTGATTTTCAGCTAAAATGCTCAATTCAATTTCCTGCTGATTGTCATGACCAAATTTATTTTTGTGACTGGCGGTGTAGTCTCTTCATTAGGTAAAGGCATTGCCGCTGCGTCTACTGCTACTATTTTGGAATCTCGTGGTCTGAAAGTGACCATGCTTAAATTGGATCCTTATATCAACGTTGATCCAGGAACAATGAGCCCATTTCAGCACGGTGAAGTGTTTGTTACTGATGATGGTGCTGAAACTGATTTAGATCTGGGGCATTATGAGCGTTTTATTGATGCTACTATGCAAAAACGCAATAATTTCACTTCTGGGCAGGTCTACGAAAGCGTTATTCAAAAAGAACGTCGTGGTGATTATTTAGGTGGTACTGTTCAAGTTATTCCGCATATAACCGATGAAATTAAACGTAAAATTCATGAAGGTGCTGCTGGTTATGATGTGGCGATAGTTGAAATTGGTGGTACTGTCGGTGATATTGAATCTTTGCCATTTCTTGAAGCTATTCGCCAGATGCGTAGTCAGCAAGGTCGTATCAATACTCTATTTATTCATTTATCTTACGTTCCCTTTATTGCTGCGGCTGGGGAAATAAAAACTAAACCAACTCAACATTCTGTTAAAGAATTACGTGAAATTGGTATTCAGCCTGATCTACTGATTTGTCGTATGGATCGGCCGATGCCTGAAGAAGAAAAGAAAAAAATTGCTTTGTTCTGCAACGTGGAAGAGGGTGCTGTTATTAGTTGTTATGACGTGGATAGTATCTATGAAGTACCAGGTATGCTGCATGAACAAGGTATTGATAATATTATCTGTGAGCAATTACAACTAAATGTACAACAACCTGATTTGACGGCATGGAATAAAATTGTATATGCGGTACAGCATCCCAAACATAAAGTTCATAT
Source organism: Snodgrassella alvi SCGC AB-598-O02 (assembly GCA_000725195.1). Lineage (GTDB taxonomy): Bacteria > Pseudomonadota > Gammaproteobacteria > Burkholderiales > Neisseriaceae > Snodgrassella > Snodgrassella alvi_G. The sequence continues at coordinate 6,712 of JAIL01000214.1, forward strand.
TGCCATGGTTGGCAAATATGTCGATTTGACTGAATCCTATAAATCTTTATCTGAAGCCTTAAAACATGCTGGTATCAAAACTGAAACTGAAGTAGATATTCAATATATTGATAGCGAAGTTTTAGAGAAAGAAGGTACGGCTAGCCTGGCTGGTATGGATGCGATTCTGGTTCCAGGAGGATTCGGTACACGCGGTGTTGAGGGTAAAATTGCAGCAGTACGTTATGCACGTGAACATAAAATTCCTTATCTGGGTATTTGTTTGGGTATGCAAATTGCCCTAATTGAATATGCACGTGATGTGGCT
>JAIL01000215.1 GCA_000725195.1 Snodgrassella alvi SCGC AB-598-O02
GTTACAACTGGATAGCGGTGAAAAAATTGGTTTTATTGGTCGCAATGGTGCCGGTAAATCCACATTATTAAAAATTCTGGCTAGAGTTCAAAAACTGGACGATGGTTTATTGACTATCCAAAATGACCAAAAAATAGTTTATGTCCCCCAAGAATCGCAATTTGAAGAGCAGATGACAGTTTTTGATACTATTGCGCAAGGATTAGGTGAATTACGAACACTTTTAGCTGAATACCATGAACTAAGTTTACATATTACTGACGATAATAGTTTGCAATGCCTCAATGACTTGCAAAATGAATTGGAAAATCGCAACGGCTGGCAATTTGATGCATTGATACAGCAAACCATCAGTGAATTAAAACTGCCGGAAAATGAATTAATAGCCAATCTGAGTGGCGGACAAAAAAAACGGGTTGCGCTTGCTCAGGCATGGGTACAGAAACCAGATATTTTGTTACTTGATGAGCCAACTAATCATCTTGATATTGATGCGATTGAATGGATGGAGAATCTACTCAGTGGATTCTCCGGTAGTCTGATCGTTGTTACCCATGATCGCCGATTTCTTGACCACATAGCCACTCGCATTATTGAGCTGGACAGAGGTACGCTGCGCAGCTATCCGGGTAGTTTTTCCGTTTACAGCGAGAAAAAAGCACAGGAACTTGCGGTTGAGGTAGAACATAATCGACTATTTGATAAATTTCATGCCCAGGAAGAAGCATGGATACGTAAAGGTATTGAAGCTCGTCGTACCCGTAATCAAGGCCGAGTAAAGCGTCTAGAACAATTACGCCGTGAACGCGCAGCTCGTCGTGAAGTTCAGGGACAAATTAACTTTAATTTAAATTCCGGCGAAGCCAGCGGTAAAATCATAGCCGAACTGGAACACGCAGGTTTTTCTTACGACAACAGATTAATTATGCAGGACTTTTCCGCCATTATTCAGCGCGGAGACAAAATAGGTCTGATAGGTCCCAATGGTATTGGTAAAACCACTTTTCTCAAACTGATTCTGGGTGAATTACAACCAACCTCAGGAAAAATTCGGCTGGGATCTCGTCAGGAAGTAGCTTATTTCGATCAATTTCGCAGTTCGCTTAATGATAATGATACTGTGTTTGATACTATTGGTCAGGGCAATGATTATGTAGAAATTGGTCAGCAACGCAAACATGTTATCGGTTATCTGGAAGAATTTTTATTTTCACCAGCCCGAGCACACAGTCCGGTAAAATCTTTATCGGGTGGTGAAAGAAATCGTTTATTACTGGCTAAGCTGTTTACCCGTCCGGCTAATATTTTGGTACTTGATGAACCAACTAATGATCTGGATATAGATACACAGGAATTACTGGAAGAATTACTGCGAGATTATCAAGGTACTGTATTTTTAGTCAGCCATGATCGTACGTTTTTGGATAATGTGGTGACACAGTCTATTGTGTTTAAGGGTAATGGCGTTTTAAAAGAATACATTGGTGGTTATCAGGATTATATAGATGCCCAAAAACGCGAAGAGGCATTACAACCACCGGCAAAAATCGAAGTAAAAAACAATCCTGTAAACGATAAAAGCAAAACTAAAAATCGCCGTAACGATAAACTCTCATTCAATGAGCAACGTGAATTAAATGCTCTTCCAGAGGAAATTGCAGCCCTGGAAAACGAACAAATTCAATTGACTGAAAAATTATCCGATCCGGAAATATTTAAAAATGATTATAAACAAGCTGCTGCATGGCAAACACGTATTAGTGAGATTGAAGAAATTTTACTGCAAAAATTAGAACGCTGGGAGGCTTTGGAAGCACGTCAATCCTCCTAAAACAGAGGTATTCGCACTGGATTGACATAGCCTCTTAAATATATTTGTTAACGACGTCGCGTACCGGTACCGCTACGCATACAAATTTGATAGCGACGATTTACATTACTGGCATACCAGTTAGTATTGTAATCTTTGCTTAGTTTAGGTCCAGATATGACAACCTGTGGCATGATAGCATAGGGAGCTACTTGACCAAACTTTTGCTTATATAAAGCCAATATTTGCTGATAAGTAGTAGTTTGCTCAAATTCCGGTTGTTTTTCCTTAAGTAAATCAGCACGAACTGTTTCCGGCTTAATATTCACTCCCTGCCTAGCAAATAATTGATTGATAGCTGTTTCGGTCTGACTTACTTTATGTTGAGCTTTGCCGTCTTTGTCATACAGCAATAAATCACCATCTAAAGCCATTTTCATATTTAGGAGTTTATTAATATCCTGCTGGAATGCAGCATTGCGACTGGAATAAATACCAGAATTATAATCTGCAAAACGATACTGAGCTTGTTTATAAGCAGCGGGATATTTCAGCAAGCGATGAATTCCGTAATATAAACCACCTTCACGGGTATACAGATAATCACGTAATTCATTTACTGAAACATTATCAGATTGATGATCAAGAGCATACTTAATTGAAACCTGCATTGATCCAATTGTAGTAATAGGATTGTTTCTTTCCCCCAAATCTTTACCTGTTAATTTAGCCGCTGCATTAGCTAACCCATCGGCATAAAATTGTTTAGAAACATAAGTATAGATTTGGCGGTAAATCAGATCCAGCTCCTGTTCTGTTTTGACTTTACTGATTTGCTTCAAAAAACTATTATCTTTAGTTGGCTCATTAGCAAGTACATATGCAAAATATCTTGATATTACCGGACCTAGCTTAGGTCCAAATTGGTTCACAAATTTTTCCGGTACCTCTTTTTGAAAAGCATTAATTGCTTTTTTCCCCAATCCCGGGACTGCAGGATTTGCAACAAAATTGGATTCCTGATCAATTACCGCAATCACACTACAAATGTTTTCTTTGTTTTTAACAATTTTGAGTTCATCCATTATGCGGTTTATATCTTGCGCCCATATAAGACGGTCTTTTACTCTAGAAGGAATGAGACGACTTATTTTAGCCGCATTATTCCATATTGGCTGCTCATTGGTAGTAACCATATTATTATTTTGCTTAAATGAGCTTTGTTCATCACAGCCCGATAAAGCGGATATTATCAGTAAACACACTGTCAGTAATGTCGTGGCTTTCCGGGGAAATTTGATGTTCATTATGTTGAGCTCGATTTTAAGTTCACCATTAGCTATACTAGATAATTATAAATATTGCTAACGATTGTTGCGAATCAGCCAATACCATACCCAAATTAATACTGTCGTAAAAAACAGTGCACTCCAGACAGGTATAGATACATACATTATTGTCTGTACTTCACCACAATTGCCAGTGCCACGGATAATTGGTTCATACCAGTCAAATAATGGTGCATTCCTTAAGCGGAATGTCCAAGGTGCTCCACAGGAAGGCTGATCCATAAGAGGAAGATGTTGAATATAGATTTGGTAAAGAGCAACACCCAGTCCACCTAAAGGCACCAGACTGACTAAAATTGCACTAATCAGTCGCCAAATTTTGGAGTGATAAGGTAATAATATGCATATTAAAGCTACTATCGCTGTAAAAATAACGGCTACTCTCTGGGTAATGCAGAGCACACAGGGGTTTTTGCCAAGTACATACTGAGCAAAGAGCGCACCACCTACGCTCAGTAATGACAAAATAAAAACAGACCATAAAACTTTACGAAAATTCATTTCTCCAAACCTTATCCAATATTTCAAAATATTTTGACTGCACTACCTTCAATGTCTAAATCTTATGGACACAGAAGACAGATAAATGAGTCAATTGTTTATAAAACAAATAGTAAATCATCCAACAAGGCAACCCTGATAAAAATAATTTGCCACCCTACTTTTGATTAATAGCGGCAATTTTTATTTAAATTAGCGGTTGCTAATGCAATATAATAATACAGCTATTATTTATGACGACATGACCAAAATTTCTTCTGATTTGGTCATCATCATCTTTGTTAAAGCTAGTTTAACTTTCCAACGGACATACAACAAAATTAGTTAAATTCTATACTTGTATAAATAATATTTTCAATCACCACTAAGCAAATTAAGTTACTGCCCTGCGACAGTCATAGTATCAATCCAGACAGAACCTATTTTATGAGTGCTGTATTTTAATGCATCATCTGCTGCACCCATCATCCCTGCATACATATCCTGTAAACGTGAGGCAATTGTAATTCCTTCCACTGGATAGCTAATCACACCATTCTCAACCCAAAAACCCGCCGCACCACGCGAATAATCTCCGGTAATAGTATTGACACCTTGTCCTAGCAGTTCGGTTATCAATAGCCCGTTCCCCATGGCTTGTAATAACTCTGCTTGAGTTGAATGAGTATAATTAAGAGATAAATTATGTACACCACCGGCGTTCGCAGTTGTTTGCATACCCAGTTTGCGAGCACTGTAACTACTTAAAAAATAGCCACCAATACGACCTGACTCAATAACGGTACGCGGATGGGTTGCTACACCCTCTGCATCAAAATACGTACTGGCTAAAGCTTTTTTTACATGTGGATTTTCAGTTAATGTCACCCAGGGAGCCAGAATTTGCTTGCCCATGCTGTCTACTAAAAAACTGGTCTGACGGTACAAAGATCCTCCGCTCAATGCACCAACTAAATGACTGATTAAACTACCGGCCACAGTACGATCAAAAATTACAGGATATTTACCAGTAGCCAGAGTTCTTCCTGATAATCGCTGTACGGCACGCGTAGCTGCTAAGCTACCAATTTCTTCTGGTTTTTCCAAATCTAATGGATCACGTGCCAGAGCATACCAGTAATCGCGTTGCATCCCATTTGCATCTTCAGCTACCACACTACAGGAAATACTATGCCTACTGCCTTTTTGATAAGCGCAGAAATCATTGCTATTAGCATAAATATATTGATAATGATCATTCTGTACTCCAGCACCTTCAGAATTGCTTATATGCTTATCCGTTTTTAAAGCCGCGTTTTCAGTACGTTTACCAATTGCAATGGCTTCATCAGTACTTAATACCCACGGGAAGAATGCCTCAATATCGCCGAATTCAGTCGCCAGTAAAGCAGGATCCGCCAATCCGGCACATTCATCTTGAGCCGTAAAACGCGCAATATTTAAGGCAGCAGCAACAACATCATTTATTGCCTGACCACTGAAATCGGCAGTACTGGCACGGCCTTTAGCCTGTCCTAAATAAACTGTTATATCCAGTGATTTATCCTGTTGATACTCAATATGCTCAACTTCTTGCTGTCGAACCTGTACGTTTTGACCAACTGATTCACTGATATCAATTTCGGCCGCTGTAGCACCCTGTTTTTTCGCTTGCTCCAAAGCCTGCCGGCCTAAATTTTGTAACTGTTCAGCATTGTGGTGAAACATATTTTTCTCTTTCGCAATTGAGAGTGTATTTTAGCATGCTGTATATAAACTGGCAGCGCCTTTTAAATGACAGAATAATCCATCAGCTCACTAATGAATCTGCCAGCTGAAAAATTTCTGCAATTCAGAACAATGACAAATCCCCCCCCAATTGACCAATAAAATATTTGCTGAAGTGAGTCCCAACCTATAAAGGTAAAATCTGCTTATAACAATGAATAAAGACAACAAAATCCATCAATCAATTCATTTTTTTCATGAAATTATGATACTTATTTTGAATAGAATTTAACAATAAATCAGGTAACTTACTAGATTATTAGATCGTTTTGTGTTGTTTAATTTATTAACAAACTGATTAACTTCTATTCAATGTATATAAACAACACCATAGGAAACACGAGGAAAATAAATGCATTGCAAAAATATTTGCTAAAATAGCTGAATCTGAATGAACACTATTTGAGAAACGTTATCTATGAAACATAATTCTGACAGCCAGTCAGACATGACAGAAGAATGGGTCAGTAAAACTCAGATGAAAAAGCAAATGAATGATTTGCAGGCTCTGGGTATGGAACTGACTAGACTTTCATCTGATACTCTGAAAAAAATAGACTTACCAGAAGATTTGTTTGAGGCTGTTTTAACTTATCAGAAAATTACGTCCAACAGTGCACTGAAACGTCAGGCACAATATATCGGTAGGTTAATGCGGGAAATTGATACCGCGCCAATCAGTCGTTATCTTTCTCGCCTTAAAGGCGAAAATAATGCACATAATGCTTATTTGCAACGTCTCGAAAATTTGCGCTTAACGTTAATAGCGGATGATCAGGCACTGACTGAATTAATTACTCAATATCCACATATTGATATTAATAGTCTGAGAACCCTTATCCGCAATGCTCGAAAAGAACAGGCCGAAAATAAACCACCCAAAGCTTTTCGAGCACTATTTCAGCTACTGAAAGTTGAAATTAGTGAAGAACCTAGTTTTTAACCAATATCGTTAAAAATTTTTAAAAAAAATTTCCTTTTATAGTTAGCTAACAAAATTCCTCCTACTATTTAATTAGTATTCAGACCAGATTCGGGACAAATATATGAGTGATATTCTGCATAAAATTTTAACCACTAAAAAAACAGAAGTGGAAGTGGCGAAATCGGCTATTTCTTTAGCTGAAATACGTACTCAAGCTGAAAATCAGGCACCAGCTCGAAATTTTCTTGATGCTATTCACAGACGGCATCGTTCTGGACAGGCCGCCATCATTGCAGAAATTAAAAAAGCCAGTCCATCTAAGGGACTTATCCGTGCCGATTTTTATCCTGCTTTGATTGCGCAGGCTTATGAACAAGGGAAAGCAGCATGTTTATCTGTATTGACCGATGAACAATATTTTCAGGGTAGTTTTGTTTATCTTAACGAAGCCCGTAATGCCTGCTCGTTACCGGTTTTACGCAAGGATTTTATTGTTGATGCTTATCAGGTCTACCAGTCTCGCGCACAAAATGCTGATGCCATCTTATTGATTGCAGCAGCACTTAGCCAGTCGCAATTGCTCGAATTTGAAAGTATAGCTCATGAACTGGGTATGACGGTTTTACTGGAAATTCATAATGAAGAAGAACTGGAAAAATGTCAGCAAATGACCACCCCTT
>JAIL01000216.1 GCA_000725195.1 Snodgrassella alvi SCGC AB-598-O02
ATTGATGGGCAGGGTCGGGTGATGGGTGGTGTTATATGTGGCAAGGAATCATTGATTAATAAAATCTATTTACATGTCCGGACAACTGGAGAAGTATTGGCACCATTTAATGCTTGGATTTTACTCAGTGGTTTAGAAACACTTTATGTGCGTATGGAAAAACAGTGTGCTAATGCTTTGCAGATTGCACAATTTTTATCTACTCAGCCTCAAGTGGTCAATGTGCACTATACTGGATTGCCCAATCATCCACAGAAAGTTCTGGTTGAGAAACAGCAGCAGGGCGGCGGTATTGTGGTTGCATTTGAGGTCAGGGGAGGCGAGCAAGCTGCATGGCAGGTGATAGATAAGGTAACTCTATTCAGTAAAACTGCTAATCTTGGCGATGTCAAATCAACTATTACTCATCCTTGGACAACTACTCACGCACGTATGGCACCGGAAGCTAAGCTCGCAGCAGGAATTCAACCGGGTTTGATTCGCTTATCAATAGGGCTGGAACATACCAGTGATCTTCAAGCCGATCTTGCTCAGGCTTTGAGTTTGCTTTGATGAATTTTTATAGATCTATTCTATTGAATTATTTTGTGATTTATTTAGTTGATGATTTAGATAATTCTAAGCACTATATTTTAAATAGATATAACAAGCTGAGATGAACTGAAAGATAAAAAAGTATCTATACAGATTAAAAGTTATTTTGAATATAAAAATTTAGTAGACATGATATAAATTTCTACTGTAACAATCCATTTAGGATCTATTATTATTTTTCTTAATGAGTGGTTTTATATGACAGAAAAATTAAATTTTAAATACCAAGTCAACTCATTATCTGGTTGGTACTAGTATTGATAATATACGCATAATGAGGCGGTTTTTATATGAAATATATCGCTTATTTTATGAATATAATTTTTTTAGTTGCTATCATCTGCTTAAACATTAGACCAGATACACTTGTTGTCACCACTGAAAATCAAGTTGTTTCTATGAATTTAACAAGAACAACTCACAATCTAAATGGCATAGATTCGCAAAATATCAGACAGGTAATTAATTCAGGTAAAAACGACTCTAAAATACCTGATGCAGTAGCTATTAAAATTAAACCAGCCATACAGGATTGGTTAGATTTTTATCATCTGAATATAGCTGATTTTTATATTGGCGAAGGAGCTGCACCTATTAATCAGTACGAAAAAATCAATGAATTTGAGCCTACTACAGATGATGTTTATATTCCGCAAATCTATGATTATTCACCCAGTAAACAAAAATACATTAGTTTTTTGGATGTTAGTAAAGAGAAAGATAAATACGTTTTTGATGGAATGGATTGTTGTAGCCAAGAAGTTTTTTTGGTAGATCGTAAGAATAAAACCAAAAGAAAGATCTTTCGTTTTGGATCAACAGAATTGCTGGAAGCAATCTTTTGGCTAAATGAAAATTATTTTGTTGCTGTTGGCTGGCAAAATTATTATCATGATAAATACTTTATATATATATTTGGTCCCAATTTTGAACATCTAGATTATTATCTAGACTCTAAATCTAAGGAATTGAAAACAGGTTATTATTACAAAAATTTAAAAAAACGAGGTGTTGTAAATAATTACTTTAATTAGATCTGTTAGTCTAAATACCATTTATCTGAATTTGTTAGGTGAATTGACTATTAAAAAGCATTAGGTATGAGTTAAATAAAAAAATAATAAGAAGTTATGGTGCAGAGTTTATCAGATAAACTGGAAAAAATGATTAAAATCAAATAAACAATCATTTTTTTGATAATAATCCTTTTTCCAGTTTAATTATTCGAATTTAGAATAAGATAGATTGATATTTTTTTAGTGTTTCATGAAATTTTAATAATTGTTGAATATAGATGCTTTACCATTAAAAAATGATAGATATTTTTAAAAGATAACTTAAATATTGTTAAAATGTTATCTGATGAAGCTAAATTTTGAAAGCATGGTTGTAGCAAATTTATTGAGAGTTTAGCTTGTAAATGGATTTGGTAGTCTATATTTTAGTAGATGTGATCAAAATACTTAAGGAAACTAAAATGAGCAATGATTTAATTTTAAACGTAACAGATGCAGATTTTGAAAAAGAAGTTTTACAGTCTCAATTACCGGTTCTTCTTGATTTCTGGGCGCCATGGTGTGCACCATGTAAAATGATTGCTCCCATTCTGGAAAGTATTGCACCCGAATATCAGGGAAAATTAAAAATCGTCAAAATCAATGTTGAAGAAAATTCGCAAACACCCGCGAAATTTGGTATTCGCCAAATCCCTACATTGTTGATTATTAAAAATGGCGAGGCCGCTGCTACTAAGGTTGGAACTTTAAGTAAGGGTCAGTTAGAGGCTTTTATTAATGCTTCCATTTAAATAGAGGCCATTGTGTGTCTGAGTAAGATGGATTTTCCACTTATAAAGTTATATCGAGCGGAAGTTCATCTTGGTCAGGCACATAAAAAATTGAATTACTCATGAATGTAATAGTTCGTCATTAAAAACAATAATTAATCCTATTTCTTTTATTTGTTAAGATCAATATTTATCTATTGATATAAGCAGTATTTATTCATAAATCTGTATAGTGACATTTCATCTTATAAAAGGTTAACACTGCCATACCATATTCAGGCAAAGCTCTTTTACAGGTTTGCCAGCTTTAGCCTCTTTATAGATAGATACAATTTGATGCCCTGAAATTTTTTCATATTGAAATTCTCTTTAAAAATATCATAGAGAATTTTCTACTTTCTTACAGTACTATTTTAAGGGATAGTTTCATGCCAACTAATCTTATAGACTAATTTTCCGTAGAATTTCATGGACTTTTATGGGCATCCAAGCACTGAAAATAATAATGATAACCTACTGGAATTAATAAACTTTCTATCATTCTGTATGTTGATCGGTACTGCTAATACCATCTATTACATCATATATGTACATCTTTTCCTTTTCAAAATCATGCCCTTCAATACCATAAATTGAGGTATATGAGATCATTCCTTCAAGTATTAACATAATTAGCAGAGCGGACTCCAAACATTGTTCTGTTCCACCTAGACACTGATGGATCGCATCTTGAATCCATTGTTTATGCTCTCTAACAATGGCGCATATTTCTTCGCTTTTATTACCATATTCAGCCTGAGCCCGAACGAACATACAACCACGATAATTCTTATCATTAAACCATCTAATATGCCAGGAAATAATGGCATTAATTTTATCTTTTTTCCCTGAGAAAACTGCAATTACATCTGTTAGTGATTGCTTGAAAAATGCATCCCGCTTCTCCAACACTTTACATACAAGTCTATTTTTGTCACCAAAGTATTTATACAGTGTTCTCTTCGAGACAACTGCTCTTTCTGCGACAAGTTCTAGACTAACAGGGAAATATCCCTGTTCATTAAATAGCGATTCGGCGGCTGAAAGTATAGTTTCTATAATTTCAGGTTTCAGTTTCATTTTTGCAATTTCCAAATGATTAACGTGTTCATATTATCATAAAACAATATAGGATAATTAATAATAATATTTGATTATTTGAGTATTTAAATATAGTATTAATATACGATAACGTATACAAAATTTATTTATTTAAACTTTATTGTTTCATTTTTATAACTAAATAGTAAAAAATGAACAGGAGATCCTTATGTTAAAAAAAATTAAAGGTGGAGAGGCCATGCAACCTAGACCCGATTTTTTATCGGTAGTGAGAGGCTTTGTTGGTGGCTTGTTTGGGATTTCAGTTTTGCTTGCGGTGACTTATTGGGCGGGAGTTCCATCAATTATGGCTCCGTTTGGTGCAACATGCGTTTTGCTATTCGCACTGCCTAAAGCTCCATTGGCACAACCGAGGAGCGTCATTGGGGGACACTTCGTTTCGGCTCTGATAGGGCTTCTAGCCATTAATTTATTTGGTGATGGGATGTTAACCGTGGCACTGGCAGTGGGGATATCAATTGCATTGATGCAGTTGCTGCGTGTCGTCCACGCACCTGCGGGGGCAAACCCCATCCTTATTATCATGTCTGGAATCACTGATTATTCTTTCTTATTGACGCCAGTGCTGATTGGATCTGTGTTGTTGGTTATTGTAGCGTTGATAGTCAACAATATTGGTACAGGCTCAAGATGGCCAAGTTACTGGATTGGGCATTCTCTAAATATATTCAACAAAAATACAAAATTGCAGCAGGATTAAAATGCCCATCTTAACGCTAACGACATCAGTTGCTATGGTGGAATCGAAACAGGAAAAGATTGCTCAATCTTTAGCCATATTGATGTGTCGGTGTTTGCATAAGAATAATGATTTAACAATGGTTAATATTTTGTCTGTGTTGGAGTAAGGTTCGGTGTAAAGGGTTTAGTCACAAAGGGCATATTAGATCTCATTATCATATAAATAATATGAATATTAAATCTTATAGTGTTTTAAATATTTCTCAATTTTGTCGAAATTCTAGCAAAGCTATGTTTGTAAAAATAGGCAGAATCTGGCAGAAATTTCTCACAAAAACTTCAAATTAACCTATATTCATATTTTATTTGTTCTATTTAGTAATTATAGGTAAATATTTCTTTATAAATTGTTTTTAATTTATTAAAGGTATTGCTAATTGCGCCAAAAAAGACTAAATTTTCATTTGTATAGGTGAAATTTGTAAAAATTTTTGGTTAAGTTAATTTTAGTTTCTTAGCCATTAATAAAATTAAACTTAAAATAATGTAAATTCATTAATATTTAAATAAGGAGAGAGGAAATTATCTATATATACATCAATTTTGCTGCTTGCTAATATAAAAATGCTTTATTTAGCTTTTTCGAAAACAGGATCACGGAAAGTGAGAATACTATGAATCCTAATAAAACGATTTCTCCAGCCGGTGGCGATCAATCCAAGCAGTTGAATACGGTTTTTATTATCGCTTGGTTTATGTGTACGGTTTTTTATTTTGTACAATATGCGTTGCGTTCTGCTCCCAGCATTATGCAGCAGGAAATTATTGCTACTCTGAATATTTCTAGTATTGAAATGGCCGGTATTATTGGTCTGTATTTTTATTCATATGCCTTTTTTGCTCTGGTTTCAGGCGTTTTACTTGATCGAATTGGGCCACGCTTTACAGCTTCATTAGGGATATTATTGGTAGTTTTGGGATGCGTACTGTTTTGTTCCGGTACTGTTTTCTCGGCTAAATCAGGTCGTTTTTTACAGGGTGCAGGTTCCGGCTTAGCATTCACCAGCGCAGTGTTTCTGGCGACTCGCGGCTTCCCGAAAAAATGGCTTGCTACCGCTGTGGGTATGACTCAGTGCTTTGGTATGCTCGGTGGTTTTATGGGGCAAGCGGTTGTTTCGCCAATTATTAAAAATCAGGTTCTGACCTGGCAAATGTTCTGGATGGTTTCCGCTGGTGTTCTGGTGGTTATTTTCTTTGGTTCTGTTTTGATTACGCCACGTACCAGAGAAGGTAAAATTAACTGGGGCGGTTTAACTGAGCCGTATCTGGTGGTTCTGAAAAATCCTCAATCCTATGTTTGCGCGATTATTAGTGCCATGATGTTTATGCCAACCAATGTGGGTAATATTGCTTGGGGCAGCCAGTTTTTAATTGATGGTTTAAACGCTAATCCTAGTGATGTTGCTTTACGCCTTGCTATGGTTCCGTTAGGTTGGGTAATTGGTTGTCCTATTCTGGGTTATATTTCCGACAGTATTGGTCGTCGTAAACCTGTCGTATTGGGCAGTATTATTATGATGCTGATAACCGGCGGTGTTATTGTTTATATGCCTAATAGTATGCCTAATTATGTAATGGGTCTGTTACTCGGTATCTTCTCTGGGGCGGCGATGATTCCTTATACTATGATTAAGGAAGTTAATCCAGATGAAGTAAAGGGTACTGCTACTGGTGTGATTAACTTTATCGTATTTGTGACCAGTGCCATTGTGACTAATTTATTTAGTATGTTGATTGGTCATTTGAAAGAAGTTGAGGGTGGTCAGTTAACTCTGAAAGTTTTCCAATCTGCAGACATGGTTTTCGTCGGCGGTCTAGCATTGGCTTTTGTGCTGACATTAGTTGTTCGTGAAACAGGTAGTAAAGCTAAAGCAGCATAAACTGATTTTTGTATAAATAAAAACGGCTACACTAGTTAGCCGTTTTTATTATTTTCGCTTTTTAAATTCAATCTATTCTGATTAATGCCAATGCAATTCAGGGTTCTGAGCAATGACTGCTTTAAACTGTGCCATGATTCTATCCAGAGCCTGTTGATTATCCGCTTCGAAGCGTAATACAAGCACAGGAGTGGTGTTTGATGCGCGCATCAAACCGAAACCATCCTTAAATTCAACGCGTAATCCATCTATAGTAATTCGCTCAACTTCTTCGCTAAATTGCGCTGTTCGTGCGAGTTCAGCAATGATTTGATGACCAGATTGTCCAGTTGGTACGGTGATGTTTAATTCCGGGGTGGATATGCCTTGGGGTAAACCATTTAAAATGGCTGAAGGATCGCGATGAGCGGAAAGTATTTCCAGTAAACGGGCACCAGCATATAATCCGTCGTCAAAACCTAACCAGCGTTCTTTAAAAAAGACATGACCACTCATTTCACCAGCCAGTAGGGCACCTGTTTCTTTAATTGCAGCTTTAATAAAGCTGTGTCCCGTTTTACTCATAATGGCTATGCCACCGTTCTGTTCAATCCACGGTTTTAGCAAACGAGTAGATTTGACATCATAAATAACTTTCGCATTAGGATTGCGTGCTAATACATCAGCAGCAAATAACATCAATTGGCGATCGGGATAGATTATTTGCCCGTCTTTCGTCACCACACCAAGTCGATCACCATCTCCATCAAATGCCAAACCTATTTCTGCATCGCTTTTTTTCAATTGTGCGATTAAATCCTGCAAATTGGCTGGTTTGGCCGGATCTGGATGATGATTGGGAAAATGCCCGTCTACTTCACAGTACATTTCTGTTACTTCACAGCCAATAGCTCGATATAAGTCCCCCGCATAGGCACCAGCTACACCATTTCCGGCATCAATTATGATTTTCATTGGCCGTTTTAACTGAATATGGTTAGCGATATAA
>JAIL01000217.1 GCA_000725195.1 Snodgrassella alvi SCGC AB-598-O02
TTTTGTATTTTTCTTTGTTGATTTGTTTGATAGTACCGGGGTACTGATTGGTGTTGCTGGTCGTGCAGGTTTGCTCGTCGATGGGAAATTACCACGGGTAAAAAAAGCACTTCTGGCCGATTCTACGGCGATTGTGGTCGGAGCTGGTCTAGGTACATCTTCTACTACTGCATATGTTGAATCTGCAGCTGGTGCTGCAGCTGGTGGTCGTACTGGTTTAACAGCAGTTGTAGTTGGAATTCTAATGCTGGCAAGTTTATGGTTTTCTAAGCTGGCGGCCAGTGTTCCTGCTTATGCTACTGCTCCTGCATTACTATATGTGGGGGTATTGATGATGCGAAGTATGACAGAAATTGACTGGAAAGATGTATCAGAGGCAGCACCGGCATTTTTCACATTGATTTTCATGCCTTTTGCTTATTCTATTGCTGATGGTATTGCTATGGGTTTCATCAGCTATGCTTTAATTAAGCTTTTTTGTGGCAAGGTTAAAGACGTTTCTTATATGGTGTGGATTATTGCGGCATTATGGGCATTTAAGCTATTGTGGCTTGGCGCTTAGTTATTTATTTACTTAGGCAGTCTGATGACTGCCTAATTTTTTATAAAATACGATTAATGTAAAAATCGCTGGTAAATTTATTTTGAAAAATGCTGTAAATTTAAGATTTATATGAATCTTTTGGAAAGAAGTGGGCTCATTTTTGAATTATGGTTTATGAGAATAATGCTGAATATGTTTAATATATACGTTAATTAATAGTGTATTACTCTTATCTTTCCGCTTTAATTCAGCTTTTTTATTAAAAAAATACATTTCAATAATTTATGCGTTAACATAACAATCAAAATAAATAGAACAATAAAACTAATTAATTTGAATATATTCTTCATAATTAACTTTGCTTTTGTTATTTTTGGGTAAAATTTTGACTGTAATAAAATCAAATAAATATTAAAAATGGAGCTAATCCTCAAGCTAAGCAAATCAATTTGCCCTGTAAAAAACCAGATATTTTGCCATTGCTACTTTATAATTCGAATCTGAATTCGTTCGCCGTGAAATTACTTTTTTAACTACTATTTTTTCTATCTTTAAGCTGATTCAAGTTTATATAATAAGGGAAAGAATGAGTAATTTATTGGATCCGGTATTTAATAAGTAATTAAATCCCTTAGATATAAGGTATACATAATATTATAAATTTATATATGCCGTTAGTAAGGTTTATCAGAACAAGATAGCGAAATAATACTCTTATCTTCTTTGCTGAGACTTACAGACTAAAGTGAGCTAGAAGAGAATATGTTGGTAAGAAAACAAGCAGAAAAATATTGGATATTACTCAAAATACCTCATCATGTTTGATATTAAGACGTATAAAATACTGATTATTAGATAAAATCAATAATTAGAATTTTGTTCATGCCGGATAATAAAGGCACTTATATCATCTTTAATTTGTGAATGGGGTATGAAAGTATAGAAATATTTCTATAATATAATAGGTTACTGATTGTTCTGCAACACGAGTTTGGTTTTTAAAAATTACCACAGCATGAAATAAGGTGCTGATTGACGGTATAATGGTTTAAATTATTGATAAATTAAAAAGCTGATTGCAATTCAGCATGTGCATACAAGGGAAAGGATACAAGATGTCTTTAATTGAAGAAATTATGGATTTTAATCATAAGTTCGTCAGTGCTGGCGAGTATGAACAGTTTTTTACTGATAAATATCCAGAAAAAAATCTTGCTATTGTGTCCTGTATGGATGCCCGTATTCTGGATTTGCTACCTCGTGCTTTAGGGCTGAAAAATGGTGATGCTAAAGTAATTAGAAATGCCGGAGCGCTAATCACTCATCCATGGGGTTCAGTTATGCGTTCATTGCTGTTAGCTGTATTTGAAATGAATGTCCATGAAATTATGGTAATTGGTCATAATGATTGTGGCATGCAGGCTTTACATGTACCGGATATGCTGGATCGAATGCGTAGTCGTGGTATTACTAATGAATGTATTGAGACATTGGAAAATGCAGGCATTGATTTTTACAAATGGCTGACGGATTTTGATCGGGTTGAAGATGCAATTACATATTCTGTTAATATGATACGTAAACATCCCTTGATGTTGCCAGAAATTAAGGTGCATGGTTTGGTGATTGATCCGATTACGGGTCAGTTGACTGTCGTAATAAATGGAGATGAAAACGCTATTGTATGAAACGTATTGGTTTGTTTGGCGGTACATTTGATCCTCCTCATAATGGTCATATGCATATTGCACGTGCTTTTGCAGATGAATTGCAATTAGAAAGTGTCATTTTTATTCCGGCAGGTGAGCCCTATCATAAACAGATAAAGTCAAATACAACTAATACACAACGGCAAGATATGGTGGAACGTATTATCGCTATTGATAAACGTTTCAGTATGTCTGATTGTGATCTGTTACGTAAGGGACCAACTTATACTTTTGATACGGTATCACGGTTTAGACAAGTGTTCCCGCAGGCACAAATTTGGTGGTTAGTGGGGATGGATTCGTTATTACAATTACCGGCTTGGTACCGCTATCAGTCGTTATTAGAATGTACTAATTTGGCTATTGCTGCTCGGGGCAATGCTACAATTGCCTCAGTACCAGCACAGTTACAATTATGGCTTGCTGATGCTTTAAACAAATTCAAATCTCAGCCTGATGGTAATGATGGTGGCAGGGCCTTTATTCTAAAGGCCGATTATTTACCAATTAGTTCAACCTGTATTCGCTCTCATTGGCCAGATGGAGTTCGTCATGATGTTCCCATGGCTGTGGCAGAATATAACGACCAGCAAGGCCTTTATCAGGCATAATTTGTGTCTTTAGTCATTTTTCTGAATATGGAAAGAAAATAAGGTAGTTTTTTATGGATAAGGATTTGATTGCGCAATGGGATACTTTAGTTGCCATTGCTGTTAATGCGTTGGAAGATATCAAAGGTAAAGATATTATTGTACTAGACACATCAGCTAAAACTTCTTTGTTTGCACGAATGATTGTTGCCAGCGGTGATAGTACTAGACAGGTCAAAGCTCTTGCTAATAATGTTGCAGTTGAATTAAAGCAGGCGGGGTTTGAGATTATTAGTACTGAAGGTTTGGACAGTGGTGAATGGGTGTTGGTAGATGCCGGGGATTTAGTGGTGCATGTTATGCAACCTGCAGTACGTGATTATTATGATATTGAAGCATTATGGGGTGGTGAAAAACCTTCTTTTCACAATGGTGTAGCAAAACCGTGGCAAGCAGCTGACTAGTGCGATGTAGCAATCATTATAATTTAAATGATAATTAATATGGATTCGTGCGCTGCTTTAGTTAGTGTGATAATGAATATTTTATTTAAAACCGGAACCAGTATGACAGGTTATTTTCTATCTACAGAAGATTTATATTTCTAAAATTGCCATGAATATTACAGTGTTAGCAGTCGGTACAAAAATGCCGAAATGGGTAGATCAGGCAGTTATTGAATACAGTAAACGATTTGCGCGAGATATTCAATTTAGATTAAAAGAAATTAGGCCAGAAAAACGTGGTGCTGGTGTCAGTGCAGCTCAGGGTATGGCCGCTGAGGAAGAACGTATTTTAGCGGCAATCCCACCGCAAAGTTTTTTAATTGTTTTAGATGAGCGTGGCAAAGCACCTACGTCTATGGAATTGGCCGACTGGTTAAAAAAATGGCAACAGCAAGGTGAGAATTTATGTTTTGTAATTGGTGGTGCTGATGGTATGACTGCAAGTTTAAAGGATCGGGCACGGTTACTAATGCGTCTTTCCAGTTTAACTTTGCCACACGGCATGGTTCGGGTTTTGCTAACCGAGCAGTTATATCGCGCTCAATCCATTTTGCATAATCATCCCTATCATCGTGAATAATGGTTATTGCTGTATTGCAGTATCGCGGTAGTAGGGATGATTATTTTTGTGTTCTAAAATTTTTCGGTATTTAATATTATTATGATGCTATATAATTTGCTATATAATCGGTTAAATATGGTTAAATAATGCAGTTTGGAAACTGCATTGATAAATAAGTGAAGCTTGAACATGACACCTACTCCCCTGCTAGACAAGATTGAGTTTCCACAAGATATACGGCGCCTGCAAAAGTCACAATTGCCACAGTTGGCCGACGAATTAAGATCCTATTTGCTTGATTCTGTGAGTAAAACTGGCGGTCACTTTGCCAGTAATCTTGGTGCAGTAGAGTTAACTATCGCGCTACATTATGTTTATCAAACTCCCCAAGATCATTTAGTATGGGATGTCGGTCATCAAAGTTATCCGCATAAAATTCTGACCGGACGTAAAGAGCGTATGCATACGATGCGCCAGTATGGAGGTCTGTCTGGTTTTCCAAAACTTAGTGAGTCTGAATATGATGCCTTTGGCGTCGGTCACTCGTCTACGTCCATTGGTGCTGCCTTAGGCATGGCCATAGCAGATAAATTACAGTTTAAACCCAATAGAAGTGTAGCTATTATTGGCGATGGTGCGATGACTGGTGGGCAAGCATTTGAGGCATTAAATAATGCCGGAGATATGGACGTCGATATACTGGTTATTCTTAATGATAATGAGATGTCAATTTCTCCCAATGTTGGAGCATTACCCAAATATTTGGCAAGAAATCCCTTACATGAAGTGAAGGATCTAGTTAAGTCTTTCAAACATAAATCTGAACGAGTATTAGGTTTAGTACCGGGTGCTCTGGATGTAGCGCAAAAAGTAGAAAACAAGATTAAGGGATTAATAGAAGAAAGTTCTGATTCCGATACGTTATCATTATTTGATAATTTCGGATTTGTTTATACAGGGCCGGTTGATGGTCATGATGTCATCCAGTTAGTAGAAATCTTAGAGGAGATTCGTAATCGCAAGGGACCACAGCTACTGCATGTCATGACTAAAAAAGGGCAGGGATACCAGCTTGCCGAAAATGATCCGGTTGCCTTTCATGCTGTCAGTGCATTTGATCCGGCACATGGTCTGAGTAAATCAAGTTCTGTAATGCCGCTGACTTATACACAAATTTTTGGACGATGGATTCTGGATCAGGCTGCGGTGGATGAGCGCTTACTGGCGATTACCCCGGCCATGCGTGAAGGAAGTGGTTTGGTTGAATTTGCACAGTGCTATCCACAACGTTACTTTGATGTAGGGATTGCGGAACAGCATGCTGTCACCTTCGCTGCTGGTCTGGCCTGTGGGCAGATGAAGCCCGTGGTGGCTATCTATTCCACTTTTCTGCAACGAGCTTATGATCAGTTGATCCATGATGTTGCTTTACAGAATTTGCCGGTTTTATTTGCCATTGACCGTGGTGGAATTGTTGGTGCAGATGGACCTACTCATGCTGGTATCTATGATTTGAGTTATCTGCGTTGTGTGCCGAATCTAGTGATAGCAGTGCCCAGTGATGAGCATGAATGTCGGCTGTTATTATCCAGTTGTTATCAACTTGATCAACCTACAGCAGTGCGTTACCCACGTGGTGTGGGAACAGGTATTGATGCAGGTACTGATTTGGAAACCGTGGCTATTGGCAAAGGAATTATACATCGACAGGGTTCGAAAATTGCCTTGATAGCTTTTGGCAGTATGGTGCAACCGGCACTCGTCACCGCAGAGGTGATTGATGCGACTGTGGCAGATATGCGTTTTGTTAAGCCTCTGGACAAAGATTTATTGTTACAACTTGCTCAAGAGCATGATTATCTGGTAACTCTGGAAGAAAATAGTGTTATGGGCGGAGCCGGAAGTGCCGTACTTGAATCATTGGCACGATCTGGATTAAGCCGTCCGGTATTGGTTTTGGGTATACCTGATAAGGTTACAGAACATGGTGATACCAATCTCTTACATGATCAGATGGGTCTAAGTGCAGCTAAAATTCAACAGCAAATTGAAGAGTGGATACTCACGCAAAATCATTCCGAACTAAAATAATCTAATAAACTTTTAACAATTCTTGGTTAAGAGTTTTGAGCTGACTTTAGCGATAGCATTGGATTGTTTTTTTAGAATAAAACCAATGCCATTATTTTATTTTTGGGTAATTATGTGTTTTCTATGGTTACTAACCAATCAATAAATATTTATAGCTTCTTCAAGAAAAGCATCGGCAATATCATTATTTTTGTTTTCTGTGTTATAGCAGCGGTGAAAACTGAATTTTTAAATAGAATTTTAAGGCGAGATTTGAAAAATAAGATTTTTGGTTCGACTTTGATACACAGCGGTTTCTGCAAAATCTAATTACAAATTCAGAGCGCAATAAGTTAATTATCGCCAAATTAATCTGGTGAAAATCGGTATGATCAGCTTTAATGATTTTTGAAAAATTACTGGAGAAAAATTGGCTTGGTATAGAAAACTATTTAAAACTAGCATAGAAAAATTGATAACTAAAAAAACTGGTTATCAAATCTGTATTGTCTCAATTATTTTATTTGCTGCAGTTAATTAGAGACTTTAGCCGCTGTTTATGATCTCCAGATTAATCTAATTAGGAGTATTAAGCTAATGACTATTGATCAGATATTGTTCCAATATATTTTAAATGTAATTTTAAGTATTTTAACAATCAAGCTAAAAATAGGCTCAATTATCTGGAATTAATCTTATTTAATAAGTAACGGTGTTATCCAAAACATACGACCAAGTAAGGCTTTGAATTTGTGGATTGGAGTTATTGCCTAAAAATTGTACAATGCAATCCCATGCCTATATGGGCAGTTTTGAGTTTATGTGATTAAATGATGCAAATAGGTTCTTATCAGCTTAATGCGCCTTTCGCTCTGGCACCGATGGCCGGTATTACTGATAAGCCATTTCGGCAAATTTGTCGTGATTTCGGTGCAGGCTGGGCAGTAAGTGAAATGCTAACCAGTGACCCAAGTTTACAGCAAACACATAAAACTTTGCGTCGACGCAGTTACAACATGAGCGAGAAGCTTTTGAGGAGAAATTGGTTTTATTAAATGAGGCACGTACAAGTCTTACTGATCAGTTTAAGTCATTAGCTAATGATATTCTGGAAGAAAAAAGTAAACGATTTAGTGAGCAGAATCAGGCCAGTTTAATTCAGCTACTCAACCCATTGCATGAACGTATGCAAGGATTTAGCCAGCTAGTGCAGAATACCTATGAGAAGGAATCCAAACAACGTACAACGTTGGAAACAGAACTGAAAAATTTACAACTTCTCAATGTCCAGCTTCACAATGACGCTAAAGCTTTAACAGATGCGCTGGCGGG
>JAIL01000218.1 GCA_000725195.1 Snodgrassella alvi SCGC AB-598-O02
GACGGTGCGCGCTGGGCAGGCACATTCGCATGCTACTTTAGGGTGGGAAACATTTACTGATCGGGTAATTGCTTCTCTGAATGGAGGACGCGAAAATGTGGTTTTTATGCTATGGGGCAGCCATGCACAAAAGAAAGGTGCCATGATCGACCGCAATAAACATCTGGTTTTAACCGCAGCACATCCTTCGCCACTTTCAGCTTACCGTGGATTTTTTGGTTGTAAACATTTTTCGCAAGCTAATGCCTATCTGCAAGCTCATGGACTGAAACCTATAGACTGGCAGCTTTAAAAGAAGAATTACTGCTATAGGTAGAGTAATTGCTTATTAATAATGAAAATGACAAAATGATAACTGAAAAAAACTAAAAAATGTTTTCAATTTATACTATGAGATGAGTTAATCCATAAAATAATTCAGTAATATTCTGCCAATAATATTGTTGAAACCAAAACTTTATTTTTTATAAATCAGAAGCTAAAAATCAAGAATGTAAAAAAGGACGGTAAAAGCCAATCGGTAATATTTAGAAGAGTTTTAATAACCAAATTATTGGGGGATGCAGGAAGAAAATAAGGAAAGATCGCACATAATAGAAATCTAAACTCATGCTATGTATTGATCAGAGCAAGCAGATGGACAGGCTTAAAACGCTATCAAATGGCATTAAAACATTAACGATAGAACAATAACTCAAAAGCAATTAAATAATTTCTATGAAAGAATGATAATTATCTGGCTGATTGGGTTTAATGAAAAAGAGAATCAAAAATTAACCGATTGATTACATTTTGGATGAGTAATCATAAATAAGTATAAAGCTGTAAGTATCCTCTTAACCATTTCTGCAATCGCATTTTAGTAAAAATCAAGCAGAAGCAATTGCTTTAACCAACAATTATGAATAGGGTAAAAAGAGGAACTTAGTAGTTAACTGCGAAGTACCGGTATTTTTCGGTGAGAAGTTTATGGCAAAGAAAAAGTACTAATTTCTAAAAAATAATCCAAATTTTAAAAATTATCAATGCGATAAAAGGTATTTTTCAGTGACAAAGATATGGTACTTATTATATTTTTGTCAAAAATGTCCACCTCATCAAAGGCTGTAACTGGAGCAAAATTTACCGTTATATCAAAATTATTGACTGTAAATACTTAATGATTTAACCATATGAACATGGCCAAAATTGATTTCGTTGCAGATATCTTATCTTGATACGTTTCACTTTAGCTTAGATCTTTATTAATTAATTATTACTAAAGTGTATTTTCCATCGAACCGGTTGAACTTAGACTAGCTATAGGCTTTAGTCACAGTGGTACAATCAGACAAGCATCTGTCAGCATAATAGAATTTCTGAATATAACAATAAGTGATTTTAATTGAGGTGTGATAATTAATAATCATGTTTAGGGTGCTTGAATTTGCTATCATACTCGGCATTATCAAGTTTCTGTTCAGTTATCGATCAAGAGAGAACGTTGACTAGTGACTTTTAGGTTTTCTTTTCAATTTTAATAATTAGAATATGTTAAATCTCAATCCTCAACAACATGCAGCCATTCATTATTTAGATGGTCCGCTGCTTGTCCTTGCCGGAGCCGGAAGTGGTAAAACAAGGGTGATAACGGAAAAAATTGCTTATCTGATTACACGGGCACATTATCCTGCACACCAGATCGCTGCCATTACCTTTACCAATAAAGCGGCACGAGAAATGCAGGAGCGAGTGGGGCATTTACTTACCAAGCCACAAACACGAGGATTGACGGTATGTACTTTTCATTCTCTAGGCATGCGTTTACTGCGGGAAGAAGCTGCCGCAGCAGGATATAAAAAGCAGTTTTCAATTTTAGATAGTGCCGATGCAGCAAAAATTATTGGAGAGCTGTTAGGGAGTACTGGCCGAGAAATGGTTTTTAAAGCTCAGCATCAGATTTCATTATGGAAGAATGAGTTATTGACACCGGAAATGGTGGTGGCACAAGCTGAAGACCCATGGACACGACAGATTGGGCAGCTGTATGCTTCTTATCAGGATACGCTGATGAGTTATCAGGCGGTAGATTTTGATGATTTGATTCGTATTCCGGTAATTCTGATGCAACAACAGGCTGATATACGTTACAAATGGCAAATGCGGTTGCGTTATTTACTGGTAGACGAATGTCAGGATACCAATACTTGTCAATATGCCATGATGCGTTTATTGACTGGTGGTGATGGTAAATTTACAGCAGTGGGGGATGATGATCAGAGTATTTATGCCTGGCGTGGCGCCAATATGGAAAATCTGCGCTTACTACAACAGGATTATCCCAATCTGAATATTATTAAACTGGAGCAGAATTATCGCTCTTCGGCACGGATTTTACGTGTTGCCAATCAGGTGATAGCTAATAATCCAAAATTGTTTCCCAAAACACTGTGGAGTGAATATGGTTTAGGGGAAATGATTGATGTCATTGCCTGCAATAATGAAGGACATGAAGCAGATCTGGTCGTCAGTCGTATTGCTCATCAAAAGTTGGTTGGTGGCGATGCCGTACATTATCGAGATTTCGCTATTTTATATCGGGGTAATCATCAGGCGCGAGTGTTTGAGGAAGCATTGCGCAGTCGGCGAATACCGTATAAGTTATCCGGCGGACAAAGTTTTTTTGATAAAGCAGAAATCAAAGATGTGCTCGCTTATGTCCGTTTACTGGCTAATCCAGATGATGATCCGGCCTTTTTACGCGCAGTAACAACACCGCGACGAGGGGTGGGGGAAACGACTCTGGCTAAATTAAATCATTATGCCAAAATTGCTCACTGTAGTTTATTTGTGGCTGCATGCAGTATGGATGCACTGACTGCACTGTCTGCTAAAAGCCGTGAACCATTACAGCAATTTATCGCTTTACTGAAAGATTATCAGTATCGCGCCCACATTGATGCTGCGGGCGTACTGTTACATGATTTATTAAAAGACATTGCTTACGAAAATCATTTGCTCAATACAGAAGAAGGACGTGCTGGAGAAATAAAATGGCGTAATGTTCAGGATCTGCTGAACTGGATAGGTAAAAAAGGAGAGGAAGATAATAAAAATATTCTGGAAATTGCCCAGACCATAGCGTTAATGACTTTGTTGGAGGGTAAAGAGGATGAAGAAGCGGATATGGTCAGTATGTCTACTTTGCATGCCTCCAAAGGTTTAGAATATCCACATGTTTTTTTAGTTGGATGTGAAGAAGGTGTATTTCCGCATGCAGACAGTGTTGAAGAAAATAATATTGATGAAGAACGTCGCCTAATGTATGTTGGAATTACTCGTGCCCGCCAAACACTGACGGTAACTCACTGTCATAAACGTAAGCGAGCTGGTTCATGGGAGTTTCACGAACCAAGCCGGTTTATTGAAGAAATGCCCGCTGAAGATATTCGTTTACTTGGTGGTAAGAATAACCAGCCAATAGTCAGTCAGGCCGAAGGTAAAAGTATTCTGGCTGGAATGATTGCGCGACTGAATGAAAAGCAATCCTGAAATGGTGACATGTGACTATTGTATTTCCATGTTAAACTAAAACATTTGCTGCTTTGTCAGCTTTTCAATAGTAGAAAGAAGTATATGAAAATTGCCAAAAACTCTGTTGTATCTTTAGATTATGAAATGTATGACGCTGATAATCAGCTAATTGATAAAACTGAAGAACCAATTAGTTATCAGCATGGAGGTTATGACGGTATTTTTCCTTTGGTTGAAGAACAGTTACATGATAAAGCAGTAGGAGACGTTGTGGATGTGACACTGGAACCGGATGACGCATTTGGTGAACAGGATGATGATTTGATCCGTATTGAGCCTTTGGATGTATTCCCGGTTGATGTAGAGCTGGGCATGATGTTCGAAGCAGATGATCCGGAAACTGGTGAGGTATTGGTATATCGCATCACTGATATTGCTGATGGTAAAGCAGTTGTTGATGCTAATCATCCATTGGCTGGCCAGCGTATCCGCTTCAAAGCAACGGTTAAAGATATTCGTCCGGCTACTGCGGAAGAATTGGAACATGGTCATGTTCATAGGGCTCATGATCACCATTACCATTAAATTGCTGATATTATTCAATTATTAAATCAAAAAGGAAGTTTTGCTGTATGCGCAAACTTCCTTTTTTGATTTTTACTGGTAATATTCAGCACAGTAATATTTTTATAATATAATATTAGGAAAAATCTTATGAGAATTACTAAAAATTCTGTAGTGACGATAGAATGGGAAATATTTGATCTTGATAATAATCTGATCGAAAAATCTCCAACACCGTACAGTTATTTGCAAGGTGGCTATCGTGGTATTATGCCTATGGTGAAAGAACAGTTATATGATAAAACTGTTGGTGATATAGTCGATATAAAACTGGCGCCGGCTGATGCGTTTGGTGAAATTGATGAAGACCTTATTTTTGTTGATCAGCTGAATAATCTTCCGGGCAAAAAAGATGACATATATGTAGGGTTGCTATTAGCAGTTAAAGACAGGAAAACTGGTGAAGTACGCATATATCGTGTTACCGATGTGTCTGATAATAAAGCTGTAATGAATGCTAATCATCCTTTGGCCGGTCTTCATATACGTTTCAAAGCAGCTGTAAAAGATATTCGTCCGGCTACTGCCAAAGAACTGAAACGAGGTTCTGTTGAAGAGTAAATGGCGACTAACTCTTAATAATTGCTTAGTAATTAAAATTATATAAAATAAAGGGAATTTTTGCTTTAAACGAAAACTCCCTTAAACATTACTACTGGTAATATTTCATATTATAATGGCATATTGGCTATCGTTGTCTCTGATTTACTGATTCACAGTATTAATTTCAGACGGTATGATAAACCATGCATTCATTTTTTTATTAATGCCATTATGACTCCCGAACAAATTCTTGCAGCTGCTCGTCCGTATTCATTGTTTCTAAGCCGTTTGCTGGATAATCAGTTACTTAATACAGATAAAGTTTATCACTGGCTGGAGCGGCAACTAACCATTGATGATTTCCGGAATTTCGCTGACTGGGCACAATTACAGAACAGTGAAAATGAAGATGAACTAGCACGTCAGTTACGCCTGCTGCGCCGTTATGTAATGGCACATATCATTGCCCGCGATCTGGCAAGAGTCAGCGATTTAAATGAAGTAACAACTACTATCACCTATTTTGCCGATTTCGCTATTAACACTGCTGAACAATATGCCCACCATTACTATGCTGGTTTATATGGTCAGCCAATTGGTCGCTACAGTGCAGCACAACAGCATCTTAGTGTTGTCGGCATGGGGAAAATGGGAGGATATGAACTCAATGTATCTTCCGATATTGATCTGATTTTTATTTATCCAGAAGCCGGAGATACGGATGGCAAACGACAGAAGAGTAATCAGGAATTTTTTACTAAAGTCGGACAGAAAATTATTGCTCTGTTAAATAACATCACCGAGGATGGACAAGTATTCAGAGTTGACATGCGTTTGCGACCAGATGGAGATGCCGGCCCTCTGGTGCTGAATGAAACAGCACTTGAGCAATATCTGATTCAACAGGGGCGGGAGTGGGAGCGTTATGCATGGACTAAGGCGCGGATAGTGACTGCTTACCCTAATGGTATTGCTCAGCTGGTGCGACCATTTGTATTTCGTAAATATCTAGATTTCAATGCTTATGAAGCCATGCGCGGTTTACATCAACAGATACAGCAGGAAGTCAGACGTAAAGGCATGGCTGATAACATTAAATTGGGTGCAGGCGGAATCAGAGAAGTAGAGTTTATTGCTCAGATTTTTCAATTAATTCGCGGTGGTCAGATTCGCAGTTTACAACTAAAAGGCACTCAGGAAACCCTGCTTGAGCTGGTTAGACAAGGTATGCTAGAACAACATCACGTTGAAATATTGCAACAAGCATATCTTTTTCTGCGCGATACAGAGCATCGTCTGCAATACTGGGATGATCAGCAAACGCAAATGCTACCTGTCAATCCAGAACAACAGCTGTTACTGGCTCAAAGCATGGGTTTTAAAGATTTTGCAGCGTATCTGGCAGAATTAAACGACTTACGTCAGCAAGTAAATGAAATCTTTAATGCTATTTTTACCAATCCTGATGAAGATGATTGTCTTGAAAATAGCGATATGTCGCGCATTTGGCAGGATGATGATGCCGATGATGAAAAAAAATCTTTACTCAATTCATATGGCTACAATGCTGAAACTATATTGCAACGCTTGCGGCAATTACGCCATAGCAGCCAGTACCGGCAATTATCAGCAGAGGCACAAATCCGCTTTGATCAGATCATTCCATCATTGCTACGGGTTGCTTCTAGCAGCAATCATATCGACCTAACCTTAACACGTCTGTTGGATTTTATAGAAGCTATTGGTCGACGTAGTTCATATCTGGCTTTCTTACATGAACATCCCGAAGCTTTGAGTAAACTAGCCGAATTGATGAGTCAGAGTAGCTGGATAGCCAGCTATCTACAACAACATCCGGTATTGCTAGATGAATTACTCAGTAATCAGCTAATGCAAATAGATTCAGACTGGGAAAAATCAGCACGGGAGCTTAATGGTTTACTGGATGATTGCCACGGTGATGTGGAAGCGCAAATGGATGTACTGCGGCGTTTTCAGCATGCCTATACTTTCCGTCTGGCTGTACAGGATCTGGCTGGTTTATGGACTGTTGAAGCATTGTCTGATCAGCTATCAGCTTTGGCCGATGTCATTATCCAGTCAACCTTACCCAGAGTTTGGCAGGAATTGCCACGCAGACACCGAGAGCAGCCGTCTTTTTCGGTAGTTGCTTATGGTAAGCTAGGGGGCAAAGAGCTTGGCTATACATCTGATCTGGATCTGGTTTACCTGTATGATGATGATCACCCTGATGCGATTGATAACTACACGCGCTTAGCGCGTCGTTTAACAACCTGGCTCACAGTACCTACCGGAGCAGGTAGTCTGTATGAAATTGATTTACGCTTACGTCCGAATGGGGATTCAGGATTTACCGTTACCCATATACAGGCGTTTGAGCGTTATGAGCGGGAAAATGCCTGGACCTGGGAGCATCAGGCCTTAACCCGAGCTCGTTTTATTGGTGGCGATGTTGCCTTAGGACAGCGGTTTGAATCAACACGAGAGGAAATTTTAAGTCGACAGCGTGATCTGCCCTATTTACGCGCGGAAATCATTAGCATGCGTGAAAAAATGTTTGCAACGCATCCACCGGTGGTTGAAAATGTTTCCCACCCTAAAGTAGCATGCGAATGTGCCTGCCCAGCGCGCACCGTC